>NZ_JBVJMF010000005.1:48901-359055 GCF_055584345.1 Streptomyces sp. NPDC104106
ACCCTCATCACCGAGGCCCGCAACGAGGCCGAACGGCTCACCACCGAGACCGTGACCGAGGCCGACCGCGTGCGCACCGAGGCCCTCGCCGAGGCCGAGCGGGTCCGCGCGGAGGCGGCGCAGACGCTCACCGAGGCCGGCGAGGCGGCGTCCCGGACCCGGGCGGACGCCCGCTCGGACGCCAACCGCATCCGCTCCGAGGCCGCCACCCAGGCCGACACCCTCATCACCGAGGCCCGCAACGAGGCCGAACGGCTCACCACCGAGACCGTGACCGAGGCCGACCGCGTGCGCACCGAGGCCCTCGCCGAGGCGGACCGGGTCCGCGCGGAGGCGGTGGCGAAGGCCGAGCAGCTCGTCGGGGAGGCCACCGGCGATGCCGAGCGGCTGCGCGCGGAGGCGGCGGAGACGGTCGGCTCGGCGCAGGCGCACGCCGAGCGGCTGCGCGCGGAGGCCGAGCGGCTGCGGGCGGACGCGCAGGCGGAGGCCGAACGGCTCGTCAACTCCGCGCGCCAGGAGGGCGAGCGGACCCTGGACGAGGCCCGCCAGGACGCCAACAAGCGGCGTTCGGAGGCGGCCGAGCAGGTCGACACGCTCATCACGGAGACGACGGCCGAGGTCGACAAGCTGCTCAGCGATGCGCAGGAGCAGGCGCTGCAGACGACGGCGGACGCCGAGTCGCAGGCCGACACGATGGTCGGCGCGGCCCGCGCGGAGGCCGAGCGGATCGTGTCGGAGGCGACGATCGAGGGCAACTCCCTGGTGGAGAAGGCCCGTACGGACGCCGACGAGCTGCTGGTCGGCGCGCGCCGGGACGCGACCGCGATCCGGGAGCGCGCGGAGGAGCTGCGCGACCGCATCACGGCCGAGATCGAGGAGCTGCACGAACGGGCCCGGCGCGAGGCCGCCGAGACCATGAAGTCCACCGGCGACCGCTGCGACGCGCTCATCAAGGCCGCCGAGGAGCAGCTGGCCAAGGCGGAGGCGAAGGCCAAGGAGATGGTCTCGGAGGCGAGCTCCGAGGCGGGCAAGGTGCGGATCGCCGCCGTCAAGAAGGCGGAGGGTCTGCTCAAGGAGGCCGAGCAGAAGAAGGCCAGGCTCGTCAAGGAGGCCGAGGAGCTGAAGGCCGAGGCGATCCGGGAGGCCCGGAGCACGGTCGAGGAGGGCAAGCGCGAGCTGGAGATCCTGATGCGCCGGCGGGAGGACATCAACGCCGAGATCTCCCGTGTCCAGGACGTGCTGGAGGCGTTGGAGTCCTTCGAGACGCCGGCGTCCGGGAAGGACGGCGGAGTCAAGGCGGGCGCCTCGGTCGGCGCCCCCCGATCGGGTGGCAAGTCGTCAGACGGCTAGCGCAGGGGTTGCGTTCCGGTAACGTCTGAGGGCTTTGCCCGTGTCTTGGCAAGGCTTCCAGCCGTCAGCCACCCAAAAGGGGTCTCATTCTCCAGATCAAACACGTATCCGCTCGATGACACACCGCTTCGGCCCCTAGGATTCCACCTATCACCTCACCGGTCTCATTCGACAGGAACCCCATGAGCGACACTTCCCCCTACGGCTTCGAGCTTGTGCGGCGTGGGTACGACCGCGCTCAGGTGGACGAACGTATCTCCAAGCTCGTCTCCGACCGTGACAGCGCTCTCGCCCGGATCACCGCCCTGGAGAAGCGCATCGAGGAGCTGCACCTCGAAACGCAGAACGCCCAGGCCCAGGTCAGCGACGCCGAGCCGTCGTACGCGGGTCTCGGCGCGCGGGTCGAGAAGATCCTGCGCCTGGCCGAGGAAGAGGCCAAGGAGCTGCGTGAGGAGGCCCGGCGGGCGGCCGAACAGCACCGCGACCTCGCCGAGTCGGCTGCCCAGCAGGTCCGCAACGACGCCGAGTCCTACGCCGCCGAGCGCAAGGCCAAGGCGGAGGACGAGGGCGTCCGGATCGTCGAGAAGGCGAAGGGCGACGCCGCCCAGCTGCGCTCGGAGGCGCAGAAGGACGCGCAGTCCAAGCGGGAGGAGGCGGACGCCCTCTTCGAGGAGACCCGCGCCAAGGCCGCGCAGGCCGCCGCCGACTTCGAGACCAACCTGGCCAAGCGCCGCGAGCAGTCCGAGCGCGACCTGGCCTCGCGTCAGCAGAAGGCCGAGAAGCGCCTGGCCGAGATCGAGCACCGCGCCGAGCAGCTGCGCCTGGAGGCCGAGAAGCTGCGCACGGACGCCGAGCGCCGCGCCCGCCAGACGGTGGAGACGGCCCAGCGCCAGGCCGAGGACATCGTGGCCGACGCCAACGCCAAGGCCGACCGCATCCGTTCGGAATCCGAGCGCGAGCTGGCGGCGCTGACCAACCGTCGCGACTCGATCAACGCCCAGCTGACGAACGTCCGGGAGATGCTGGCGACGCTGACCGGCGCGGCGGTCGCCGCCGCGGGCACGACGACCGACGACGAGCCCATTTCCCGTGGGGTGCCGGCGCAGCAGACGCGGTAACCGCGAAAGCGCGTGGCCGAAGCCCCCTGCCCTCAAGTGGCAGGGGGCTTGCCGTCGTCTTAGCGTGGCCGCATGATCGAGCTTGCGGGGCTGACCAAGCGGTACGGCGAGAAGCTGGCCGTGGACGGTCTCACCTGCGCGGTCCGGCCCGGTGTCGTGACCGGGTTCCTCGGGCCCAACGGGGCCGGGAAGTCCACCACCATGCGGATGATCCTCGGTCTCGACCACCCCACCGCCGGGGACGTCCGGATCGACGGCAGGCACTACGCCGAGCTGGCGGACCCGCTGACGTACATCGGGGCGCTGCTGGACGCCAAGGCCGTGCACGGCGGCCGCAGCGCGTACCACCACCTCCTCTGTCTCGCCCAGAGCAACGGCATCCCGAAGAGCCGGGTGGGCGAGGTGCTGGACACCGTCGGGCTCACCGCCGTGGCGCGGAAGAAGGCCAAGGCGTTCTCGTACGGCATGGGCCAGCGGCTGGGGATCGCGGCCGCGCTGCTCGGCGATCCCCGCATCCTGATGTTCGACGAGCCGGTCAACGGGCTCGACCCCGAGGGCATCCACTGGATCCGCACCCTGATGAAGTCGCTCGCGGCGGAGGGCCGTACGGTCTTCGTCTCCTCGCACCTGATGAGCGAGATGGCGCTGACCGCCGACCACCTCGTCGTCATCGGACAGGGGCGGCTGCTCGCGGACACCTCGATGGCCGACTTCATCCGGCAGAACGCGCGGACGTACGTGCGGATCCGCTCGCCGCAGCGGGAGCGGCTGCTCGACGCGCTGCACGAGGACGGCATCACGGTCGTCGAGGCGGGTGCGGGCGCGCTGGAGGTGGACGGCGGCAAGGCGGAGCGGATCGGTGAGCTGGCGGCACGGCACGGGATCGTGCTGCACGAGCTGAGCACCCAGCAGGCGTCGCTGGAGGAGGCGTTCATGCGGCTGACGGCGGAGTCGGTGGAGTACCACGCGCGGTCGGGGCGACCGGCGGCCCCGCAGGACTGGGGCGCCGGCTGGAAGGGGGCCTGACCCATGGCGGCCGGTCAGGTCATCCGGTCCGAGTGGACGAAGATCCGGTCCGTGGCGTCGACGGTGTGGACGCTGTCGGTGGCCGTGGTCGTCACGATCGCGCTCGGCATGCTCATCTCCGCGCTCACGCGCAGCCAGTTCGACTCGATGCCGATCAGGGACCGGCTGTCGTTCGATCCGACCTTCGTGTCCTTCACGGGCACGAGCCTCGGCCAGCTCGCCATGATCGTGTTCGGGGTGCTGGTCGTCTCGAACGAGTACAGCACCGGCATGATCCTCGTCTCGCTGGCCGCCGTGCCGCGCCGGGCCGCCTTCCTGTTCGGCAAGGTCGCCGTGGCCAGCGCGCTCGCGCTGGTCGTCGCCATGGCGACGAGCTTCGCCGCCTTCTTCCTGGGTCAGGCGGTCCTCGGGCCGTACCGGGCGCACATCGGGGATGAGGGAGTGCTGCGCGCGGTGATCGGCGGCGGGCTGTACATGACGCTGATCGCGGTGTTCTCCATGGGGGTGGCCGCGATGCTGCGCTCGCCGATGCTGTCGCTCGGCATCCTGATGCCGTTCTTCTTCCTGATCTCGAACATCCTCGGCAACGTCGACGCGACGAAGAAGATCGGCCGGTTCCTGCCGGACCAGGCGGGCAGCCGGATCATGCAGGTGGTGCCGAGGATCGGCGACGACCGGCCGTACGGGCCCTGGGGCGGGCTCGGGATCATGGTGCTCTGGGTGATCGCCGCGCTCGCGGGAGGCTACGTGCTGCTCCGGAGGCGGGACGCCCAGTGAGCCCGGCGCTCACGTTTCGTGATGCTCGGGCTTTACTTTCTTTTGGGCGGAACCGTCAGCGGCTCGATATCCTCCTAACCCTTACGGGGGCGTGTGCCCCGCTGTCCTGAACCTTTCGATGGGTGCGGAGCATGATCGAGGCTGTAGGCCTGACGAAGCACTACGGCGACAAGACCGCCGTGCACAACCTTTCCTTCCAGGTGCGACCGGGAGCCGTCACGGGCTTCCTCGGGCCGAACGGCTCGGGCAAGTCGACGACGATGCGGATGATCCTCGGGCTGGACAACCCCTCGTCCGGCACGGTGACGATCGGCGGCTACCCGTACGCCAAGCTGCCCAACGCCCCCCGTCAGGTCGGCGCGCTGCTGGACGCCAAGGCGGTGCACGGCGGGCGGACCGCGCGCAACCACCTGCTGAGCCTCGCCCAGCTGTCGGGCATCCCGGCGCGGCGCGTGGACGAGGTGCTCGGGGTCGTCGGCCTCCAGGACGTGGCCAAGAAGCGCTCCAAGGGCTTCTCGCTCGGCATGGGCCAGCGCCTGGGCATCGCCGCGGCGCTGCTCGGCGACCCGCAGGTGCTGCTGTTCGACGAGCCGGTCAACGGCCTCGACCCCGAGGGCATCCTCTGGGTCCGCAACCTGATGAAGGCGCTCGCGGCGGAGGGCCGTACGGTCTTCGTCTCCTCGCACCTGATGAGCGAGATGGCGCTGACCGCCGACCACCTCATCGTCATCGGGCGCGGCCAGCTGCTCGCCGACATGAGCGTGACGGACTTCATCTCGGCCAACTCCGCCGACTTCGCGCGTGTGCGCACCCCCGACACCGAGCCGCAGCTGCGCGAGAAGCTGACCTCGGCGCTCACCGAGGCGGGCGGCCACGTCCTGCCCGAGCAGGACGGCGCCCTGCGGGTGACGGGCCTGCCGCTGCCCCGGATCAGCGACCTCGCGCACGAGGCGGACGTCCGGCTGTGGGAGCTGTCGCCGCACCAGGCCTCGCTGGAGGAGGCGTACATGCGGATGACGCAGGGTGCCGTGGACTACCGCTCGACCATCGACCAGAAGGCGGGCCTGCAGCAGCCGCTGCCGCCGGGCGCGCAGCCGCCCCTGCCGGTGCCCGGCCAGGGCCAGCCCGGCTGGTACGCCCCGCCGCCGCCCTCGCAGGGCGGGCAGCCCTACCCGGGCCAGCCGGTTCCCACGGGCCCCTACGGCACCGCCCAGCCGGGCCCGTACGGCGCCCCCGCCAACCCGTACGCCCAGCAGACGGCCCCCCAGCCGCCGGCCCCGGCCGCCGCCCCGCAGCCCGCGCAGGCACCGCAGGGACAGGCGCCCGCCCCGCAGCCCGCGCAGACACCGCAGCAACAGGCGCCCGCCCCGCAGGCCCCGGCCGCACCGCAGGCTCAGGCTCCCGCCGCTCCCCCGGCGCCGGCCGCCGCGCCCGCCCCCGCCGACCCCAACCGGACCCAGCCCGAGGACGACGCCCGATGAGCACCCACCAGCCCCCGATGCCGCAGGCCCCCGCAGCCGCCGCACCCGACTGGCAGGCGGCGCCCGGCGGGGCGTACCCCGGTTACACCTCGCCGATCCCGGTCGTGCGCACCCACCTCGGGCACGCGCTCGCCTCCGAGTGGACGAAGATCAAGTCGGTGCGCTCGACGATCTGGACGCTCGGTGTGTTCGTGCTGCTCGTCATCGGCATCGGCCTGCTGGCCGGCGCGGTGGTCAGCCGCTCCACCTCGTCGATGAACGACCAGAGCCCGCTCCAGCTCGGCTTCTTCGGGCTGCTGCTCGGCAGCATGTGCATCATGACGCTCGGCGTGCTGACCACCGCGTCCGAGTACGGCACCGGCATGATCCGGACGACGATGACCGCGTGCCCGAGCCGCGGCCGGGTGCTCGCCGCGAAGGCGATCGTCTTCTTCGTCCTCGCCTTCGTGATCACGCTGGCCTCCAGCGCGTTCGTGGCGGTGGTGCAGACGGCCATGGTGCGGGACAACGGCGCGCGCACACCCACCGGCGCCGAGTGGTTCAAGGCCACCGTCGGCGTGAGCCTCTACATCGCGCTGCTCGGGCTGTTGTCGCTGCTCATCGGCTCGATCATCCGGCACTCCGCGGGCGCCATCACCATCATGATCGGGGTGCTGCTCGCGCCGCTGGTGATCGCGCTGTTCATGTTCGCCCAGTCGATGCACAAGGTCCGCGAGTGGCTGCTGGAGTACTCGATCCCGAACCAGATGAGCCTGTTCTACTCCAACTCCCTCAGCAGCTCCGGCCCTTCGGGCTGGGACCCGCTGTGGATCGTCCTGGGCGTGACGGTGGTCGCGTACGCCGGCGCCTACGCGCTGCTGCGGCAGCGGGACGTGTGAACCCGAACCTCCGGCCAGGAGCGCCGGACTAGAACTTCGGCGCGTTACGGGACCGCTGCACCCGCGTGGTGCGGCGGTCCTTCGCGTTCCAGCACGCCTTGTGCCAGTGCCGGCGGTCGTCCACGCCCGCGAACTCCGGCCAGGCCACCACGTGCGGGACGCCGGAGGGGATCAACTGGTCGCAGCCCGGGCAGCGGTACGTCTTGCCCTGCGCGCTCGCCCCGGCGACATGACGCACGCTCCAGTCCTCGCCCTGCCAGCTCTCGGTCGACTGCCAGCCGCCGTACCGGCCGACGCTGTCCTCCTCGGCGCTCCGGCCCGAGGATCCGGCTGCATTCGGTCGGTTGCGACGCGGGGACACGGGACACCTCTCGGGGCTATACAGGAAGCACGGGCTGCATCCAGCGTACGCGCCGCCGAGCGGGGTACGCGAAGGGAACCAACCCGCCCAAGTCCCCCTACAGGACCCGCGATTCTGCAGACAATCCGCAAATCTCTCCGCGAGGCCGTGTCCTGGGCACGTGTCGGACGGTTATGCCGGGTGGGGGAGCTCCGGGTCGGAGCCAAGGAAGCAGGAAATGCGATGTACGTAGGAAGCTTTGTGCTGGGCGCCCAGTTCCCGGGCCAGGGTCCGGGAGAAGCCCTGCACCGGGCGGTCCGCTCGGCGGAGGTCGCCGAGGAGGCCGGACTGGACGCGGTGTGGCTCGCCGAGCACCACTTCGTGCCGTACGGCACGTGCCCGTCCGCGGTCACGCTGGCCGCCCTTCTGCTCGGCCGCACCCGCCGCGTCCGGGTCGGTACGGCGGTCAGCGTACTGCCCACCGCCCACCCGGTGGCCCTCGGCGAGCAGGCCGCGCTGCTGCATCTGACGAGCGGCGGCAGGTTCACGCTGGGCGTGGGCCGCGGCGGTCCCTGGGTGGACCTGGAGGTGTTCGGCGCGGGCCTCGGGGCGTACGAACACGGGTTCCCGGAGTCGCTCGATCTGCTGCTGCGCTGGCTGCGCGAGCCGCGCGTGGCCGCCGACGGGGAGCGGTTCCGCTTCCGCGAGGTCGCCGTCGTACCCCGCCCCTCGGAGGCCCTGACCGAGGGGCCGGGCCCCGAGGTGGTCGTCGCCTGCACCTCTCCGGCGAGCGTCCGGCTGGCCGCCGAGCGCGGGCTGCCGATGCTGCTCGGCATGCACGTCGGGGACGAGGAGAAGGCCGAGATGGTCGCGATGTGGCGGCGCTGCGCCCGGGCGGCGGGCCTGAGCGGCGAGGAGATCGCGGCCGCGGCCCATGTCTCGGCCGGGGTGTGCCAGCTCGCCGACCGGCGCACGGACGCGGCGGAGACGCTGCTGAAGGCGATGCCGGGCTGGCTGAAACAGGGCCTGGAGGCGCATGTGACGGTCGACGGCCGGACGCGCCAGATGCGCGATCCGTACGCCTACACCGAGCTGCTGTGCGGCTTGCACCCGGTGGGCACCCCGCGCCTCGCCGCCGACCGGCTCGCGGCCACCTCCGAGCGCACCGGCATCTCCCGCTTCGCCCTCCTCGTGGAGGGCTCGGGCGATCTCGCCGCGACCGAGGAGAACCTGCGGCGCCTCGGCGCCGAGGTGCTGCCGCAGCTGCGCTGAGCCGACGGGCCGGTCACGGGGGCCCTGGGGGGCTTGCCGCCCCACGTGTGAACGCACCTCCCACGGGTGGAGCGGCAAGCGAACGGCCCACTGGGCCCGCATGGGTCTGCCGTACCGGGACCGGGCTGCCCGTCAGCAGTCGCGAAGCTCCGGCGACTGGTTCAGCAGCTGGCTGCGCACCGACGTGAAGCGGGCCAGCGTCTCGTCCGCCGCGGCGTCCAGCGGGAACACCGCCACCCGGTGGCAGTTCTGGAAGGCCAGACGCACACCGAAGTGCCGCTGCAACGCGCCGCGGATGGCGTCGCTCGCGAGCGCGCGCAACAGCTGACCGCGTGCCTGCTCGTCCGGCGGGGGCGTCAGGTTGTCGGCGAACGGACCGCCGTCGACCTGGAGCCGCGCCACCAGGGAGCTGATCATCTCCCATGCGTAAGGCAGGGAGGTCCGGACGCAGTCGACGAATGCTGCTTCGTCGACCTCGCCTCGCTCGGCCTGTTCGAGTAGGGCCGGTGAGACGTCGAGCGACATGGGTTCTCCTCTCGCACCCCCGCGGGAGCAGGGGTTGCCGGACAGATAAGGGAGTTCGCGATGTCGAACACGCTCCGTACATTCGCCGCGACCTCACGTTCTCTACGGTAGGCAACGGTCGGTGACCACACCAGCAGAATGCGTATATGGAACAGTCCCTTTACGAGCACAATCGGCCAGGGATGAACAAGAGTTTCCAGGGACAATTGGGGCGATCCACAGGGAGCGGGACGGGCGGATCGCGCGCACCTCGGGGTGTCGAGTAGCGTTGCCGACCATGCGTCTCGTCATTGCCCGCTGCTCGGTCGACTACGCCGGCCGGCTCACCGCCCATCTGCCCTCGGCGCCCCGACTGATCCTGGTCAAGGCGGACGGCAGCGTCTCCATCCACGCGGACGACCGGGCCTACAAGCCCCTCAACTGGATGTCGCCGCCGTGCACGCTGAAGGAGGGCGGCGGCGAGGAGGAGGGCGTCTGGACGGTCGTCAACAAGGCGGGCGAGAAACTGATCATCACGATGGAGGAGATCCTCCACGACTCCTCGCACGAACTCGGCGTGGACCCCGGTCTGATCAAGGACGGCGTGGAGGCGCACCTCCAGGAGCTGCTCGCCGACCGCATCGAGACGCTCGGCGAGGGCTACACCCTGATCCGCCGCGAGTACATGACGGCCATCGGCCCGGTGGACATCCTGTGCCGGGACGCCGACGGGCAGACGGTGGCGGTGGAGATCAAGCGCCGGGGCGAGATCGACGGCGTGGAGCAACTCACGCGCTATCTCGACCTGTTGAACCGCGACCCGCACCTGGCGCCGGTGCGCGGCGTCTTCGCCGCGCAGGAGATCAAGCCCCAGGCCCGCGTCCTCGCCACCGACCGCGGCATCGACTGCCACGTCCTGGACTACGACGCCCTGCGCGGCATCGAGGACGACAAGCTCCGCCTGTTCTGACGGCCCTCGCCCCCGCGGTCCGTCAGGTGGCCGAGCCCGACGGCTGCGGGGCGCTCTGGGAGGACGAGGCCCCGCCGGTCGTCGTGCCCGCGGTCGAGCCGGTGGTCGAGCCGCTCGGGCTGCCGCTGGAGCCGCTTGTCGAGCCGCTCGAGGAGCCGGTGGTGGTACCCCCGCCGCTGGAGGAGCCTCCGGAGGTGGTCGTCCCTCCCGAGTTGCCACCGCTCGCCGTCGTACCGCCGCTCGTCGGCGTACCGCCACTCGTCGTCGTACCACCGCCGGTCGTCGTGCCACCGCTCGTGGTGCTGCCGCCGCTGTTGGACGAGCCGCCGCTCGGGCTGCCGCTGGAGCCGCTCGTGGAGCCTGCCGAGCCGCCCGACGGCGACCCGGACGACTTCGACGGCTTGGGAGACGTGGACGACGAGGTCGGCGTCGTGCCCGAGCCGGAGGGGCTGATGCTCTCCGACGGGCGGGCCGGGTCGGTCGACGGCGCCGGGCCGCCGGTCGTGCCGTGTGCGCCGCCGGTGCCCCCGGTCGCCGGACCGCCTCTCGCCACGCCCGTCGTACCGCCGGTGCCCTGGTTCGGGTCCGCGCCCAGGGTGCCGTCGTCCGTGCCCTGGCTGATCGAGGGGTTCACGTCGACCTTGCCTGCCGGGTTCTTGTCGGCGTTCTCGTGGGACGTCATGCCGAGCGTGACGACCGTACCGAGGACCGCGGCGAGCAGGGCGCCGGAACCGGCCGCCACCAGGTTGCGGCGGGCCAGCCGGCGCAGGCCCCCCACGCCCCCGGCGCCGTCCCCGCCGCCCGCCGGGGCCACCGGGAGCCGCTGGGTGACCAGGGCGTCGCCGATCGGCGCGTACGGCGGCGGCGCCGACTCCTCGTGCCGTATCTCCGGCAGTTCCTCCCCCGCCATCGCCCTGACCCCGGGCAGCTCGCCCGAGCGGTCGGCGACCAGCGCGAGGGCCCGGCGCCCGGCGACGGCGCCCCGCTTGTCGGCGAGCGCGCCGCGCAGCCCGATGGACGCCTCCAGTTCGGCGCGGGCCCGGTCGAGCTGTCCGCAGCACAGCGCGAGGACGCCCAACTCGTGGTGGAAGTAGGCCTGTTCGTGCACCTCGCCGGTCAGCCGGGAGGCCTCCGCGCCGGAGCGCAGCGCACGCTCCCAGGCCCCCCACTGGAGCCCGGCGGCCAAGGCGGGCGCGGCCGCGCGGGCGAGCCGTACCGCGATGCTCTCCTCGCCGTCGGCGGGTGCGGAGGTCTGCGGGACGACGGCGGCGAGCGCGGCCAGCACCGCGTCCGCCTCCGCGCTCACCCGCTCGGGGGTGACCGAGGGGTGGCCGGACCACCAGGTGTAGTGCTCGGCGGCGGCGAGTGCCCGGTCCGCGGCGTCGTCGGCGTACCCGGCGGCCTCCAGCTGGGTCTGCACCCCGGCCGCGAGCCGGTAGCGGGAGCCGACCGGGGAGACCAGTCCGCACATGGCCAGCTCGCCGAGGGCGGCGTCGGCGTGGGTGTCGCCGACCAGGGCCGGCAGATGCGCCTGGTGCGGCACCTCGCCGCCGAGGGCGACGGCGAAGCGCAGGGTGGCGCGGGCGGAGGCGCTGAGCCGGGAGGCGAGCAGCGGCGCGGGCGCGGCGGCCTCGCCGAGAGAGGGCAGCGCAGGCTCGTCCGCCGGCTCCACGGACGGGACCGCCGGCGGGCGTACGTCCTGGAAGACGCCGTACTCGTCCACCGCCTCGGTACCGGCCCGCAGTTCGTCGCGCTGGCGCAGCAGGGCGCCGGCCTGGACGAAGCGCAGGGGCAGGCCCTCGGACTCGAACCACAGGTCGCCGGCCCAGTTGGCCTCGTCCTCGGTGAGCACGCGGCCGACGGCGCGCTCCAGGATCTCCACGCCGGCGGCGCGGTCGAGGCCGCCGAGGAAGACCTCCTCGACCCCGGAGGCGGCCGAGGGCGCGGGCACGTCGGGGGTGGCGCCGATCAGGAAGGCGCACTCCCGGGCGGTGTCGAGGAGTTCGTCCAGGGCGGCGCCGCCGAACTCGATGTCGTCCAGGACGACGACCGCGCCGATCTCGGCGACGAGCGCGTGCAGTTCGTCGCGTTCGGGGCGGTGGCGGGGGGCGTCGTAGACGGCGTGGAAGAGGTCGTGCAGCAGGTCGCCGGCCCCGCGGTGGAAGCCGCTGAGCCGGATCACGCCGTCGGGGGCGAGGTCCTGGCAGTCCTCGGCGACCAGGTCGAGCAGGGCGGTGCGGCCGGAGCCGCCGGGACCGGTGAGCCGCACGGAGCGGCCGCGGGCCAGCAGTCTGACCAGGCGCTCGCGTTGGTCCTGGCGCTCCACCAGCGGCAGGGGCGGCTGGGCGGGGCCCGCCGGCGCCGGCGGCCGGGCGGCCCGCTCGATGCCGGCCCGCTCGGCGACGGTGCGCTTGCGGGGCCGGCCGGGACGCTCCGCCGGCGGACATGGCTCGATCTCGCCGCCGTCGACGGGGTTGACGGTCAGCAGCAGGTCGGCGGAGACGAGCCGTGCCGTGCGGGCGGGGCCGGATGGGCCCGGCCCCGCGCCGAAGTCGGAGGTGTGGGACTCCCGGGCCGGGCGGCGGCCGTGCGCCTGCCCGTACTCCTCACGCCCGGCGTCGATCGGGTTGATCGAGTCGATCGGGTCGTTCGGGTCCATGGGTTCCATCGGTTCCATGGGTTTCCAGCCCCCCAAAAGCGTCGTGTGCCCGTGATCCGGCCCCTCCCGGCCTTGTCGCACACCGCGCTGTCGCTTCTGGTCCGGGCCCGCTCGGTCGAGGGTTGCGAGGCAGCGGGCGACCGAACCCTAAACCTTGGCTCAGTATCTCCGACAGGGCGGGGTGCCGTACGGCCCGAGACGTCACGGTCCGGTGAGGATTGCCCTCGACGTGCGCATCCGCCCCGGCCGCACGACGCGTCACACCCGGGGCAGCGACTCCACGCCGATGCCGCCCTCGATGGCGAGGATGCGGTGCAGCCGGGTGGCCACCAGCAGGCGCTGCATCTGCGGCGGTACACCGCGCAGCACCAGACGGCGACCGCAGCGGCCGGCCCGCCGGTGGGCGCCCATGATCACGCCGAGCCCGGTGGCGTCCCAGGAGTCCAGTTCCGACAGGTCGAGCACCAGGTCGCCGATGCCGTGATCGACGGCGAGGTGCAGGGCCGTACGGGCGTCCGCCGCGCTGCGGACGTCGAGGCGGCCCCCGACGACCAGCTCGGCGTGGTCGCCCCTGATGTGCATAAGCGCTCCCCGTTGAGTGCGGTTGGCGTACTCCGTGATGTTCGACGTTGCAACGTCTGACTGTGCGAGTGGCGGTGCGGTTGCTGGTTGTAAGCGAACCGATACCGAATTCACCCCGGGGAGTGATGCTCCCGGGGGTGACATCCGGCGGATGCCCGTACAGGCGGTGCTCAGTACGTGTAGAAGCCCTGCCCGCTCTTGCGGCCGATGTCACCGGCGTCCACCATCCGGCGCATCAGCTCCGGCGGGGCGAACTTCTCGTCCTGGGACTCGGTGTAGATGTTGCTCGTGGCGTGCAGCAGGATGTCGACGCCGGTGAGGTCGGCGGTGGCGAGCGGGCCCATGGCGTGGCCGAAGCCCAGCTTGCAGGCGAGGTCGATGTCCTCGGCGGTGGCGACCCCGGACTCGTAGAGCTTGGTGGCCTCCACGACGAGCGCGGAGATGAGCCGGGTCGTCACGAAGCCGGCGACGTCCCGGTTGACGACGATGCAGGTCTTGCCGACGGACTCGGCGAACTCCCGTGCGGTGGCGAGGGTTTCGTCGCTCGTCTTGTAGCCGCGGACCAGCTCGACGAGCTGCATCATCGGCACCGGCGAGAAGAAGTGGACGCCGACGACCCGCTCGGGGTGCTCGGTGGCCGCGGCGATCTTGGTGATCGGGATGGCGGAGGTGTTGGAGGCGAGCACGGCCTCCGGGCGCACGATCTTGTCGAGCGCGCGGAAGATCTCGTGCTTGACCTCCAGCTTCTCGAAGACGGCCTCCACGACGACGTCGGCGGCGGCGGCGGCGTCCAGGTCGGTGGTCGCGGTGATGCGGGCGAGGGCCGCGTCGGCGTCGGCCGCGGCCAGCTTCCCCTTGCTCACGAACTTGTCGTACGACGCCTTGATGCCGTCCGTGCCACGCTTCAGCGCCTCGTCCGTGACATCGCGCATGACGACGTCCCAGCCCGCCTGCGCGGCGACCTGAGCGATACCGGACCCCATGAGACCGGCCCCGATGACGGCGAGCTTCCGTGCCACTGACGACTCCCTTGAATCGCGCTCCAAGTCTGCTTCTCCGGCGGACCCTAGCGCTCTGGAGCCGCTGTGTGACCGGTAAGTAACGCGCGTCACGTCTCAATTGACGGACGTCACACCGGCAGCGGTACGAGACCCCGATCGTGCGGCCCCCTGCGCCGTGTGCGGGCAGAAGCGGCCTTTCCCCCTCAATAGGCTGAATCGCCGTCATTGTTCCGACGGTTCAGGGGTGGCGAGGGTAGCGCCGGGTGGCCCTCGGGGTCATTGTTCCGTAACTCCGTGATCACGTGGCGTTGCGGACGGCGGCCGGTCCATGACCGGCTGTCCCTCACCGAGGGCGCTTCAGCACCGCCCGCGCGAGGGGCAGTTGGCGTGAGAGCCTGCGGCTGCGCCATCGCGCGCGGCGAGGGGCACGCGGCGTCCTTCTGGTACGACCAGACCGGCATCGGCACCGGGGCCGTCCCCCAGGCCCCTCGGCCGACTCAGGCCCCTCGGGCACCGGCCGGCGCCCTCCGGCGCCGACGTCATGACCTCGTACGCCACCCGTGCCGTGACCCGTGGCTACGCCCGCCGGCCCGGCATGGAGGTCCCCGTGCCGGGCCCCTGCTTCGCGGAGCGGGTCAGCTCGCTGCTCAGCGAGGCGGCTCGGTGAGCATCGGTGCTCTCACCGCTCCCGTACCGCGTACCCGAGGACCCGCTCACCGAGCAGGTCCTCGACGTCGTCCAGGAGGTCGAGGACCTCCCTGGACACCTCGCGCGGATCGCGCCCCTTGACCATCTCGCGCCCGATGACCGCCATCACCGTGCTGTGTGCCCAGCCGATCTGACCGGCCATCAGGTGGGGCAGGTCGTCGTCGTCGGCCGCGCCGGTCTCCTCGCGCAGGGCCTGTTCCAGGTTGGCCTGGACCTCCTGGGCCAGGGCCCAGAGGCGGGAGCGCAGGGCGGGGGTCTCCTCGATGACCCGCTGGAATCTCTCGTACCCGGGGATGAGACCGACCCGGGGCGAGACGGCCTCGACCTCCTCGCGCAGCTCGCGCAGGACGGCGGCGGCGGCCGACTCGCCTTCCGGCCTGCCCCGCACCCAGCGGGCGAGGCGGTCGACCATGCCGGCGGACCGGTCGAAGAACAGGTCCTCCTTGGCCGGGAAGTAGTTGTAGACGGTGTTGACCGAGACGTTGGCGGCGTCCGCGATCTCGGCGACCGTGACCGCGTCGAAGCCGCGCTCCAGGAACAGTCCCGTGGCGACGTCCGAGATGTACTGCCTGGTCTGCCGCTTCTTCCGTTCCCTGAGCCCTTCTGCCATGCCGGCATCCTAGCTTCGCTGGATCCACTGGAAAGTTAGCGGCTCAGAAAACTTGGGGTCGTTGCAAATTTTCAATGACTCATGCTTTCCTGGTCGGCATGACAGCAGTCATCAGCGCTGCGGGCCTCGCCCGCACCTTCCAGACCAAGGCCGGCCCGGTGGAGGCCGTCCGGGGCATCGACCTGACCGTCCACGAGGGCGAGATCCTCGGATTCCTCGGCCCGAACGGCGCCGGCAAGACGACCACCCTGCGGATGCTCACCACCCTCCTGAAGCCCACCGGCGGCGCGGCCACCGTCGCCGGGCACGACCTCGCGACCGATCCGGCCGGGGTGCGCCGGGCGTCCGGGTACGTCGCCCAGTCCGGCGGGGTCGATCCGCAGATCACGGTCCGGGAGGAACTGCTCACCCAGGGCCGGATGTACCGGCTGTCACGGTCGGCGGCGGTCGCGCGGACCGGCGAACTGGCCCGCGAGCTGGACCTCGACGGGCTGCTCGACCGCAGGACCGGCGCCCTGTCCGGCGGGCAGCGCCGGCGCCTGGACATCGCGATGGCACTCACGCACCGCCCGAAGGTGCTCTTCCTGGACGAGCCGACGACCGGGCTGGACCCCGGCAGCCGCGCCGATCTGTGGGACCTGGTGCGCCGGCTGCGCGACGAGCACGGCACGACCGTGTTCCTGACCACCCACTACCTGGACGAGGCCGACGCCCTCGCCGACCGCCTGGTGGTCGTCGACCGGGGCGCGGTCGCCGCCGAGGGCACGCCGAGCGCGCTCAAGCTCCGGTACGGCGGCTCGCTCGACGCCACCCTGCAGGACACGTTCCTCGCCATCACCGGCCGCGGCCCCGCCCCGGCCGACACCGCCCCCGTAGCCGTCTAGGGACAGGGATCCAGGGAAGAAACATGCTGCTCCACGACACGGCCCTCATCTACGGCCGCTATCTGCGCCAGTCGCTGCGCTCGCGCTTCGCGCTGCTCTTCGGCGTGCTGACGCCCCTGCTCTACCTGCTCTTCTTCGGCCCGCTGCTCACCCGTCTGCCGCTCGGCGGCACGGGCAGTTCCTGGCAGGTGCTGGTCCCCGGCCTGCTGCTCCAACTCGGGCTGTTCGGCGCCCTGTTCGCGGGGTTCACGGTCATCCTCGAAAAGGGGCAGGGCGTGCTGGAGCGGATGCGCGTGACGCCGGTCAGCCGGCTCGCCCTCCTGCTCGGCCGGGTGCTGCGCGACGCGACGGTCTTCGTCTTCCAGGCGGTCCTGCTGGTGCTGGCCGCGCTGGTGATGGGGCTGCGCGCGCCGCTCGCCGGCGTCCTGATCGGCTTCGCGTTCGTCGCCCTGCTCTCGCTCTCGCTGGCCTCGCTGTCGTACGCGCTGGGGATGCTGGTGCGCACCCCGCAGGAGTTCGGGCCGCTGATCAACGCGGTCTCGATGCCGTCGATGCTGCTGTCCGGCCTGATGCTCCCGATGACGCTCGCCCCGGCCTGGCTGGACGTGCTCTCGCACTTCGTCCCGTTCCGCTACCTGGTGGACGCGGTACGCGACGCGTACGTCGGCCGGTACGCCACCGCGCACATGCTCTACGGCTCCCTCGTCGCCGTCGGCTTCGCGGTACTGGCGGTGACGGTGGGCACACGGGTGTTCCGGACGGCCGGGGCGTAACTACGCTGGCCACATGGTCAATCTGACTCGTATCTACACCCGCACCGGGGACCAGGGCACCACCAGCCTCGGCGACATGAGCCGGGTGCCCAAGACGGACCTCAGGATCTCCGCCTACGCGGACGCCAACGAGGCCAACGCCGTCATCGGCACCGCGATCGCGCTGGGCGGCCTTCAGGCGGAGGTCGTCAAGGTCCTCACCCGCGTGCAGAACGACCTGTTCGACGTGGGCGCGGACCTGTCGACGCCGGTGGTGGACAACCCCGGGTTCCCGCCGCTGCGGGTGGAGCAGTTCTACGTCGACCGGCTGGAGGCGGACTGCGACCGCTTCAACGAGCGGCTGGAGAAGCTGCGCTCCTTCATCCTGCCCGGCGGCACCCCCGGCGCGGCCCTGCTGCACCAGGCCTGCACGGTGGTACGGCGGGCGGAGCGCTCCACCTGGGCCGCCCTGGAGGCGCACGCCGACTCGATGAACCCGCTCACGGCCACCTACCTCAACCGCCTGTCCGACCTGCTGTTCATCCTGGCCCGGGTGACGAACAAGGACACCGGCGACGTGCTGTGGGTGCCGGGCGGGGAGCGCTGAACGCTCCGCAGGCAGTGCCGCGCCAGGCCGTCGGACGGCCACGGGTCCGCCGCGGCCGGTCGTGCGGTCGCCCGCGCCCTTCCGGGGCGCCGGCGAACCGCACCGGACGACGGCGGACCCGCTCAGCGCCGGCTCACCGGTCAGCGGTGCTCTTCGCGTCGCGGTCGGCGGCGGCCGCGGCGGACTCGGCCGCGTCGGCCTTCTTCCGCATGTCCGCGTAGCCCGAGGGCGTGGCGGAGGTGGCGGACGGCGCTGGTGCGGCCGCGTCGTGGTGGGCGCACCCCGCGGTGAGGGCGGCCAGCACGGTGACCACCGCCACCGCGAGCGCCGGCCGCCGGCCCCGCATCAGCCCGCCGCCTTCCCGTTGTCGTTCTTCTGGCACCACGTCTTGACGGCGGCCAGGTCCTTCTGGCGCTGCTCCAGGTTCGTCACCAGCGACTTGCGGAAGTCCAGCCGGTTCTGCAGGTAGGTGGCGATCTCCGTGTGACCCGCCTTCTTCGCGTTGTCGACGCGCTTTTCCAGCCGGGCCACCGAGCCGCGCGTGCCCGCTTTGGCGTCGAGTCGCTTCAGGGCCCGTGCGATACGCCGCTCGATCTTCGGCACCCGCTTGCACAGGCCCTGCGCGCCGTCATGGGCGGGCGCCGGCTTGGGGGTGCTGTCGGCCGCGGCCGCCGTGCCCGCCGTGCCGCCCGCCAGGACGGCCGTCACGGCGAGCCCCGCGAGCAGCGTGCGCGTGCGTCGTCGTCCGTACATGTGCCTCAACTGCCTCTCGGTTCACTTCCCGGGCGGCCTCGGGCGGCCGTCCGTCGCGCCGGACGCTAGGCGAGGTCTTTGGGGAAACTCTGTGACCGGTTTGCCCCGGCTGTACCGATCAGCCAGTCCCGCCGGCCGGGCAGGCCCCGGCGCGGTTCAGCGCCGTCCACGGGCAGCGTCACGGCGAAGCGCGCGCCGGTGCCGCCCGGGCCGTCCGTCACCGTCACGCGCCCCGCGTGCAGGGCCGCCTGCTGGGCGACGAGGGTGAGCCCGAGTCCGGAGCCGGCGCTGTCCGGGCCCCGCTGGAACCGTTCGAAGATCCGGCCGCGGGCCTCGGCGGGGACGCCGGGACCGTGGTCGTCCACGGTGATCAGCGCCGTGCCCGCCTCGCCGCGCCCCACCGTCACCCGCACCCGGGCCCGGCCCGCGGAGTCCCGGCCGTGGGCCAGCGCGTTGGCCAGCAGGTTGTCCAGCAGCAGCCGCAGCCCCGGCTCCCAGCCGTGCACCGTCAGCCCCGGCTCCGCGTCCAGGGTGAGCCCGGCGTCCGGATCCCGGCGGCGGGCCTCGGCCACGGCCGCGTCGGCGACGTCGGCGAGGTCGACGGGCCGGAACGCCTCCGCCTCCACCAGGTCGCCGCGCCCCAGTTCCCGCAGCATCACCAGCAGCCCGAGCAGCCTGCCGTGTTCGCGGCGCAGGTCGGCCAGCACCTCGGTGCGGTCCGCGGCCGGCAGGCCGGGATGGTCGGCGAGGATGTCGAGGTTGGTGCCCATGCTCATCAGCGGGGTGCGCAGTTCGTGCGCGGCGGCCGAGGAGAAGGAGCGGGCGGTGTCGAGGGCCTGGCCGGTGCGGGCGGCCTGCTCGTCGTAGCGGGCGAGGACGGTCCGCAGGGTCGCGGCCAGCTCGTCCACCTCCCGTACCCCGGTGCGCTCCTCGGGCAGCCGGGTGGTGCTGGTGCGCGGATCGAGCCCGGCGGTGCGGCGGGTGAGCCTGCGCAGCGGCGCGCTCGCGCCGGCGGCCAGGCCCCAGGCGAGCAGCCCCGACACGGGCACGGCGAGGAGCGCGGTGACGAGCACCCGGCGGCGCACGAGCGGGATCTGCACGCGGGCGGCGGTGTCCGGCGAGAACAGCCACAGCGTGCCGGCCGCCGTTCCTGTGCGCACCGGTCGGGCCAGGGCCCGCCAGGTGCGCCCGCCGGCCCGGAGGGTGACGAACCCGGAACCGCGCTCGGGCAGCGTGACGGCGGGTCCGGGCTGGGGGCCGCCGCTGAAGGTGGCGTCCGGACCGACCACGCGGACGCCGACGTCGAGGGCCGCGTCGAACAGCTGCCGCTCGCGGGTGTCGGCGGCCCCCGGCCGGCCGTCGGAGGCGGCCCGCAGCAGGGCGCGGGCATCCGGTGCCACGGCCGTCGCCCGCTGCCGCAGGTGCTGGTCCTCGGCCCGGTGCAGATCGCGGGCGACCAGGTGCAGCAGCAGCCAGCCGCCCGCCAGCACCAGCAGTGGGATGGTGCAGCCGACGGCGAGGCCGATGCGTGCGGAGAGTCTCACAGCGTGTCCCTGAGGACGAAGCCGACGCCCCGGACCGTGTGGATGAGCCGGGGGCGGCCCTGTGCCTCCAGTTTGCGCCGCAGATAGCTGACGAAGGTGTCGACGGCGTCGGTGCGCACCTCGAAGTCGTAGCCCCACACCCGTTCCAGGAGCTGGTCGCGGGTGAGGACCAGCCCGGCGTTGCGGGTGAGGACCTCCAGCAGCCCGAACTCCCGCCGGGTCAGCTCCAGCGGGACGCCGTCGCGCTCGGCGGTGCGGGCGGCGGGGTCGATGACGAGGCCGGCCGCGCGCAGCACCTCGTGCCCGGCGGGCGGGCGGCGGCGCAGCAGGGCGCCCAGCCGCAGCACCAGCTCCTGCAGGGCGAAGGGTTTGACCAGGTAGTCGTCGCCGCCCGCCTGGAGCCCGGCGATCCGGTCGGCGGTCTCGTCCAGCGCGGACAGCATGAGCACGGGCAGGTCGCGGCCCGCGGCGCGGAGCCGGGTGCACACCTCGATGCCGCTCATGCCGGGCATCGACACGTCGAGGACGAGCACGTCGGGCGGGGCGGTCTCGATCGCGGCCAGCGCCTCGGGGCCGTCGGCGGCGGTGCGCACCGTGAAGCCGCCCAGCCTCAGCCCGCGCTCCAGCGAGCGCCGGATCGCCGCGTCGTCGTCGACGACCAGCACCGCACCGGCACCCGTCCTGTCAGCCATCCGCCCTCCTCGTGCGCTCGCCTCATCGCCCGGTCAGCGTACGGTCCTCCCTCTCGCCCGCGGCAGTGCCGGCCGGGGGCTTCTTCGGCCACAGCAGATAGGTGAGGGCGATGACGCCGTGGATCGCGGCGATCCGCAGCGCCGCCCACTGCCAGGAGCGCAGCGGGCCGGTGGCGGCGCCGTCGCCGACGTACCAGACCGCCGCCTGGAGCAGGGCGAGGGCGAGGGCGGACGCGAGCAGCGTGCGCAGCCACAGGCGTCCCTCGTGCCGGGCCCGCGCGAGGCCGTACCTGGGCGGTTCGGGGGGCCGGGGCGCGCCCGTGAGGCGGTGGGCGGCATGGCCGTCCAGCCAGGTGATCGTGGCGTGGCCGTAGCCGGCGGTGAAGCCGATGTAGAGCGCGGCCAGCCCGTGTTCCCAGCTCGGCCGGGCGCCGCCGCGCAGGTCGATGGCCGTGACGACGAACAGCACCACCTCCAGCAGCGGCTCGCACAGCAGCAGCGCCACGCTGGTGCGGCGCCACTTCAGCAGATAGCGCACGGCCAGTCCGGCCGCCAGCAGCACCCAGAACGCCACCTCGCAGGCGATGACCAATCCGACGACCACGGCTCGCTCCTTCCTGTCGCCTTTCCAGACTCGCCGCCGGTACGTCCCGTTACGTCGTCGGCGCGGGCGAGGCCGCCGTAAGCGAAAGTCGCAGTCCGGGACCCTTCCCGGGGAGCAGGCGGGCGGGCGCCGGGCCGTGTTGGATGGGGGCATGGCACGAGCGCTCCCCCGCCCCCACCCCGACGACCTGCGCATCGCGCTGGGCGGGCTGCTCGGCGGGGTGGTGCTGTGGGCGCTCGGGATCCATCCGCGCGTGGTCTCGGACCCGGTGGTGCTGTGGCACGCGCCGTGGGGCCCGCTGGTGCCGCTGGCGGTGACGACCGCGTGCGAGCCGCTGCGCCGCACGTGGCCGCGGGTCGGGCTCGCCATCGGCACGCTCGCGCTGGTCCTGGACACGGTGACCCTCGGCAACGTGGTCACGCTCGTGCTGTACACCGATCTGATGTACGCGGCCGTCCTGTACGGCTCTCCCGCCTCGGCCCGCCGGATTCCCTGGGTGACCGGGATGCTGACGGTCCTCGGCGGGGTGGTGCCCGCCGCGATCTGGCGCGATCCGCACGGGCTGCTGATCGGGGTGGGGGTCGGCGTGATCGCGTTCGCGCCGGCGGCGACCGGCTGGGTGGTGCGCAACCACCGCGACGCCGCCGAGGCGGCCCGGCTGCGCGCCGAACAGACCGCGCTGCTGGCCGAGATGGACCGCACCCAGGCGGTCACCGCCGAACGGGTACGGATGGCCCGGGAGTTGCACGACATGATCGCCAACCACCTGTCCGCGATCGCCATTCACTCCACGGCCGCGCTGTCCCTGGACGATGAGCGGACCTCGCGGGAGGCGCTCACGGTGATCCGGGAGAACAGCGTCGAGGGGCTGGCCGAGATGCGCCGGCTGATCGGTATCCTCCGGGACAGCGGCGGGGACCTGGAACCCGCAGCGACGCCGACGCTCGACGGCCTGGCCACGCTCGTGCGGAACGCCCGTGCGGGCGGCCTGGACGTCCGGCTGGAGGACGGCCACGGCCCGGTGCCCGCGCCGGTCGAACTGGCCGCGTACCGGATCGTGCAGGAGTCGCTGACCAACGCGCTCAAGCACGCGGCCGACGGCCCCGTGGACATCGCGCTGCACCAGCGGGAGGACGCCTTGCACATCCGGGTGACCAGCGCCTACCGGCCCGGCGACACCCCGCGCGCCCCCGGCTCGGGCTCCGGCCTCGCCGGCATGCGCGAACGCACCGCGCTGCTCGGCGGCAGCTTCGAGGCCGGCCCGGAACCGGGTCCGGGCGGCCACCGGTGGACCGTACGCGCCGGTCTCCCACTCCACCAGGACACCCCCCGGCGACGCTCAGGAGATTCCGCATGACCACGCCCGCCATCCGGGTCCTCGTCGCCGAGGACCAGTCCGCCGTGCGCGCCGGGCTCGTGCTGATCCTGCGCAGCGCGCCCGACATCGAGGTGGCCGGCGAGGCGGCGGACGGCGAGCGGGCGGTGGAGCTGGCCCGTGAGCTGCGGCCGGATCTGGTGCTGATGGACGTGCAGATGCCGCGGCTCGACGGGGTGTCGGCCACCCGGGCGATCGTCGCGGAGGGGCTCGCGGACGTGCTCGTGCTGACCACCTTCGACCTGGACGAGTACGTCTTCGGGGCGCTCAGGGCGGGGGCGGCCGGGTTCCTGCTGAAGAACACCGAGGCGCGGGACCTGCTTCAGGCGGTGCGGACGGTGGCGCGCGGCGAGGGGATCGTTGCCCCGGCGGTCACCCGGCGGCTGATCGCCGAGTTCGCCGCCGCACCGGTGCGCGGGGCGACGTCCGACCCCGCCGTGCTGGAGGGCCTGACCCCGCGCGAGCGCGAGGTGCTGTCGGCCATCGGAGAGGGCCTGTCGAACGCGCAGATCGCCGAGCGGCTGCGGATGGCGGAGGGCACGGTGAAGACCCACGTCAGCAGGCTGCTGGGCAAGCTGGAACTGCGCAGCCGCGTCCAAGCCGCCGTACTGGCCCGGGAGTTGGGGATCTAGCGAGGACGACCGGCGCCATCCCGGTCAAGTGGTCCAGACCTATTGACCTGTGGTCCAGACCTTTCTACTCTCGCAGCACCATGGGCGTGAAGGCTCAGTCATGCCCACGGCATCCCTTTCCTTCCCCCTACCGAGGAGGCGCACCATGCGCTTCAGACACAGAGCCGCGGCAGGCCTCGCGACCCTGCTGCTCCCCCTGGCCGGCCTCGTCGGGCTCGCGGACCCCGCCCACGCCGCCGCGGCCACCGCGACGGCGAGCTACGCCAAGACCACCGACTGGGGAACCGGCTTCGGCGGCCAGTGGACCGTCAAGAACACCGGCACCAGCACCATCAGTTCCTGGACCGTCGGGTGGGACTTCCCCTCCGGCACCTCCGTCACCTCCGCCTGGGACGCGGACGTCACCAACTCCGGCAACCACTGGACCGCGAAGAACAAGTCCTACACCGGCACGCTCGCCCCGGGCGCCTCGGTCTCCTTCGGCTTCAACGGCTCCGGCTCCGGATCCCCGTCCAACTGCACGCTGAACGGCGGCAGTTGCGACGGCGGTACGACGCCCCCCGGTGACAACCCGCCGTCCGCGCCCGGCACCCCGACCGCCTCCGGCGTCACCGACACCTCGGTCACGCTCAACTGGAGCGCGGCCACGGACGACAACGGCGTCAAGAACTACGACGTCCTGCGCGACGGGAAGGTCGTCGCCACCGTGACGACCACCTCGTACACGGACACCGGCCTGACCGCCGGCAGCGACTACTCCTACAGCGTCCAGGCCCGCGACACCGCCGGCCAGACCGGACCGGTCAGCGGCGCGGTCGCCGTGCACACCACCGGCGGGGGAGGTACCACTCCCCCGCCCACCGGCGACAAGGTCAAGCTCGGCTACTTCACCGAGTGGGGCATCTACGGCCGGGGCTACAACGTCAAGAACCTGGTGACGTCCGGCTCGGCCGCGAAGATCACGCACATCAACTACGCCTTCGGCAACGTCACGAACGGCCAGTGCGCGATCGGCGACTCCTACGCCGACTACGACAAGGCGTTCACCGCCGACCAGTCCGTCAGCGGCGTCGCCGACACCTGGGACCAGCCGCTGCGCGGCAACTTCAACCAGCTGCGCGAGCTGAAGGCCAAGTACCCGAACCTCAAGGTGCTGTGGTCCTTCGGCGGCTGGACCTGGTCCGGCGGCTTCGCGCAGGCGGCGGCCAACCCCACCGCGTTCGCGGACTCCTGCTACAACCTGGTCAACGACCCGCGCTGGGCCGATGTGTTCGACGGCATCGACATCGACTGGGAGTACCCGAACGCCTGCGGCCTGTCCTGTGACACCAGCGGTGCGGCCGCCTTCAAGAACGTGATGGCCGCGCTGCGCGCCAAGTTCGGCAGCGGCAAGCTGGTCACGGCCGCGGTGACCGCCGACGGCTCAGCGGGCGGCAAGATCCACGCCGCCGACTACGCGGGCGCCGCCCAGTACGTCAACTGGTACAACGTGATGACGTACGACTTCTTCGGCGCCTGGGACGCCAAGGGCCCCACCGCCCCGCACTCCCCGCTCACCTCGTACCCCGGCATCCCGAAGGACGGCTTCACCACCGCCGACGCGATCGCCACGTACAAGTCCATCGGCGTCCCCGCGAACAAGCTGCTCATCGGCATCGGTCTCTACGGCCGCGGCTGGACCGGCGTCACCCAGGACGCCCCCGGCGGCACCGCCACGGGACCGGCGGCCGGCACCTACGAGCAGGGCATCGAGGACTACAAGGTCCTCAAGACGTCCTGCCCGGTCACCGGCACCGTCGCGGGCACGGCGTACGCGCACTGCGGCAGCAACTGGTGGTCCTACGACACCCCGTCGACCATCGCCGGGAAGATGAGCTGGGCCAGGTCCCAGGGGCTCGGTGGCGCGTTCTTCTGGGAGTTCAGCGGCGACACGAGCGACGGCGAGCTGGTGAACGCGATCAGCAGCAACCTGTAACAGGGCCGCTAAGCGACGTTGACGCTCCCCCAGACTTCGTCCGGGGGACCCCCACCCAGCGGGTGAATGTGGCTACGCCACATTCACCCGCTGTCCGGGCGGGGCTGCCTCAAGCCACGCGAGGAATCCGGTCAGCGCGTCTTCGCTCATGGCGAGTTCGAGGCGCGTGCCCCGGTGCGTACAGGCGAGGACCACCGCGTCGGACAGCAGCGCCAGTTCCTCCTCGCCCTCGGGCAGCCGGCGCCCGGCCACCTCGATGGCGGCGCGCTCCAGGGTGCGGCGGGGACGGAAGCCGTAGGAGAAGACGCGGTACCACTCGATGCGGTCGCCGTTGTAGCGGGCGACGCCGTAGGACCAGCCCTTGCCGCTGGTGTCCGGTTTCTCGGGCACGTCCCAGCGCAGGGAACAGTCGAAGGTGCCGCCGGAACGCTGGATCAGTCTGCGGCGCAATCCGAACAGGAACAGTCCCACCACCACGAGCGCGACCACGACCGCCACCACAGTCAGAGCGAGGACCATCGGCACCGACCTCCTCGTCTCCTAGGTAATGGAACGGAAAAAACACCCGGATTCACCTCAGCCGCGGCTGGGTCCGGATCCCTCCGGTCCCAGCCGCGGCTGAGTCACGCTCACGCACGGCGCGGGGCGGCTAGCTCGCCGCCGCCGCACGAAGACGGACATCCGCGCGGCGCTCGGCGGCGGCGTCGCCCTCCGCCTTCGCGCGCTCCAGCTCCCGCTCCGTGCGCTGGACATCGATCTCGTCCGACAGCTCGGCGATCTCGGCCAGCAGGGACAGCTTGTTGTCCGCGAACGAGACGAAACCGCCGTGCACCGCGGCGACGACCGTTCCACCGTCACTCGTACGGATGGTCACCGGGCCCGACTCCAGCACACCGAGCAGCGGCTGGTGACCGGGCATGACGCCGATGTCGCCGGACGTGGTGCGCGCGACGACCAGGGTGGCCTCGCCGGACCAGACCTGGCGGTCGGCGGCGACCAGCTCGACGTGCAGCTCAGCAGCCAAGGGTGGCTCCTCGGGTCACCACCCGGCAGGGGCGCCGGGTGTTGGGGTCAATTCTAGTAGGCGTGGCGAGAGGGGCCGGACCGCACCCCGGAAGGGTGCGCCCGCGCCCCTCTCACCGGAACTCGGGCCGAGTTCAGGAGACGCCCAGCTCCTTGGCGTTGGCCTTGAGGTCCTCCAGGCCACCGCACATGAAGAACGCCTGCTCCGGGAAGTGGTCGTACTCGCCGTCGCAGATCGCGTTGAACGCCGCGATCGTCTCGTCCAGCGGGACGTCCGAACCGTCCACGCCGGTGAACTGCTTGGCGACGTGGGTGTTCTGGGACAGGAAGCGCTCCACGCGACGGGCACGGTGGACGACGAGCTTGTCCTCCTCGCCCAGTTCGTCGATACCGAGGATCGCGATGATGTCCTGGAGGTCCTTGTACTTCTGCAGGATGTTCTTGACGCGCATGGCGGCGTCGTAGTGGTCCTGCGCGATGTACCGCGGGTCCAGGATGCGGGACGTGGAGTCCAGCGGGTCCACGGCCGGGTAGATGCCCTTCTCGGAGATCGGACGGGACAGAACCGTCGTCGCGTCGAGGTGGGCGAAGGTGGTGGCCGGGGCCGGGTCGGTCAGGTCGTCGGCGGGGACGTAGATCGCCTGCATCGAGGTGATCGAGTGACCGCGGGTCGAGGTGATGCGCTCCTGGAGGAGACCCATCTCGTCGGCCAGGTTCGGCTGGTAGCCCACCGCGGACGGCATGCGGCCGAGCAGCGTGGAGACCTCGGAACCGGCCTGCGTGAAGCGGAAGATGTTGTCGATGAAGAACAGCACGTCCTGCTTCTGGACGTCACGGAAGTACTCGGCCATGGTCAGGCCGGCCAGCGCGACGCGCAGACGGGTGCCCGGGGGCTCGTCCATCTGACCGAAGACCAGGGCGGTCTTGTCGATGACGCCCGAGTCGGTCATCTCCTCGATGAGGTCGTTGCCCTCACGGGTGCGCTCACCGACACCGGCGAACACGGAGACACCGTCGTGGTTGTTGGCGACACGGTAGATCATCTCCTGGATGAGCACCGTCTTGCCGACGCCGGCGCCGCCGAACAGGCCGATCTTGCCGCCCTTGACGTACGGGGTGAGCAGGTCGATGACCTTGACGCCCGTCTCGAACATCTCGGTCTTGGACTCGAGCTCGTCGAAGTTCGGGGCCTTGCGGTGGATCGGCCAGCGCTCGCCGTCGTAGGACTCGTCGACGTTCAGCACCTCACCGAGGGTGTTGAACACCTTGCCCTTGGTGAAGTCGCCGACCGGGACGGAGATGGCGGCGCCCGTGTCGGTCACCGGGGCCTGGCGGACCAGGCCGTCGGTGGGCTGCATGGAGATGGTGCGGACCAGGCCGTCACCCAGGTGCTGGGCGACCTCCAGGGTCAGCGTCTTCTTCGCGCCCTCGTTCGCCGGGTCGGCGACCTCGACGTGCAGGGCGTTGTAGATGTCCGGCATCGCGTCGACGGGGAACTCCACGTCGACGACCGGGCCGATGACCCGGGCGACGCGGCCCGTAGCCGTCGCGGTCTCAACAGTGGTGGTCATTTATCGGTCACTCCCCGCGGTCGCGTCGGCCAGGGCGCTCGCGCCACCGACGATCTCGCTGATTTCCTGGGTGATTTCGGCCTGGCGGGCCGCGTTGGCAAGACGGGAGAGCGTGTTGATCAGCTCGCCCGCGTTGTCGGTGGCCGACTTCATCGCGCGCCGCGTGGCGGCGTGCTTCGAAGCGGCCGACTGGAGCAGCGCGTTGTAGATGCGGCTCTCCACGTAGCGCGGCAGCAGGGCGTCGAGGACGTCCTCCGCCGAGGGCTCGAAGTCGTACAGCGGCAGGATCTCGCCCTTCGGCGCCGCCTCCTGCGCGACCTCTTCGAGACGCAGCGGAAGGAGCCGGGTGTCCAGCGCCGTCTGCGTCATCATCGAGACGAACTCGGTGAAGACGATGTGGAGCTCGTCCACGCCGCCGACGGCCGTGTCCTTCTCGATGGCCTCGATCAGGGGCGCCGCGACCTTCTTGGCGTCCGCGTACGTCGGCTCGTCCGTGAAGCCCGTCCACGACTCCGCGATGGTGCGCTCACGGAAGTTGTAGTGGGCGACACCACGCCGGCCGACGATGTACGTGTCGACCTGCTTGCCCTCGCGCTCCAGGCGCTCGGTCAGCTGCTCCGCCGCCTTGATGGCGTTGGAGTTGAAGGCGCCGGCCAGACCGCGGTCGCTCGTGAGGAGCAGGACCGCGGCACGGGTCGGGTTCTCCGTCTCCGTGGTGAGCGGGTGCTTGGTGTTCGAACCCGTACCGACCGCCGTGACCGCGCGGGTCAGTTCCTGCGCGTACGGCGTGGAGGCCGCCACCTTGCGCTGCGCCTTGACGACGCGCGAGGCGGCGATCATCTCCATCGCCTTGGTGATCTTCTTGGTCGCGGTGACGGATCGGATGCGACGCTTGTAGACCCGGAGCTGGGCTCCCATGAGTCAGGTCCTTCCTTACGTCACTTGGCGGCAGCGGCCGGAGTGTCCTCGCCGAGCAGCTTGCCGTCCGAGGTCTCGAACTGCTTCTTGAACTCCGCCACGGCGTCGTCGATCGCCTGGATCGTGTCGTCCGACATCTTGGCGCCCTCCTTGATGGAGGTCATCAGGCCCTGGTGCTTCCGGTGCAGGAAGTCGATCAGTTCCTTCTCGAAGCGGCGGATGTCCGAGACGGGGACCTCGTCCATCCGGCCGTTGGTGCCGGCCCAGACGGAGACGACCTGGTCCTCGGTGGCCATCGGCTGGTACTGGTCCTGCTTCAGCAGCTCGACCATGCGCTGACCGCGCTCCAGCTGCGCCTTCGAGGCCGCGTCCAGGTCGGAACCGAAGGCGGCGAACGCCTCCAGCTCACGGAACTGGGCGAGGTCCACGCGGAGGCGGCCGGAGACCTGGCGCATCGCCTTGTGCTGCGCGGAACCACCGACTCGGGAGACGGAGATACCGACGTTCAGCGCGGGGCGCTGACCGGCGTTGAACAGGTCCGACTCCAGGAAGCACTGGCCGTCGGTGATGGAGATGACGTTGGTCGGGATGAACGCCGAGACGTCGTTGGCCTTGGTCTCGACGATCGGCAGACCGGTCATCGAGCCGGCGCCCATGTCGTCGGAGAGCTTGGCGCAGCGCTCCAGCAGACGGGAGTGCAGGTAGAAGACGTCACCCGGGTAGGCCTCACGGCCCGGCGGGCGGCGCAGCAGCAGCGACACGGCGCGGTAGGCGTCGGCCTGCTTCGACAGGTCGTCGAAGATGATCAGGACGTGCTTGCCCTCGTACATCCACTGCTGGCCGATGGCCGAACCGGTGTACGGCGCCAGGTACTTGAAGCCGGCCGGGTCGGACGCCGGGGCGGCGACGATGGTCGTGTACTCCAGGGCGCCGTTCTCCTCCAGCGCGCGGCGCACGCCGGCGATGGTGGAGCCCTTCTGGCCGATGGCGACGTAGATGCAGCGGACCTGCTTCTTCGGGTCGCCGGTGCGCCAGTTGTCGCGCTGGTTGATGATCGTGTCGACGGCCAGGGCGGTCTTGCCGGTCTGGCGGTCACCGATGATCAGCTGACGCTGACCGCGGCCGATCGGGGTCATCGCGTCGACGGCCTTGTAGCCGGTCTCCATCGGCTCGTGCACCGACTTGCGCTGCATGACCGTGGGGGCCTGCAGCTCGAGGGCGCGGCGGCCGGACGTCTCGATCTCGCCGAGGCCGTCGATCGGGTTGCCGAGCGGGTCGACGACGCGGCCGAGGTAGCCCTCGCCGACCGCGACGGAGAGGACCTCACCGGTGCGCGTGACCGGCTGACCCTCCTCGATGCCGCTGAACTCACCGAGGACGATGGCACCGATCTCGCGCTCCTCGAGGTTGAGGGCGAGGCCGAGGGTGCCGTCCTCGAACTTCAGCAGTTCGTTGGCCATGGCCGAGGGAAGACCCTCGATCTTCGCGATGCCGTCGCCGGCAAGGGTGACCGTACCGACCTCCTCGCGCGAGGCCGCGTCCGGCTTGTACGACTGGACGAAATTCTCCAGCGCGTCCCGGATCTCCTCCGGCCGGATCGTGAGCTCCGCCATCTGGGTTCCCTGCTCTCCTTGTTGGGCCCGAAGTTTCACTTGGGGGGGATGGGGACTCCCCCCTGTAAGAGGTGAATCCTCTGCACGGCCCAACCAGGGCCGTAAGTACGTACTGCTCTTCTCGAAATATCGAGTTGGTACCGAGTTGCTCGCTAGCTCGCCATGCGGCGGGCGGCGTCGTCCAGCCGGTCCGCGAGGGAGCCGTTGATGACCTCGTCACCGACCTGCACCCGGATGCCGCCGACGACCTCGGGGTCCACGTCCAGGTTGAGGTGCATCGGACGGCCGTAGAGCTTGGCGAGGGCGGCGCCGAGGCGCTGCTTCTGGCCGTCGCTCAGCGGAACCGCCGAGGTGACGACGGCGACCATGCGGTCCCGGCGCTCGGCGGCCAGCTTGGACAGGGACTCCAGTCCCGCTTCCAGGCTACGTCCCCGCGGCGCGGTCACGAGGCGGGCGACCAGACGCTCGGTGGCGGGCTTGGCCCGTCCGCCCAGCAGCCGGTGGACCAGCTCGGTCTTGGCCTGGCGGCCGGCGGTGCGGTTGGTCAGCGCGGCGCGCAGCTCGGTGCTGGAGGAGACGATCCGGCCGAACCGGAACAGCTCGTCCTCGACCTCGTCCAGCGTGCCCCGCTTCTCCGCGGCGGTGAGGTCGGCGATGTCCGCCAGTTCCTCCAGCGCGTCCACCAGGTCGCGGGACTGCGACCAGCGGGCGCGGGCCATCCCGGACACCAGGTCGGCGGTGGGACCGCTGACCTGGCCGCCGATCAGGCGCTGGACCAGCTCCGCCTTGGCCTCCGCCTGCTGCGCCGGGTCGGTGAGGACCCGGCGCAGGCCGGCCTCGCGGTCGAGCAGCGCGGTGACGGCCGCCAGCTCGTCGGCGAGCGATGCGGCGTCCACGGACGTGGAGTCCGTCAGCGCGTCGAGACGCTCACGGGCGGCAGCCAGTGCCTCGCGGCTCGCTCCGTTCATCGCGTGGCCTCGGCCTTCTCCTCGAGCTCGTCGAGGAAGCGGTCGATCACACGGCTCTGGCGGGCGTGGTCCTCGAGGGACTCGCCGACGAGCTTGCCGGCCAGGTCGGTGGCGAGCTTGCCGACATCCTGACGCAGCGTCTGCGCGGCGGCCTTGCGGTCGGCCTCGATCTGGGCGTGACCGGCGGCGACGATCTCCTCGCGCTGCCGCTGGCCCTCGGCCCGCATCTCGGCGATGAGCGCGGCACCCTGCTCCTGCGCCTCCTGGCGCAGGCGCGCGGCCTCGTGCCGGGCCTCGGCGAGCTGTGCCTTGTACTGCTCAAGGACGCTCTGGGCCTCGACCTTCATGGCGTCGGCCTCTTCGATACCGCCTTCGATCGCCGCGCGGCGCTCCTCCAGAACCTTGTTGATGTTCGGAAGCAGCTTCTTCCAGAAGAAGAAGAACACGATGGCGAAGGCGATGGTGCCGACGAGCAGCTCGGGGCCCGGGGGGACGAGCGGGTTCTGCTCGGTCTCCGAGGCCGCCAGCTGTACCAGGTTGGCGATCACATCAGTGCCTTTCGTCGATTCGTGTCAGGTAAGGGGTGATTACTTACCGAACACGAACGGCATAACGATGCCGATGAGGGCGAGCGCCTCACAGAAGGCGAAGCCCAGGATCTGGTTGGCACGGATCAGGCCGGCGGCCTCGGGCTGGCGAGCGAGGGCCTGGGTGCCGTTGCCGAAGATGATGCCGACGCCGATGCCGGGGCCGATCGCAGCGAGGCCGTAGCCGATCGAGCCGACGGAGCCGTGGACACCAGCGGTGGCGGCGAGGGTCTCAAGAGCAGCGGACATGCCGGTTCTTCCTTCTCTTTCATGGACCGGTGGGGGTTGGCCACCGGACGTCTGGGGGTTTGGCGGAGGTGGTTCGGCTCAGTGGTGCTCGGCGAGAGCGCCCTGAACGTAGGAGCAGGCCAGCAGCACGAAGACGTACGCCTGGACGGCCTGGACGAACAGCTCGAAGACGATCAGACCCATCGTCATCACGAACGAGACGCCGGCGCCCACGACCATGTAGCTGTTCAGCAGGTACCAGGAGGCGACGGTGAACATCGCGAGCATCAGGTGACCGGCGAACATGTTGGCGAAGAGCCGGACCGCGTGGGTGAAGGGCCGGACGAGCAGGTTCGAGAAGAACTCGATGACCATGACGAGCGGCAGCACCGCGCCGAGCGACTTGTCGTAGCCCGTGACGTTCTTGAAGAAGCCGACGAAACCGTGCTTCTTGAAGGTCAGCACGACCCAGGTGATGTAGACGACCGCGGCGAGCACGATCGGGTACGCGATGATCGACGACACCGGGAACTGGGCGAGCGGGACGACCTCCCACACGTTCATGATCCAGATGAAGAAGAACAGCGAGACCATGAGGGGGACGTACTTCTCGCCCTCGCGCTTGCCGAGCGTCTCGTACACGATGCCGCGGCGCACGAAGTCGTAGCCGGCCTCACCGATCATCTGGAGCTTGCCCGGGACGACCTTGGCCTTGCCGAAGGCGGCCCAGAAGAAGCCGACGACCAGCACGGTGGTGACGAGCGCCAGCAGGATGACCTTGTTGAACTCGAAGCCGCCGACCGTGAAGAGCGGCTTGAAGAGGAAGGACTGCAGGCCCGGGGCCGGGAAGCCGCACCCGTTGTCGGACATGATCCGACAACTCCAGTCAAAGGCGAGCTGGGTCTGGTCAGCACTCACCGCGGGCTCCTTCGGCGTGACGCATGGGTACGGCAACCTCGTTGTGTCGGCGCGGCGCGCGGCCGCGGATCGGCACCGGACTGGTGTTACGGATGTGGGGGCGGCTGAAGGGCTTCGAGCCTCGCGAATGATCAGGCGTCAGCTCGGATGCCCGCGCCCGCGATGCCGCAGTTGGCACCGGACGATAGCAGGAGATCTCACTAGCCTTTATCCCGCCCCTACCTCTCACGACGACGGCCCTGTCTTCTCGGGCTTCTCGCTCTTCTGGGAGTCCGGGTCGACGTAGAAGATCTTGGCCTTCATGTGTGCGCGAGCCTGCGCGGCCATCCACACGACGGTCGCGACGACGAGCGACACGGCGAACGTCTTCGCGTTGAAGAGGGAGGTGTCCTTGAAGACAGCGACGAAGATCAGGAGGAGGAGCAGCTGGGCCACATAGAGCAACAGGCCCATCATCTGGAACAGCTGCGGGAGCGTTTTTGCCGTCCACTGCAGCACGTAGAGGCCGATTCCCATGAACAGGATGGCCAGCAGAGTGCCGACCGCAGCGCCCAGCGCACCCTTGCCCCCCGCGACCGCGGCGCTCACGGCGACGGCGATCACGCCTGCGACCGCTGTGGGCACAGCGATCCGCAGAAGGTTCCGGGCGTCATTGGACGGCATGGCGGCAACTCCGCTTTCACAAGGGGGCAGGGTGTCGTCATGGACGAGCGTAGTCCCGGGCTGAGTGATCGAGACCTCACACCAATGGACCGTCGCACTACGGTCCTTCGGCTCTATCCGGGGTTCTCGTGAACCGTATCACAAACTATTTGATGCGGTCTTTACCTGGAAGGTGTGCTTGCTGTCACACATGAGAGTGACAGTGCGCGTCTGGGCAAAAACCCCGCCCAGTTGTCTGGTATTAGGGGGCTTTGTTCCCCCATGAGTTGGCAATGCTCTCGTCTGATTCTTACCTTGACCGTCCTCAGCCGCGGTCGGCGAAACGCGAACGGGGGCCGATCGCGGTCGCCCCGTTGACGCCCGAGATCCCGGCCGCGACCGGCGCCCGGCCCGCCGGCTCCTCCGCCTCGCAGGCGCCCTGCGCCACGGCGGCCTCCGCCGCCGCCTCGGCCGCCCGGCGCCGGCGCCGGTAGCGCGGCGGTACGAAGGCCTGCGCCCACACCGGCACGCGCGGGGTGAAGCGCGGGAGCAGCAGCAGGACCAGGCCGACCGCGCTGAGGAAGACGATGCCGAGCACGATCCACATGGACGCCGAGTTGACCGAGTACCCCAGTGCTCCGAAGGCGATCAGGGCCGACCAGAAGTACATGATCAGCACGGCCCGGCTGTGCGAGTGGCCGATCTCCAGCAGCCGGTGGTGCAGGTGCCCGCGGTCGGCGGCGAACGGCGACTGGCCGCGCCAGGTGCGGCGCACGATCGCGAGGACCAGGTCCGCGGCCGGTACGGCGATGATCGTCAGCGGGAGCAGCAGCGGGATGTAGACCGGCACCGTCTGGTGCACGGCGGCCTTCTCCGAACCCGTGAACAGGGCCAGGGCGTCGGGGTCCACCTGACCCGTGATCGAGATGGCGCCGGCCGCCAGCACCAGGCCGATCAGCATCGAGCCGGAGTCGCCCATGAAGATCCGCGCGGGGTGCATGTTGTGCGGCAGGAAGCCGAGGCACATGCCCATCAGGATCGCCGCGAACAGGGTGCCGGGAGCGGCGGCCTCGATGCCGTACGAGTACCAGATCCGGTACGAGTAGAGGAAGAACGCCGCCGCCGCGATGCAGACCATGCCGGCCGCGAGGCCGTCGAGGCCGTCGACGAAGTTCACGGCGTTGATCGTGATGACGACGAGCGCGACGGTCAGCAGGGTGCCCTGCCACTGGGTCAGCGCCACGTTGCCGACGCCCGGGATGGGCAGCCACAGGATCGTCAGACCCTGCATGACCATGACCCCGGCGGCGATCATCTGGCCGCCCAGCTTGATCAGCGCGTCGATCTCGAACTTGTCGTCCAGGACGCCGATCAGCCAGATCAGCGCGGCCCCGGAGAGCAGGGCCCGCGGCTCGTTCGACTTCGCGAAGACCTCGTTGAGGTTGGTCAGGTGGTCCGCGACGAGCAGCCCCGCGCACAGGCCGAAGAACATGGCGATACCGCCGAGGCGCGGAGTCGGTTCCCGGTGCACGTCACGGGCCCTGATCTCCGGCATCGCCCCGGCCACGATCGCGAACTTCCGTACCGGCCCTGTCAGCAGGTACGTCACCGCGGCCGTGATGCAGAGCGTCAGCAGGTATTCACGCACGGGCTTCCCCACAGGTCTCGCTGGCCATCACAGCCCCACACCCTAGCGATGGACGTATATGGATGGGGACTTCCGGGTAGCGACGATGGTTGCACGTGTGGCTGTGGGCCACGCCGCACTCCAGGGTGTACGGGGCAGCGCCTGCCCCCGTTCAGCCCGGATACGGCGGAAAATCACCCGTGAGTTCGCGCACGTCCTCCCGCGTCCGGGCGGGGTCGGCCTCGCCCCGCAGCACGGCCGCCATCGAGGCGGCGATCCGGCGCATCTCCGGCTCGCCCATGCCCTGGCTGGTCACCGCGGCCGTGCCCAGGCGCAGGCCCCGGCCGTCGCCGTGGGGCAGCACACAGCAGTCGAGGACGATCCCGGCGGCGGCGAGCCGGCCGCGGGCGGCGCGGCCGTCGACGCCGAGCGGGGCGGGGTCGACGGTGATCAGATGGGTGTCGGTGCCGCCGGTGGTGACCGCGAACCCCTCCGCCGCCAGCAGACCGGCCAGCGCGCGGGCGTTGGCGACCACCTGATGGGCGTACGCGGCGAATGCCGGTGTCGCCGCCTCGCCGAACGCGACGGCCTTGGCGGCGATGGTGTGCATCTGGGCGCCGCCCTGGGTGAAGGGGAACACGGCCCGGTCGATGCGCTCGGCCAGCTCCGGGGTGCCGCACAGGATCATGCCGCCGCGCGGCCCGCGCAGCACCTTGTGGGTCGTCGCGCACACGACATCGGCGTACGGCACCGGGTTCGGCGCCGCTCCCCCGGCCACGAGCCCGATCGGATGCGCGGCGTCGGCGATCAGGTAGGCCCCGACCTCGTCGGCGACCTCGCGGAAGAAGGCGTAGTCGATGTGGCGGGGGTACGCGATCGATCCGCACACGATGGCTTTCGGCCGGTGGTTGCGCGCCAGGTGGCGGACCTGGTCGTGATCCATGAGCCCGGTCTCCGCGTCGACCCCGTACCCCACGAAGTCGAACCAGCGCCCGGAGAAGTTCGCGGGCGAGCCGTGGGTGAGGTGGCCGCCGTAGTGCAGGCCGAGGGCGAGGACGGTGTCGCCGGGGCGCAGCAGGGCGGCGTAGGCGGCCAGCACGGCCGAGGAGCCCGAGTGGGCCTGGACGTTGGCGTGGGCGGCCCCGAACAGCGCCATGGCCCGCTCCACGGCGAGCCGCTCGGCGACGTCGACCAGTTCGCAGCCGCCGTGGTGCCGGGCGCCGGGATAGCCCTCGGCGTACTTGTTGGAGAGCGCCGAGCCGAGTGCCGCCAGCACGGCGGGCGAGGCGAAGTTCTCGGCGGCGATCAGCTGCAGCGAGGTCGACTGCCGGCGCAGTTCACCGAGGAGGATCTCCGCCAGCTCGGGGTCCTGTTGCCGCAGGACATCGGTCGGGAGGGCAGGGGTGACCGACATGGCGGGCTCCCGGAGCGGTCGACGGTGACGTAGGTCCAATGTAGGCCCGGCCCCCGCCACCCGCGCGACCTCACACCCGCTCACGCGCCCTGCACCCGCACCGGCACCGGCACCCGGACAGCGGCCTCCGGCAGCGGCACGGCACCGGGCTCGAGCGAGCGGAAGAACGTCAGCGGCGCCCCGTCCGGACGGCGGCTCTGCGGGACACCGTCCTGAGGCGGCGGCAGGGTGGCGGGGACCCGTTCTCGGCGCGCCTCTCGCGCTCGCTCGCTCGATCCCGGGGTGCCTCCCGGCGGCCTGCGACCGCCGGCCCAGCCACGCGGCTCACGCCCGCGCCGGCACCCCCGTCAGTGCCGTCACCACCGGGTCCAGCGCCTGGTGTATCTCACCGCCGACAGAGCGGAAGAACGTCAGCGGCGCGCCGTACGGGTCGTACACCTCGTCCGCCTCCACCGTGGGCGCCAGCAGCCACCCCCGCAGAGCCGCCGCCGCCCGGACCAGAGCACGCGCCCGCATCACCACACCGTCCTCCAGCGGCGGCAGAGTGGCGGGATCTATCGCGCGGACCAGGCGGGTGAACTCCTTCAGGGTGAAGGTGCGCAGCCCCGCCGAATGGCCCATGGAGATGACCTGGGCGCGGTGGTCCCGGGTGGCGGTCAGGACGAGGTCGGCGCGGATGACGTGCTCGTCGAGCAGTTCCCGGCCGACGAAGCCGGAGGCGTCCGCGCCGAACTCCGCCAGGACCGCCTCCGCGTTGGCCTCCATCGGCGCGCCCTCGTGGCCCCAGGTCCCCGCGCTCTCCACGATCAGCCCGCCGCCGAGCACACCGAGGCGCTCGGCGACGAAATGGCGGGTCAGCCGCTCGGTGATCGGCGAGCGGCACACATTGCCGGTGCTGACGTGGAGGATGCGGAAGGTGTCGCGCGGAAAGCCGAACGTCGTCGTCTGCTCCGCCTCACGTTCTCCGATGCCTATGCCACGCCCCGTCTCAGGGGCCGTCAATTCGCCACCTCGAGGTCGGGTACCACCTTGCGCAGCTCCTCGGCGGACAGGGCGCCCTCGCGCAGCAGCACGGGCACGGCACGGCTGACGTCCACGATGGAGGACGGCACGTTGGCCGGGGTCGGGCCGCCGTCGAGGTAGACGGAGACGGAGTCGCCGAGCATGTCCTGGGCGGCGTCGCAGTTCTCCGGCGCCGGGTGCCCGGTGAGGTTCGCCGACGACACCGCCATCGGGCCGACCTCGGTGAGCAGTTCGATCGCGACGGGGTGCAGCGGCATGCGGACGGCGACCGTGCCCCGGGTGTCGCCCAGGTCCCACTGGAGCGAGGGCTGGTGCTTGGCGACCAGCGTCAGGGCGCCCGGCCAGAAGGCGTCGACCAGTTCCCAGGCCAGCTCGGAGAAGTCCGTGACGAGGCCGTGCAGGGTGTTCGGGGAGCCGATGAGGACAGGGGTGGGCATGGTCCGGCCCCGGCCCTTGGCGGCGAGCAGATCGGCGACGGCCTCCGAGGAGAACGCGTCGGCGCCGATGCCGTACACCGTGTCGGTCGGCAGCACCACCAGCTCGCCCCGGCGGACGGCGGACGCGGCTTCGCGCAGACCCGTCGCGCGGTCGGTCGCGTCGTTGGTGTCGTATCGCCGTGCCATCTTTAGCGGGCCTCCTCGTACACGTACTGCGGGCTGGAAGTCAGGGGGACGCTCACGGCAGCGCCTTGCGGGCGGTCGCGAAGCGGGGGCGGTTGTTGAGGTCGGGGTGATCGGCCGCGTCGGCCCAGCCCCGCTCCTCGGTGAAGATCCACGGCACCTGGCCGCCCTGGGTGTCGGCGTGCTCGATCACGACGACCCCGCCGGGGCGCAGCAGCCGGTGCGCGGTGCGTTCGATGCCGCGGATCAGGTCGAGACCGTCCTCGCCGGAGAACAGCGCCAGCTCCGGGTCGTAGTCGCGGGCCTCGGGGGCGACGTACTCCCACTCGGTGAGCGGGATGTACGGCGGGTTGGAGATGACGAGGTCGACCTGGCCGTCGAGATCGGGGAAGGCCGTCAGCGCGTCGCCCTGGCGCAGGTCGACCCTGGAGCCCGCCATGTTCTTGCGGGTCCACACCAGGGCGTCCTCGGACAGCTCCACCGCGTGCACGCGCGAGCGCGGCACCTCCTGGGCGAGCGCGAGCGCGATGGCGCCCGAGCCGGTGCACAGGTCGACGATGCAGGGCTCGACGACGTCCATGGCGCGCACGGCGTCTATGGCCCACCCGACCACGGACTCGGTCTCCGGCCGGGGCACGAACACGCCCGGTCCGACCTGGAGTTCCAGGTACCGGAAGTAGGCCCGCCCGGTGATGTGCTGGAGCGGCTCGCGCTGCTCGCGCCGGGCGATGACCTCCCAGTACCGGGCGTCGAAGTCGGCGTCCTTCACGGAGTGCAGTTGGCCGCGCTTCACCCCGTGCACGAACGCGGCCAGCTCCTCCGCGTCGTTGCGCGGCGAGGGCACGCCGGCGTCGGCCAGCCGCTGGGTGGCCTGGGCCACCTCCGCGAGCAGCAGGTTCACGCGAGTCCTCCGTGTCGTGCGGGTGCTTTACGTCCGTCGCTGCGAACGTGTCTTACGCGGCTGCCAGCTTCGCCGCCGAGTCGGCGTCGACGCAGGCCTGGATCACCGCGTCGAGGTCGCCGTCCAGGACCTGGTCCAGGTTGTACGCCTTGAAGCCGACGCGGTGGTCGGAGATGCGGTTCTCCGGGAAGTTGTAGGTGCGGATCTTCTCGGAGCGGTCGACGGTGCGGACCTGGCTGCGGCGGGCGTCCGCGGCCTCCCGCTCGGCCTCCTCCTGCGCCATGGCGAGCAGCCTGGAGCGCAGGATCCGCAGGGCCTGCTCCTTGTTCTGGAGCTGGCTCTTCTCGTTCTGGCAGGAGGCGACGACGCCGGTGGGCAGGTGGGTGATGCGCACGGCGGAGTCGGTGGTGTTGACGGACTGGCCGCCGGGGCCGGAGGACCGGTAGACGTCGATGCGCAGGTCGCCCGGGTTGATCTCCACGTCCACCTCCTCGGCCTCGGGGGTGACGAGGACGCCGGCGGCGGAGGTGTGGATACGGCCCTGGGACTCGGTGGCCGGCACGCGCTGCACGCGGTGCACGCCGCCCTCGTACTTCAGCCGGGCCCACACGCCCTGGCCGGGCTCCGGGGCCTGGCCGCCCTTGGTCTTCACCGCGACCTGGACGTCCTTGTAACCGCCCAGCTCGGACTCGGTGGCGTCGATGATCTCGGTCTTCCAGCCGACGCGCTCGGCGTAGCGCAGGTACATGCGCAGCAGGTCGCCGGCGAACAGGGCCGACTCGTCCCCGCCCGCGCCCGCCTTGATCTCCAGGATGACGTCCTTGTCGTCGCTGGGGTCGCGCGGGATCAGCAGGAAGCGGAGCCTCTCGGTCAGCTCCTCGCGCTGCTTCTCCAGCTCCTTGACCTCGGCGGCGAAGTCGGGGTCGTCGGCCGCCAGCTCGCGCGCGGTCTCCATGTCGTCCCCGGACTGCTTCCAGGAGCGGTACGTGGCGACGATCGGGGTCAGCTCGGCGTAGCGCTTGTTCAGCTTGCGCGCGTGTCCCTGGTCGGCGTGGACCGACGGGTCGGCGAGCTTCTTCTCCAGGTCGGCGTGCTCGGCGACGAGCTCCTCGACGGCCTCGAACATCTTTCGGCTCCTGTACTGCGGTGAAGGGAAGGGCGGGCGACCAAAAACGCCGGTCCCGGGCACACCCTCGCGAGGGTGTGGCCGTGGACCGGCGAATGGGGGCTCGCTACTTCTTGGAGCCGGCGGCAGCCTTGCCGAAGCGGGCCTCGAAGCGGGCCACACGGCCACCGGTGTCGAGGATCTTCTGCTTGCCCGTGTAGAACGGGTGGCACTCGGAGCAGACCTCGGCCCGGATGGTGCCGGACTCGATGGTGCTGCGGGTGGTGAACGACGCGCCGCAGGTGCAGCTGACCTGCGTCTCGACGTACTCGGGGTGGATGTCGCGCTTCAAGGGTTTCTCCTAGGTTCCGGGAGGGCGCCGGGTCGCAGCCGCGGGATGCGGGCGCGTGAACCGGAGCCGACGTACCAGTCTGCCAGGACTGGGGCCATCCCCCAAAACCGGGACCCGTCGCCGTCTATTCCCGGGGGTGCTGCGGCCGTTTCCCCGGGGGTGCCGGGGCCGCTCGTCAGCCGCTCACCACGCCCTTGGCCTCACCCGTGGCCGTGCCCTGCGTCGCCGCCCTGGGGATCGGCCGGTCGTTCTTCAGGGCGGTCCAGACGAGCCGGGCCTTGGACCGCTCGACCAGGACGCGGTTGGGGTTCGCCGGGTCGTACTGGACCGGCATGGTGATCATGCTCATGTTCTTCGCGCCGATGCCCTTGAGACCGTTGGCGAAGTCGATCAGGGAGTTGACCGAGCCCAGGTCGGAGTCGGTGGTGACGGACTTGGTGGCGGTGTCGGCGAGGTCGTACAGCTTCTTGGGGTTGCTGAACACGCCGACGTTCCTGACCTGGTCGATCAGGGCCTTGACGAAGGCCTGCTGGAGCTGGATGCGGCCGAGGTCGGAGCCGTCGCCGACGCCGTGCCGGGTGCGCACCAGCCCGAGGGCCTGCCGGCCGTCGAGGGTGTGGGTGCCGGCCTGGAGGGTCAGGTGGCTCCGCGGGTCGTCGATGTTCCTCGTCGTCGTGACCGGGACGCCGCCGAGGTCGTCGATGAGCTTCTGGAAGCCCTGGAAGTCGACCTCCAGGTAGTGGTCCATGCGGATGCCCGTCATCGACTCGACGGTCTTCACGGCACAGGCCGCGCCGCCGGTGGAGTACGCCTCGTTGAACATCGAGCCGTACGCGGCGGGGTGGCTGTGCCCGCCGGTGTCGGTGCACTGGGGGCGGTCGACGAGGGTGTCGCGGGGGATGGAGACCACCCCGGCCTTCTTGTGGCCCTCGTAGACGTGGACGATCATCGCCGTGTCGGAGCGGGCGCTGCCGTCGTCGGTGCCGCCGCCGAGGTTCTTGTTGGAGCCGGAGCGGCTGTCCGAGCCGAGGACCAGGATGTTCTCGGAGCCGTTGTCGATCTTCGTGGGCCGGTCACCGCCGAGGGCCTGGTTGATGTCGACGCTGTGGATGTTGCCGTTGAGCTTGAAGTACACGTACCCGGCTCCGGCACCGCCGAGGACGACCACACCCGCGGCGGTCCAGCCCATGACCCGCAGGGCCTTGCGGCCGTTGCCGGGGGCCTTGCGGCGGCGGCCCTTGCCCCGGCGGGGCGCTGCCCCGTCCGGCTCGGGTATGACGGGCTCCGGCGTGCTCTGGGCGGACACATCGCTCCTCGGTCTCGTCGGTCGGTTACCCCCTGCTTTCAGGGTCGGGCGGTCGTCACCGCTCCATCGTCGCTCCGTAGGGTCAGACGGAGAAACTCGGGAAAGAGTTGCACAACGCAGAGTGCCCATCGCGTGGCGCGATGGGCACTCTGCGTAGTCATTCCTGGTGATCGACCACCAGGAGCGTTGTGGCACAGATCTCGGTTGTGACGTTTCCGACGCTTCTGTACCGGATCCGTTCCTAGTCGCCGTTGCCGGGCGTCGGCGTCGTCTTCTGGATCTGCATCAGGAACTCGACGTTCGACTTGGTCTGCTTCATCTTGTCGAGGAGCAGCTCGATCGCCTGCTGCTGGTCCAGCGCGTGCAGGACGCGGCGCAGCTTCCAGACGATGCCCAGCTCCTCGGCACCGAGCAGGATCTCCTCCTTGCGGGTACCGGAGGCGTCCACGTCCACGGCCGGGAAGATGCGCTTGTCGGCGAGCTTCCGGTCGAGCTTCAGCTCCATGTTGCCGGTGCCCTTGAACTCCTCGAAGATCACCTCGTCCATGCGGGACCCGGTGTCCACCAGGGCGGTGGCGAGGATGGTCAGCGAGCCGCCGTCCTCGATGTTGCGGGCCGCACCGAAGAACCGCTTCGGCGGGTAGAGGGCCGTGGAGTCGACACCACCGGACAGGATGCGGCCGGAGGCCGGCGCCGCCAGGTTGTAGGCGCGGCCCAGACGCGTGATGGAGTCCAGCAGGACGACCACGTCGTGACCCAGCTCGACCAGGCGCTTGGCACGCTCGATGGCCAGCTCGGCGACCGTCGTGTGGTCCTCGGCCGGGCGGTCGAAGGTCGAGGAGATGACCTCGCCCTTGACCGACCGCTGCATGTCGGTGACCTCTTCCGGACGCTCGTCGACGAGGACGACCATCAGGTGGCACTCGGGGTTGTTGTGCGTGATCGCGTTGGCGATCGCCTGCATGATCATGGTCTTGCCGGTCTTCGGCGGGGCCACGATCAGACCGCGCTGGCCCTTACCGATCGGCGACACCAGGTCGATGATGCGGGTGGTGAGCACGCCCGGGTCCGTCTCCAGGCGGAGGCGGTCCTGCGGGTAGAGCGGGGTCAGCTTGTTGAACTCCGGTCGGCCGCGGCCGTGTTCGGGCGCCATGCCGTTGACGGAGTCGAGGCGGACCAGCGCGTTGAACTTCTCGCGGCGCTCGCCCTCCTTCGGCTGGCGGACCGCACCGGTGACGTGGTCGCCCTTGCGCAGGCCGTTCTTGCGGACCTGGGCGAGGGAGACGTACACGTCGTTCGGACCGGGGAGGTAGCCGGAGGTCCGGATGAAGGCGTAGTTGTCGAGGATGTCCAGGATGCCCGCGACCGGGATCAGGACGTCGTCCTCGGCGAGCTGCGGCTCGGCGATCTCGTCGCGGCCGCGACGGCCACGGCGGTCGCGGTAGCGGCCGCGACGGCCGCGACGGCCGCCCTCGAAGTCGTCGTCGTCCTGCTGCCGGTCCTGGCGGCCGCCCTGCTGCTGGCCCTGCTGCTGACGCTGCTGGCCGCCCTGCTGGTCGTCGCCCTTGTTGCGGCGGTCACGGTCACGGCCGCGCTCGCGACGGTCACGGCGGCCACGGCCCTCGCCGTCACCGGCGTCGCCCTTCGCGCCCTCGCCCTGCGGCTGCTGGGCGGTGCTCACCGGGGTCTCGGCCTTGGGCTCGGCCTTCGCCTCGGCTGCGGCGGTCTCCGCGCCGCTCGCGGTGGGGCTGCCGGCCTCGGCGGTGGCCCGGCGGCGCCGGCGCTCGGTGGGGGCGTCGTCGGACGCCGGCTGGCCGGGGATCTCGATCTGCTGCTGGGCCACGGCCTTCTCCGCCGGGGCCGCGGCCTTCTTCTCGCCGTCGGCGGCGACCTCACCCGTACGGGCCTTGGAGGTGGCGCGGCGCTTGGGCTTGGTCTCGGCGGCGGCCTCGGCCTTGGGGGTGGCTCCCCCGGCGGCCTGCGCCTCCTTGATGACCTCGATCAGCTGGCTCTTGCGCATCCGCGCGGTGCCCCTGATGCCGAGGCCCGAGGCGACCTGTTGCAGCTCGGCCAGCACCATGCCCTCGAGGCCGGTACCGCGGCGCCGCCGGGAGCCGGCACCGGTGGCAGGCGCGGAGGCGTCCGTGGCGGGCGCGGCAGCGGTCTCGTCGACACGTGCGCCCATCAGATCGGTGGTGTCGCTCACGAAGGGTCCTTCCCTGGAGCGGACGTCGGCCTGTCTGGCTCGGCGACCGGTTGTGCTGTCCGGCTACGGTTCTGTCTTCTGTGAACCGCGCCGGGGCGGTGGTCCGCCAAAGCGGCGGAAGAGATGTGCGGTGATTGGCGCTTCCGCGAGCCGTGGCACCCAGTGTCACGTGGCGTGGTAGCACCGATTCCGGAGCGTGCCCGGCGGCCCGCTCAGTGCTCGCATACGTCGTACTGCCCAGGTACGGCGCAAGGAACACGGAGTGGCGTGGGAGGCTCCCGGAAGAATGTCTGTCCCGGACGGGGACACGAGGCACCTCGCCATGGTGGGGTCGGGTGCAGACTTGAGGTTAACACTACCGGATCCAACAAACATTCCCCCTCTCCAAATCCGGCAACCGGGTGCGGTCAATCCGCGGCGGAGGTCGCGAGCGGCAGCACGCTCGCTCCCTGTACGTCCAGGTCCAGCCGGTTCGCGGCCCAGCCGACGCCCGCGAGGTGGGCGACCTTGTCGGCGCTGTCGGCGTCGGCCAGGGCCATGACGGTGGGCCCGGCGCCCGAGATGACCGCCGGAACGCCGTCGGCGCGCAGCCGCTCCACCAGCGCGGCGCTCTCGGGCATGGCCGGGGCGCGGTACTCCTGGTGGAGGCGGTCCTCGGTGGCGGGCAGCAGCAGCTCGGGGCGCCGGGTGAGGGCCTCGACGAGCAGGGCGGCACGGCCCGCGTTGGCGGCGGCGTCCACGTGCGGCACGGTGCGCGGCAGCAGGCCGCGCGCGGTCTCGGTGAGGACCGGCTTCCCAGGCACGAAAACCACCGGAACGATGGAATCGCTGGGCTCCATCCTGATGGCCCGGGCGGCGCCCGCCTCCATCCAGGACAGGGTGAAGCCGCCGAGCAGGCAGGCGGCCACGTTGTCGGGGTGGCCCTCGATCTCGGTGGCCAGTTCCAGCAGGGCGGTGTCGTCGAGCCTGGCCTCCCCGCCTATCGCCACGGCGCGGGCGGCGACGATGCCGGCGCAGATGGCGGCGGAGGAGGAGCCGAGGCCCCGGCCGTGGGGAATGCGGTTGGCGCAGACGATCTCCAGGCCGCGCGGCTGGCCGCCCAGCAGATCGAAGGCGGTACGCATCGAGCGCACGAGGAGGTGGCTCTCGTCACGCGGGAGGGTCTCGCTGCCCTCGCCCGCGATGTCGATGTGCAGCCCGGAGTCGGCCACCCGGACGACCACGTCGTCGTAGAGCCCCAGCGCGAGGCCGAGGGCGTCGAAGCCCGGCCCGAGATTGGCGCTGGTGGCGGGAACGCGCACCCGGACGGCGGCGGCGCGGAACGCTGGACCGGCCATCGCTCGTTGACTCTCCTTGAGCTGCGTGACGGTCGAATGACATTCGATGGACTCGACGGACATGCGACCGATGTTCGGTGGACTGCCGATGACGTACGAAGACCCGTCGGGCCGCGGAGACGGCGCGGCGCCGTGCCACACGCCAGGGCATGTGCGGTGGGCGGGTTCAGTACAGCCTATCGAAGGAAGGTTCTGTGGCGACATAGGGCGCACAGGAGGCGCACGATGCGTGTCGTAAGCCCCCTGTGCACCCTGTCTGGGGTTTTCCCGGGGCCGGGCGCTCAGGCGAGGCCGAGGCGCTCGGCGGCGGTGGCCGCGTCGACCGGCACGGTGACCGGCTGCGGGGCACCGGCGACGGCCCAGTCGGGGTCCTTCAGACCGTTGCCGGTGACGGTGCACACGATCGTCTGGCCGGGGTCGACCTTGCCCTGCTCGGCGGCCTTGAGCAGGCCGGCCACGGAGGCGGCGGAAGCGGGCTCCACGAAGACGCCCTCCTGTGCGGCCAACAGCCGGTAGGCGCGCAGGATCTCACGGTCCGTCACCTCGTCGATGGCGCCGCCGGACTCGTCGCGTGCGGCCAGCGCGTGACTCCAGGAGGCCGGGTTGCCGATGCGGATCGCGGTGGCGATGGTCGAGGGGTCCTTGACCACTTCTCCGCGCACGATCGGAGCGCTTCCCGAGGCCTGGAAGCCCCACATCCGGGGCGTCCTCCTGGAGACGCCGTCGGCGGCGTACTCCTTGTAGCCCTTCCAGTAGGCGGTGATGTTGCCCGCGTTGCCGACCGGCAGGACGTGGATGTCCGGTGCGTCGCCGAGCATGTCCACGATCTCGAACGACGCGGTCTTCTGACCCTCGATACGTACCGGGTTGACCGAATTGACCAGCGCCACCGGGTAGTTGTCGCTGAGCGAGCGGGCGAGGGTGAGGCAGTCGTCGAAGTTGCCGTCGACCTGGAGGATCTTCGCGCCGTGCACGAGGGCCTGGCCCATCTTGCCGAGCGCGATCTTGCCCTGCGGCACGAGGACGGCCGAGACCATGCCGGCGCGCACGGCGTACGCGGCGGCGGATGCCGACGTGTTGCCGGTGGAGGCGCAGATGACGGCCTTGGCGCCCTCCTCCTTGGCCTTGCTGATGGCCATGGTCATGCCGCGGTCCTTGAAGGAGCCGGTGGGGTTGGCCCCCTCGACCTTCAGGTGCACCGCACAGCCTGTGCGCTCGGAGAGCACCTGCGCGGGCACGAGGGGCGTGCCGCCCTCGCGGAGCGTCACGACCGGCGTGGTGTCGGACACCGGCAGCCTGTCCCGGTACTCCTCGATGATTCCGCGCCACTGGTGGGTCATTGCTGGTTACTCTCCTTCAACCCGCATGATGCTGGCGACACCCCGCACGGTGTCGAGCTTGCGCAGCGCCTCGACGGTCCCGGTGAGGGAGGCGTCGGACGCCCGGTGGGTGACGACGACGAGGGAGGCCTCGCCGTCCTTGCCCTGCTGGCGCACCGTGTCGATCGACACGCCGTGCTCGGCGAAGACGGTGGCGACCTGGGCGAGCACGCCCGGCTTGTCCGCCACGTCGAGGCTGATGTGGTAGCGCGTGACGACCTCGCCCATCGGCGAGACCGGCAGGGCGGCGTACGCCGACTCACCGGGCCCCGTTGCGCCGTTGAGTCGGTTGCGGCACACGGCGACCAGGTCGCCGAGCACGGCGGAGGCGGTCGGCGCGCCACCGGCGCCGGGTCCGTAGAACATCAGCTGCCCGGCGGCGTCGCTCTCCACGAAGACGGCGTTGTACGCGCCGCGCACGGAGGCGAGCGGGTGGCTCAGCGGAATCATGGCGGGGTGCACGCGCGCGGTGACGGAGCCGCCGTCCGCCGCCCGCTCACAGATGGCGAGCAGCTTGATGGTGCAGCCCATCTCCTTCGCCGAGCGGAAGTCGGCGGCGGTGACCTCGGTCATGCCCTCGCGGTAGACGTCGTCGAGGCGCACGCGCGTGTGGAACGCGATGCCCGCGAGGATGGCGGCCTTGGCGGCGGCGTCGAAGCCCTCGACGTCGGCGGTCGGGTCGGCCTCGGCGTACCCGAGCGCGGTGGCCTCGTCGAGCGCCTCCTGGTACCCGGCGCCCGTGGAATCCATCTTGTCGAGGATGAAGTTGGTGGTGCCGTTGACGATGCCCAGCACCCGGTTGACCTTGTCACCGGCCAGCGACTCGCGCAGCGGCCGGATCAGCGGGATGGCACCGGCGACGGCCGCCTCGTAGTACAGGTCCCGGCCGTGCTCCTCGGCGGCGGCGTGCAGGGCGGCGCCGTCCTGGGCGAGCAGGGCCTTGTTGGCGGAGACGACGGAGGCGCCGTGCTCGAAGGCGGCGGTGATGAGGGCGCGCGCGGGCTCGATCCCGCCGATCACCTCGACCACCACGTCGATGTCGCCGCGTTTGACGAGGGCGGTGGCGTCAGTGGTGACCAGGCCCGGATCGATGCCCTCGCGGACCTTGCTCGGACGGCGTACGGCCACCCCCGCCAGCTCCACCGGGGCGCCGATCCGCTGGGCGAGGTCGTCGGCGTGCGTCGTCATGATGCGCGCCACCTCTGAGCCGACAACCCCACAGCCCAGCAGCGCCACCTTCAGCGGACGCGTACGCATCATCCGACCTCGTTTCCTTCAAACCGTCTACGGTTGGACCAGTCTCACTCACCGGACGGGAGTTTCTACCCTTGGTCCGGATCGTGAGACATGAATTTCATTTGTACGGGACCGGAAAACAGGAGATCTTCCAGCCGGTTTTCTCTTGCTTTCGCGCTCAGCCGACGTCGAGACGCAGGAGGTCCTCCTCGGTCTCGCGCCGGACGATCACCCGGGCCTCGCCGTCCCGCACCGCGACGACGGGCGGCCGGAGCACATGGTTGTAGTTGCTGGCCATGGACCGGCAGTACGCGCCCGTGGCCGGTACGGCGATCAGGTCCCCCGGCGCGAGGTCGGCGGGCAGGAACGCGTCCTTGACCACGATGTCCCCGCTCTCGCAGTGCTTGCCCACCACGCGCGCGAGCATGGGCTCGGCGTCGGAGGTGCGCGAGACGAGGGCGACGCTGTACTCGGCGTCGTACAGGGCGGTGCGGATGTTGTCGGACATCCCCCCGTCGACCGACACATAGGTCCGCAGCCCGTCGAGCGGCTTGACCGTGCCGACCTCGTACAGCGTGAACGCGGTGGGCCCGACGATCGCCCGCCCGGGCTCGACGGAGATCCGGGGAGTGCGCAGCCGGGCGGCCTCGCACTCACGCGTGACGATCTCGGTGAGCGCCTTGGCGATCTCGTGCGGCTCACGCGGGTCGTCGTCGCTGGTGTAGGCGATCCCGAGCCCGCCGCCGAGATCGATCTCGGGCAGCTCGACGCCGTGCTCGTCACGGACGTCCTTGAGCAGCCCGACCACCCGGTGCGCGGCGACCTCGAAGCCGGACATGTCGAAGATCTGCGAACCGATGTGGGAGTGGATCCCGATCAGCTCCAGCCCGTCGAGCCGCAGGGCCCGCCGCACGGCTTCCGCCGCCTGCCCCCCGGCCAGCGGGATCCCGAACTTCTGGTCCTCGTGGGCGGTGGCGATGAACTCGTGCGTGTGCGCCTCGACGCCGACGGTGATCCGGATCTGGACCTTCTGCCGCTTGCCGAGGGACTGCGCGATGTGCGCGACCCGCACGATCTCCTGGAACGAGTCGAGCACGATCCGCCCGACACCGGCCTCGACGGCGCGCCGGATCTCGTCCTCGGACTTGTTGTTGCCGTGGAAGGCGATGCGCTCGGCGGGCATGCCGGCGGACAGCGCGGTGGCCAGCTCCCCGCCGGAGCACACGTCGAGGTTGAGCCCTTCCTCGTGCAGCCAGCGCACGACGGCACGGGACAGGAACGCCTTCCCGGCGTAGAACACGTCGGCGTCGGCCCCGAAGGCGGTGCGCCACGCACGCGCCCTGGCCCGGAAGTCGGCCTCGTCGAGGACGTAGGCGGGGGTGCCGAACTCCTCGGCGAGCCGGTTGACGTCGACCCCGCCGACGGTGACGACCCCGTCGGCGTCCCGAACGACGGTCTGGGCCCACACCTTGGGGTCGAGGACGTTGAGGTCGGTGGGCGGCGCGGAGTAGTGCCCCTCGGGCAGGACATCGGCGTGACGGGGCCCGGCGGGGTGGGCGGAACGACTCATGACGGTGGCTCTCAGACTCTCTGTCTTGCTCCGGGGCGTCTTCCGGGACGGCCTCAGAGATGTTCGGGTGCGTCGATGCCGAGCAGGGACAGGCCGCCGGCCAGCACCGTCCCGGCGGCTTCGGCGAGCGCGAGCCGGGCGCGGTGGGCGGCCGAGGGTTTCTCCTCACCGCGCGGCAGCACGGTGGGCAGAAAGGGCAGCACGGCATCGGCGACGGTGACGAGATGCCGGGCAAGCCGGTCCGGGGCCCGGTGGGTGGCGGCCGCGGCGAGGACACGGGGGTGGTCGGCGAGGGCCGCGAGGAGAGCTCGGACACCGGGGGCGGCCTCGTCGGTGACGGCGGTGGGGGCGATGCGCGTACCGGGGCGGGGAGCGGGAGCTTGGTCGGTGGTACGGCCCGGGCGGGCGGCGTGGCCGACATACGCACCGGAGACGAGGGCGCCGGACTCGGCGCTCGCGCCGACGCCGGAGTCGAGGGGGCCGGAGCCGGCGACGTGGCCGACATGCGCACCGGAGACGAGGGCGCCGGACTCGGCGCTCGCGCCGACGCCGGGGTCGAGGGGGCCGGAGCCGGCGGTGAAGCCCAGGCGGGCGGCGTTGCGGCTGACGGACCGGACGCGGGCGTGGGCGTACCGCACCCGGAACAGCGGATTGGCCTCCCGCTGGACGAGGTGGTCGGCGGTGATCCGGGGCCGGTCGTGCGGGGCGGGGTGGAGCAGGGCCCACCGGGCGGCGTCGGCGCCGAGCGGGGCGGGGTCCTCCGGCGCGGGAACGGGCCGCAGATTGACGGGCTCGGCGTGCTCGACGGTGGCCCGCCCGCCCTGCGCGGCGACCAGCCGTACGACGGCGTCGGCGACGACCTCGGCACGGACCTCGTACGGCACGCGCAGCGCGACGACCTGTCCGGCCAGGGCGTCCCCGTGGCCGTACGCGGCACCGCGGTCGCGGATCTCCCGGACGACGGCGGTGACGAGGTCGGACTGCGCCTGCTCGGCGAGGCTGATGTTGAGGAACCCGGGCCCGGTGACGACGACCTCTCGGATGCCGGCGGCGGCAGCGAGCCGGGGCACCAGGATCTCGGCCACCCGCCGCGGCGGCTGCCCGGCCGGGCGTGCGAGCTGCAGGGCGATGGCGGTGGCGTAGTCCCCGCACCCCCCGGGCCCAGGCTCACTCACCACGGCCCGCTCGGGCACGCTCACGTTCAGCTCCCCGTCGTCCACAGCACGACGCACCGCGTGCAGCACGGTGCGGGACAACTCGACGGGGGTCACGAGACAAGCCTAGGGGAGGGCGGGGGTGGGTAGGCGAGGTGGTTCTCACTGTGGGACGGGGGTGGGTGACAGGTATGGGGTGACAGAGGGCGGGGCCTGGTGCTCCCGACCACGTCTGGCCGCCGCAGGCCGCAGGCGGAGCGGCGGACGTGCCCTGGGCACCGGGAGGGGAGAACGGCCGCGCCTCAGCCTCCGGAGAAGAACGGCCGCGCCTCAGCCTCCGGAGAAGAACGGCCGCGCCTCAGCCGCCGCCGTAGGAGATCCGGCCGGGAACGCCGTCGGCGAAGCCGTCACCGGCCCCGCCGTCGTCGTCTTCCCGGCTCCCTTCCCCTTCCTCGCCGCCCTCGCCCTCGCCACGCCCACCGCCGCCACCGTCACGGTGCCCCCCGTCTCCCCCCTGCCCCCGCCCCTCACGGCCGTCCCCGCGCTGGATCAACTGCTTGACCAGCCGCACCAGTTCGGCGGGCTCGAAGGGCTTGGCGAGGAAGGCGTCGACGCCGACGTCGAGGCCGCTCTCGACCTCGTACTGCGTGCACGCGCTGATGATGGCGAGAGGGAGATGGTGCGTACGGGGATCGGCACGGAGGCGGGCGGCGGTGCGCAGGCCGTCCAGCCGGGGCATGACGACGTCGAGCGTGACGACATCGGGCCGCACCTGGTGCACCACGTCCAGACACTCGGCACCATCGGCCGCGGTCACGACCTCAAGCCCTTCCAGCTCGAGATTGACCCTGATCAACTGCCGGATGACCTTGTTGTCGTCCACAACAAGCACCCGACCCGAGGCGCCTGGCACACGTCGAGAGTAGGTCCGGACCGGCCGCCGCGTCCGGGTTTTCCCCACTTCCGCCCCCTACAGGGGACCCGTTCCGCCACCCCGCACCCCCCACCCCGGGAAACGGGTTCCTGATCACCCCGCCGGACCTGCTAGTGTTCTATCCGTCGCCGCGAGCGAAGAGCTCCGCAGCCGACACGCCCCCGTAGCTCAGGGGATAGAGCAACGGCCTCCGGAGCCGTGTGCGCAGGTTCGAATCCTGCCGGGGGCACCCAGCATGAGGTGCCCAAAGACCCCGTCACCAGCGGAAACGCTGAGGCCGGGGTCTTCGCGTTTGTGCAGGCGTATGTGGCCCGGAGCGGCTGTACGTCGGGGTCTGTGGACTGTTCGTGGGCCGGATCAGAGCGCGTCTGCCCAGGTCACAGCAGCGGCTTCCTCGGAGCAGACAGAGCCCGGCGTGCCGGTGCCGCTCCTTGTGCGCGGTGCCGAATACGCTGCGAAGCGTCCAATCTGACGTCCTTGACAGTGCGTGCACACAACTGGCTGTCGCAGGGCGGCGGCTCCTCACGTCGGCCCGGACGGCACAGCCGCCGCCACAGGAAGGGGTGCGGTGTGAGGCCTCCAGGCGTGCACCTGCGGGAGATCACCGACGACAACCGGGATGCCGTTCGTGCCCTCCGCGTCCGACGCGACCAGAAGCAGTTCGTCGCCTCGGTGTCCAGGTCGCTCAAGCAGGCGGCACAGCAGCCGGAGGCCAATCCCTGGTACCGCGGGGTGTACGTTGGTGACGAGCCGGTCGGCTTCGTGATGCTGTCGTGGAAGCCGCCGGCTGGTCCTTACAAAGGGCGGCACTTCATCTGGCGCCTCCTCGTCGACAAGCGGCACCAGGGGCGAGGGATCGGCCGAGAGACTCTCACGCAGATCGTCGCCCTGGTTCGCGCGGACGGCGCCACCGAACTGCTGACCAGCTACGATCCCGGTGACGGCGAACCGTGGCCCTTCTACCGGAAATTCGGGTTCGAACCCACCGGGGAGATCGACGACGGCGAGATCGTTCTGCGGCTCGTCCTCCCCGCTCGGTGAGCTCGTACGGGAAGCCGCAGACGGTTTGCGTGCGGACCACGGGCTGATTGGTCAGCCACACGCGGTGTAGGTGGAGGCCACCTCGGGCTTCTTCCAGCGGATGGCCGCAGGATCAGCAGGGATCAGGCGCTGACCAGGCCGCATGCCCGGAGGACGAGGGCGGGAGTCAGTGCAGCCGGCTCCCGCCGCCTCTTGTCGTGCTGTCGCCGGTCTCGGGGCGCAGCTGCCAGAGGCTCGTCCGGAGCCTGACGGCGCCGAGGCCGGCCACGAGGTTGCGCAGGCGCCTGGTCGGGGACAGCCCCAGCTCGGCGTCGAGGCGGCGCGCGTAGCGTTCGAAGTCCCGCATCGCCTCCGACGGGTTTCCTTCGGCCAGGTGCGCCCGGATGAGGCAGGACTGGCTGCTCTCGCGCAGGGCGTCGGCACGGATCGCGGCATGGGCGGCGGCGACCGCGTCGGCGTGTCTGCCGGCCGCCGTGAAGGCCTCCGCGAGCCTTTCCAGAGCGTGGACGCGCAGTTGCCGCCAGTCCTCGGCCCACAGCACGGCCCAGTCGTCGTACCAGCCGGGCAGCAGGTCCAGCGAGAGTTCCTCGATCGCGTCGGCCGGCGCCTGCCGGACCGCCTCCGCCGAGCCCTGGAGGATCCGGTGGGCCAGTTGCTTGCCCTGGTGGAGGTCCACGCTCACGTCACGGGCCAGGCCGACCTCGCCCGGTCCCACGTCGAGTGCGAGTCTGCCCACGTCGTGGAGCCGGGACAGGGCGGATCTGAGGCTGGCGTGGGCACGGCACTCGGAAGCGTCCGGCCAGAGCGTCCCTGCTATCAGACTCCGGGGTACGGCGGCCCGGCAGCACAGGGCGACGAACGCCAGCAGCCGTTCCGAGCCGGACGGAAGCTGCACCGGCTGGTCGTGGACCATGAAGGCGAAGCCGCCCAGCACGACGAGATGCGCCGGCTCGGTCTCCACACCGGCCTGGCCGCAGGTAGAAGGCGGTAGCTGGCCCGCCGGGGCGGCAGCCCCGGCCGCGCCTCGGCCGTCCACCTTCTGTATCGCCATCGCCGCGCTCGAACTCCTCGGCGGTACACGTCTACGTCTCCATCTTGCGGCGCCGAGCGCGGCCTGTCGAAATATGCCGCCGTCATCCGGGCTCCTCCGCCGCGCGTGCCGTCGCGTCGCCGTCACGCCGGTGTCACGCCCGCCCACTCATCGTTAACGGCGTGGCCTGTGGTCTTTCACGTTCCCTTCGTTGCCCTTCGTTCCCTTCGTGGCCTTCATTGCCTTCGTTGCCTTTGTGCCTCTCCGTGTATTTGGAGGAGAAATGCCGAACGTCAGAATCCAAGTGACCAACGAGAGCACGGCCTTGAGGGACGGCGACGTCGCGGCCGTGGTGCCGGCGCTGCAGAAGCAGGTCAGCGAGCACTTCGCCCCAGTGTGGGGAGTCGACGCCGAACTGTCGTACGTCGCCGGTGACAAGCTCTCGGAGGACTCCTGGTGGCTGGTGGTGCTGGACAACTCCGACCAGGCCGGCGCCCTGGGCTACCACGACCTGACCTCGAACTTCATGCCGCTGGGCAAGGTGTTCGCGGGCACCGACCTGCAGATCGGCGACCAGTGGACCGTGACGGCCAGTCACGAACTGCTCGAAATGCTCGCCGATCCGGACATCAACCGCGTGGTCTTCGACCAGCCGACCGCCACCACCGGCAAGCTGTACGCCATGGAGGTGGCCGACGCCTGCGAGGCCGACGCCAACGGCTACACCATCGACGGCACACTGGTCAGCGACTTCGTGTTCCCCGCCTGGTTCGAGCCGAACCGCCCAGCGAACGGGACCCAGTTCGACTACGGCAATGTCATAAAGAATCCCCTGGAACTGCTGCCAGGCGGTTACATCGGCGTCTTCGACGTCACCAAGGGCACCGGATGGCACCAGCTGACCGCCGACGCGATCGCCGGCCGCTACGCCAACCGGCCGCGCGTCGGCAGCCGGCGTGAGCGCCGTACGACTCCGCGGGACCAGTGGCTGCCGAGCCGAGGGAGGCCGTGATGGCAGGCGGAAACCGGCTGTCGGCCATGGAGCACCTCGTGGTGCTGATGCTGGAGAATCGCTCGTTCGACCATCTGCTCGGGTTTCTCTACACCGACCAGGACAACGTCTCCCCCGCCGGTCAGCACTACGAAGGGCTGACCGGCACGGAGTCCAACTCCGACCGGCAGGGCCAGTCCGTCAAGGTCGCCCGGATCCAGCCGACGGACCCGCACGCCTACTTCACGCCGGGCGCGAATCCGGGCGAGGGCTACCGGCCGACGAACGCGCAGCTCTTCGGCTCGCTCACCGCGCCATCACCCCCGACGGCGACCATGGACGGCTTCGTCACCAACTTCGCCGACACCCTGGCCCTGCGGACCCAGCAGGCACAGCACAATCCGCCCGGCCACCGGCCGACGATCATCCCGGGCACGGACGACGGCGACATCATGCGCTGTCACACCCCCGAGAGCCTTCCGGTCCTGTCGGGCCTGGCCCGCGGCTACGCCGTCTGCGACCACTGGTTCAGTCCGGCGCCGACCGAGACGATGCCGAACCGCGCGTTCGCCTGCGCCGGCACCAGCCAGGGGCACATGGACGACCACACCCACACCTTCACCTGCCCGAGCATCTTCGGCCTGCTCAGCCGGCAGCAGCTCGACTGGAAGGTGTACGGCTACGTCAATGACCCTCTGACCAGGGGGAACTTCCCTGACATCCACAGTGCCACCGACGACCACTTCGGCCGGTTCCCGGACTTCCAGGCCGCTGCCGGGGCGGGAGAACTGCCCGCCTTCACCTTCCTCGAACCCAGCTGGGAGGCCACCGGCAACAGCGAGCACCCGGTCAACGACGTGGCCGCCGGCGAGGCGCTCCTTCTGCAGGTGTACCGCGCCCTGCACGACAGCCCGGCCTGGGACGAGACGCTCCTGGTCATCACCTACGACGAGCACGGCGGGTGCTACGACCACGTCGCGCCCCCGACCACGGCCACCGCGCCGGGGGACGGCACCGCGGGTGAGTTCGGCTTCGACTTCGGCCGGTTCGGCGTCCGGGTGCCGACCGTGCTGGTGTCCCCGCTGATCGACCAGGGCGTCGTGTTCCGCGTCGCGGCCGACGCGACCCCGCTGGATCACACCAGCATCCTCAGGACCGTCGAAGAGCGCTGGTCGCTGCCCGCGCTCACCCAGCGGGACGCCGCGGCCACGGGCCTCGGGGACGTGCTCACCCTCGGCACGCCGCGCACCGACGACGTCCTCGCGAACGTGACCCCGCCCGCGGTGGCGGCGGCCGACCCGAACACCGGCGAGATCTCCCACCTCCAGGAGATCCACGCCGACCTTGTCGCCCGCCAGCTCATCCCGGGCCCGCACGAGCTGTACCGTCCGCTGCCCACCGAGCAGACGCCCCAGGCGTACGACGCGTTCATACGCGCGCACACCCGGTGACCGTTCCCCGGGCAACCCGTCGTACAGCGGGGCGGCCGGCGCCAGGTGGCTCCTGCCTCCTGCGCCGCCGCTCCGCCGGACGCTACCCGTGCCAGCCGGTGCGGGGGCTGCCTCATGCCGACCGTTTGCGCGACGTCGTCTTCTTCGCAGGCGTCTTCGCCGGCGTCGCCTTGTCCGCCGCCGACTTGGCCGACTTCGTCGCGGACCTGGCCGTCGTCTTCTTCGCCGCCGTCGTCTTCTTCGCGGCGGCCGTCTTCTTCACGGCGGCCGTCTTCTTCGCGGCGGCGGTCTTCTTGCGGGGCAGGCGTCTGATCTCGGCCTCGGGGCCGGAGGGGGATTCGCCGCGGGATTCCCGGGCCGCCCGGACGCTGTTCTCCAGGGCCGCCATCAGGTCGAGGACCTTGCCGCCGGCCGCCGGGGCCGGGGATTCCGGCGGGGCCTCGCCGGAGGCCTTCGCGGCGATGACCTCCTCCAGGGCCTCCCGGTACTCGTCGTGCAGGTCCTCCAGGTCCACCTCGCCGAGCGTGTCCATCAGGGCGTCGGCGAGGTCGAGTTCCTTGTCGCGGATCGTCACGGGGGTGTCCGGGGCGACGCCCTCCGGGGCGCGTACCTCGTCGGGCCAGAGCAGGCCGTGCATGGCGATGGCGTCGCCGACGACCCGCAGCATGCCGAGGCGCTCGCGCCCGCGCAGGGCGTACTTCGCGATGGCCACCTTGTTGCTGCGCTTGAGGGCCTCCCGAAGGAGGGTGTACGGCTTCGCCGCCGGGGCGCCGCTCGCCGCCAGGTAGTACGCCGCGTCCATCTGGAGGGGGTCGATCCGGTCGGCCGGTACGAAGGCCACGATCTCGATCGTGCGGGCGGTGGGGATGGGCAGGTGGGAGAGCTCGTCGTCGCTGATCGGGATGATCGTGCCGTCGGCGTCCTCGTAGCCCTTGCCGATCTCCGACTGGGTGACCTCGCGGTCTTCCAGCTCGCACACCTTGCGGTAGCGGATGCGCCCGTTGTCCTCGGTGTGGATCTGGCGGAAGGAGATCGCGTGGCTCTCCGTGGCGTTCACCAGCTTGATCGGGATGCTGACGAGACCGAAGGAGATCGCGCCGTTCCATATCGACCGCACGTGCCGCACCCTTCCGACGGTTTGACCGGTTTTTCTGGGATTGTCATCTTATGACGCCTATCACAGAGGTGGCGGGGCGGCGGGTGGCGCTCACCAACCTGGAGAAGGTGCTGTATCCGCGGACCGGCTTCACCAAGGCGGAGCTGGTGCACTACTACGCGACCAGCGCCGACGCGCTGCTGCCGCACCTGCGCGACCGGGCCGTGTCCTTCCTGCGGTATCCGGACGGCCCGGAAGGGCAGCTGTTCTTCACCAAGAACGTGCCGCCGGGTACGCCCGAGTGGGTCACCACCGCCGAGGTGCCCCGCTCCTCCGCGGACAGCCCGGCCCGGATGGTCGTCGTACAGGACCTGCCGAGCCTGGTGTGGGCGGCGAATCTGGTCACCGAGTTCCACACGCACCAGTGGCTCGTGCAGAGTCCGCGGGAGGCCGACCGGCTGGTCTTCGATCTCGACCCCGGGCCGCCGGCCCATCTCGTCCACTGCTGCGAGGTGGCTCTCTGGCTGCGTGAGCGGCTCACGGCGGACGGGATCGAGGCGTACCCGAAGACGGCCGGGTCGAAGGGGATGCACCTGCTGGCCGCCGTCCGGGGCTCGTCCTCGGAGCGGACCAGCGAGTACGCCAAGGCGCTCGCCGTCGAGGCCGAGCGGGCCATGCCCCGGCTGGTGGTGCACCGGATGACCAAGAGCCTCAGACCGGGGAAGGTGTTCGTCGACTGGAGCCAGAACGCCGCCCGCAAGACGACGGCCACGCCCTACACCCTGCGCGCCCGCCCGTTCCCCCTCGTGTCCACCCCGGTCACCTGGGAAGAGGTCGAGGAGTGCCGCGAACCCGGGCAACTGGCGTTCCAGGCCGCGGACATGGCCGCGCGGCTGCGGGAGCACGGTGACCTGATGGCTCCCCTGCTGGACCCGGGGACGGCCGCTCCCCTGCCCTCCTGACGTCCGAGGCCCTCACACCCTGCGCCACGTGTTGCGGTCCCGGGCCATTCCGTGCAGGGCCTCCACGTCCGCCGGTTTCAGCACCCCGCCCAGCCGGGCCAGCTCCGCCAGCCGGGTGTCGTCGAGGATCCGCACCGCGCGCGGCCGGTCGGTGACGGTCACCTCGGCGGGGCCGGTGAGGGCCAGGACCGGGTGGACCTCGGCGGTCAGGGCGTAGGAGGCGCGGTCCGCGTCCGCGCGCAGGCGGCGCAGCAGCGGCTCGGCCTCGCGGCGGCCCAGGGTGACCATGGGGTCGGCGACCAGGACGCGGGCCTTGCGGGCGTACAGGGCGTGGACGGCGAAGACGCCGCCGGGGCCGAGCAGCAGATGGTGGATGCGGTCGCCGCCGGGCAGCGCGACGGAGTGCACGGTGTGCCAGCCGGCGCCCTCCAAAGCGTCCAGGGCCCCTCCGACGGTCTGCTCGGCGGTCAGGGCGCGGCGGCGCGGGTCGGGGCGCAGCCGGTGGGCGGGGCCGGGGTCGCGGTCGAGGGCGACGAGCAGGGCCTCGCCGGGCCGGTTGGGCGCGAGGTCGTCGTCGGGGTGCAGGGTCAGCCGGGCCAGTTCGGCGGGGGTGGGGACCGGCGGTGGGCCCACGGTCACCGGGCCGGTCAGAAAGGGTTTCAGGGCTTGGAGTACGTCGTCCCTGCTGTCCTCGCCGAGCAGGTTCACGCGGCTCGTCTCCCGGTCGTACCAGGCGACGTTGCTGCCGTCCTGGCGGCAGACGTACAGCCGTTCCCGGCCGTGCCGATAGGCCGGCACCACGCGCAGTGCGTTCATGCGCCATCACCCCTCGACCATGGGAACAGGCGGGGCGCTCCCGGGGCAAGACCGGTTACCTTGGAGGGCGGCCCTGGCAGGACGGACCTTTCGACGGGGAGTTGGGGAGGCGCCGTTGCGGATCCGCGGAAGGCAGCCCGACGTACCGGCTCCGGAGCGTCCGTGGAGCGAGATCGTGCCCGGGCTGTGGATGGGCGGGCACGAGGTCCTCGGCCCGTCCGGGCGCCGGGAGCCCGTGGTCGTGCGGGACGAGTTCGATGTGGTGCAGACGCTGTTACGGCTGCCGGGGCACGGCCCCGATCCGGGGGTCGAGCACCGTGTGTGGCCGATCCCGGACGGCCCGCTGGACGCGACGCAGCTCGCCGGGGTGATGCGGCTGGCCGCAGCGGCGAACGAGGCGCTGGACGCCGGGCGCCGGGTTCTGGTGCGCTGCTTCCACGGGTACAACCGCTCGGGCCTGGTCGTGGCGCACGCCCTGGTGCAGCGCGGCCGCTTCTCGCCGGACGAGGCGATCCAGCTGATCCGGGCCCGGCGTTCGGCCTGGGCGCTGCACAACGAGCTGTTCGTGGAGTACCTGCGCACCGGACTGCCGACCGTGCGACTGCTGGAGGAACTGGCCGAGTAGCCTCTCTCCCAGCGCCGCCCCATGAGCGCAAAAAGGATTTTCCTACGAAACTACGAAACTAAGAGCAATACGAAACTGCGCATAAGGTTGTTCGGGATCCCGAACCGACCCGACACCCCAGGAGCACCGTGCCAGCCCGCCGCCCCGTACGCACCGTCCTCGCCGCGGTCGTCGTCGCCCTGCTGTCGGTGACGGCGTCGGCCTGCGGGGACCGGGGCGGGCTGCGGGCCGCCGGGCCGACGCCCACCGCGGTCAGCCCCGCCAAGCTCTGGCCCGACCTCCAGCCGGCCTCCAGCCCGGCCTACCCCTACGCCGTGGCGGCCCGGGCGGTCGTCAAGGGCGTCAAGGTCCCCGGCGACGACATCCGCAAGGTGAACCCGGTCGACGTGGTCGAGGCGGAGATCAAGGCGGAGCCGGACGACTACGGGTCCAAGGGGGCCTACCACGCGACCGTGGACCGGCTGAAGGACTGCCGGCCCGCCGGCGACCGGGCGCTGTGCCCGCTGCTGAAGCCGTACTACCGGGACCTGACCGGCGACGGCCGGGACGACCTCACGCTCGGCTTCCGGCTCTACCCGACCAACCAGACGGCGGTGCGGGTCTACACCGTCGAGAAGCACCGGCTGGTGCAGGTGCTGGCGGACAACGACGCGATCCTGGGGGTGGAGCTGGCCGGCCGGGCGCTGATCGAGCGCTCCCCGGCGGACATCTCCGGCTACGAGTACCGCACGACCTGGGTGTGGGACCCGGGGCAGCGGGCGATGGTGTTCTCCCGGGACGAGTACCTGCACACCGGTGACGGCCGCAAGGCCACCAAGCCGTCCCGCTCCGCCTCGCCGCCCCGCTCCGCCTCGCATACCCCGTCCGCCTCGCAGACCCCCTCGGCGGGCACCCCGTGAAGCCCGCTCTGCCGAGGTGGGCCGGTCCGCTCGCCGTGAAGGCGGCCGTGTTCATCACGGTGATGTGCTGTGCGCTGGCCGCGCTGCTCGGCGTCCTGGTGCACGTCTCGGTGACCAACCAGACCGTCGACCAGTCCCGCCGCCAGGCCCTGTCCCGCCTCGGGGACGCCACCGAGGCGTACGAGGCCGGGGACACGCTGCTGCCGGGCGCCGGGGTGGACCCCGAAGGGCTGCCCGGCGCGCTGCGGGCGCTGGCGGCGCGCGGTGAGCGCGGCACGATCGTCTCCACGCACAACGGGCGCCCGACCATGTGGGCGGCGGGCCCGGCGGCCGGGCACCGGGCGCTGGCCGTGGAGATGGACTACTCGCAGCAGGCCCGCACCATCGCCGGGCTGGACAACTCCATCCTGTGGTCCTCGGGGCTGGCCATCGGGGTCGTGGTGCTGGTCGGCGTGTTCGGCGTGACCCGCGTGACCCGGCGGCTGCACGCCACCGCGCGCGTGGCGCGGCGCATCAGCGCCGGCGACCTGGACGCGCGCGTGGACGATCCGCTGACCAAGGTCCCGTCCCGGCCGCAGGACGAGGTGGCGGCGGTCGCGGCGGCCCTGGACACGATGGCCTCCACGCTGCAGAGCAAGCTGCTGAGCGAGCAGCGGTTCACCGCGGACGTGGCGCACGAGCTGCGCACCCCGCTGACCGGGCTGCACGCGGCGGCGGAGCTGCTTCCCCCGGGACGGCCGACGGAGCTGGTCCGGGACCGGGTCGCGGCGCTGCGCACGCTGACCGAGGACCTGCTGGAGATCTCCCGGCTGGACACCGGGCGGGAGAAGCTGGACCTGGGCACCGAGGAGCTGGGGGCGCTGGCCCGGCGGGTGGTGCGGGCGTCGGGCACCGACACCGAGGTGCGGATCGTTCGGGGCGCGCGCGTGGAGACCGACCGCCGGCGGCTGGAGCGGGTGCTGGGGAACCTGGTGGCCAACGCGCACAAGCACGGCGCCCCGCCGGTGGTGCTGACCGTGGACGGGGCCGTGGTGACCGTGCGGGATCACGGCGGCGGGTACCCGCGGTACCTGGTGGCGCACGGCCCGCAGCGCTTCCGCACGGAGGGCGGGGCCACCGGGCACGGGCTGGGGCTCACCATCGCGGTGGGGCAGGCGGAGGTCCTGGGCGCGCGGCTGACGTTCGCCAACGCGGTGGACGGGGGCGCGGTGGCGACCCTGCTCCTGCCGGTGGACGAGGAGCGCTAGAGCCCGGGACGCAGCGCCCGGCACGCGGCGCGCTGCATCGGCACCATAGCCCCATTTCGGTAGGTTCCGGGCATGACCAAGGCCGGAACCACGCTGGCGGCGACGCAGGCTCACGCACCTGTCGAACGCCTCCCCCGGCGCCGTGGCATCGAACTCGCGCTGATCGTCCTGGCCGTCCTGCTGTGCGTGTACGGCTACTGCGCGGTGGGGCTCGCGCGCAGCGGCAGCGTTCCGCCCGGTGCCGTCGGGTACGGCGCCGGGCTCGGGGTGCTCGCCCTGGTCGCGCATCTCGTCGTACGGCTGCGGGCGCCGTACGCCGATCCGCTGCCGCTGCCGATCGGGGTGCTGCTCAACGGGCTCGGCCTGGTGCTGATCTACCGGCTGGACCTGCAGACCCCGAAGGACCGGGCGGCGCCGGCCCAGCTGGTGTGGTCCACGCTCGGGGTCGGGCTGTTCATCGGGGTCGTACTGGTACTGCGCGACCACCGGCTGCTGCAGCGGTACGCGTACGTGTGCGGGGCCGCCGCGCTGGTGCTGCTCGCGCTGCCGATCCTGTTCCCGGCCGTCAACGGCGCCCGGATCTGGCTGCGGATCGCCGGGTTCTCCATCCAGCCCGGCGAGTTCGCGAAGGTGCTGCTCGCGGTGTTCTTCGCCGCCTACCTGGCCGCCAACCGCAACGCGCTCGCGTACACGGGCCGCCGGCTGTGGCGGCTGCAGTTCCCGGCCGGGCGGGTGCTCGGGCCGATCGTGACGGTCTGGCTGCTGAGCGTCGGCGTGCTGGTCCTGGAGCGGGACCTGGGCACCTCGCTGCTGTTCTTCGGGCTGTTCGTGGTGCTGCTGTACGTCGCGACCGGGCGGACGGGGTGGATCGCGGTCGGGCTGCTGCTGGCGGTGCTCGGCGCCTACGCCGTCGGGCGGTTCGAGCCGCACGTGGGCGGACGCATCGAGGACTGGCTGCACCCCTTCCACACGATCGACGCCGGGATCGGACCCAACCAGCTCTCGCAGTCGCTGTTCGCCTTCGCGGCCGGCGGGGTGCTCGGCACCGGGCTCGGGCTCGGGCACTCCCTGCTGATCGGCTTCGCCGTGAAGTCGGACTTCATCCTGGCCACGGCGGGCGAGGAGCTGGGGCTGGCCGGGCTCGCGGCGATCTTCCTGCTGTACGGCCTGCTGGTGGAGCGCGGCTTCCGCGCGGGCCTCGCGCTGCGCGAGCCGTTCGGCCGGCTCCTCGCCGTCGGGCTCGCCTCGCTGCTGGCGCTGCAGGTGTTCGTGATCGCGGGCGGGGTGACCGGGCTGATCCCGCTGACCGGCATGGCGATGCCGTTCCTCGCCCAGGGCGGCTCCTCGGTGATCACCAACTGGGCGATCGTCGCGCTGCTGATCCGGGTGAGCGACTCGGCACGCAGCCAGTACGACGGGCGGGAGGCCCCATGAGCGACGACCACGGCGGCTACGGCGGCTTTCCCGAGGGAGGGCGCCCCATGGCCCGGTACATCCGGCGCGCCTGGGCGCTGTGCGCGCTGCTGCTCGCGGCCCTGCTGGGCAACGCCGCCCGGGTGCAGGTGGTGCAGTCGCAGTACTTCGACGCCAATCCGGCCAACCGCCGTGCCACGATCGCCCGTTACAGCCAGCCGCGCGGCGACATCGTGGTCGGCGGCGAGCCGGTCACCGGGTCCGTCGACACCGGGGAGCAGCTGCGCTACGAACGGAGCTACAAGGACGGCCCGTTGTACGCCCCGGTCACCGGCTTCTCCTCGCAGACGTACGGCACCACGTTCCTGGAGCACGCCGGGGACGGGGTGCTCTCCGGCACCGATCCGCTGCTGTCGCCGCTGCTGCCGCTGTGGCAGGACCTGACGCGCGCCCGCACTCCCGCGGGGAACGTCGTGACCACGCTGAACCGGGACGCGCAGGAGGCCGCGTACCGGGGGCTGGCGGGGCGCAAGGGCGCGGTCGCCGCGATCGAGCCGGCCACCGGCCGGATCCTCGCGCTGGTGTCGAGCCCGTCGTACGACCCCGCGCAACTGTCCGGCAACGGCGAGGCGGTGGCCTCGGCGTGGGAGCGGCTGGGCCATGACCCGGAGAAGCCGATGCTCAACCGGGCGGCGCGGCAGACCTATCCGCCGGGCTCGACGTTCAAGGTGGTCACCGCGGCGGCGGCGCTGGACGCGGGCGCGGTCACGGACCTGGACGCGCCCACCGACTCCCCCGACCCCTACCGGCTGCCCGGCACCGCGACCCGGCTGACCAACGAGTCCGACGGCTGCCGCGACGCCTCGCTGCGCATGGCCTTCGAGTGGTCCTGCAACACGGTGTTCGCCAAGCTGGGCGTGGACGTCGGGGCGCGGGACATGGTGGACACGGCGCAGGGGTTCGGGTTCAACGACACCGCGCTGCGCATCCCGTTCTCCGTGGTGCCCAGCACCTTCGACCCGCACGTGGACCGGGCGCAGCTGGCGCTGTCGTCGATCGGGCAGTACAACACGCGGGCCACGCCGTTGCAGATGGCGATGGTCGCGGCGGCCGTCGCCGACGGCGGTCTGCTGCACACCCCGTACCTGGTGGAGCGCACGACCCGGCGCACCGGCGAGACGGTCGCCGGGAGCGGGGTGCACCGGGTGCGGCAGGTGATGAACCCGACGACGGCCGTGCGGCTGAAGGAGCTGATGACGGACGTGGTCCAGGAGGGCACCGGGACCCGGGCGGCCATCCCCGGCGCCCTGGTCGGCGGCAAGACCGGCACCGCGCAGCACGGAGTCGGCAACTCCGGTGTGCCCTACGCCTGGTTCGTCTCCTGGGCGCAGGCCGCGAACGCGCTGGAGCCGCGGGTGGCGGTCGCGGTGGTGGTCGAGGACGCCTCGGCGAACCGGGGCGAGATCAGCGGCGGCGGGGACGCGGCGCCGATCGCGCGGGACGTGATGCGCGCGGTTCTCGGTCCGTGAGACGGGGGGTACCGGGCGCACCCGGCCCCGACCTACCGTTCGGTCATGACGCAGACCGCCGCGTACGAACTCGCCGAAGTCAACATCGCCCGCCTCAAGTTCCCGCTGGACTCCCCCGAGTTGAAGGACTTCGTCGACGCGCTCGACCCGGTGAACGCGACGGCGGACGCCGCGGACGGATTCGTGTGGCGGCTCGCGAGCGACTCGGGCAACGCCACCGACATCCCGGTGCTCGGCGACGAGTGGCTGATCATCAACATGTCGACCTGGCGGGACGCGGACGCGCTGACGGCGTTCATGTACCAGGGGCAGCACCGGGAGTTGCTGGCGCGGCGCCGGGAGTGGTTCGACAGGCTCCAGGAGGCGACGGCCGTGCTGTGGTGGGTGCCGGCCGGCCACCGCCCGACGGTCGCCGAGGCGGAGGACCGGCTGCTGCGGCTGCGGGCGCAGGGCCCGACGCCGTTCGCCTTCACGCTGCGGACGCGGTTCCCGGCCCCCGCGGGGACGGCGGTGGTGCGGGAGCCGGTCAGCCGATCGGCTTGACCGCCTCGGTGCGGATCCGGCGGGTCGTGCGGGCGAGTCGGGCCAGGTCCACCTCCGACGGGTCCTGCGCGAGCCGCTGCGTGTCGACCTCGGCGACCGTGGCGCCGGTGTTGCCGTCGGCCCAGGCGCACATGGGCACGGTGACCGTCGTGCCCATCTGCTGCTGCGTCGCCACTTCGCACGTGATGGTCACGCCGTCCAGCTGGTAGTCCTTCGGGGCCACGGCGACCGTGGCACCGTCCCCCTGGGCGGCGCCCTTCATCATGCTGCGCCGGGCGGCATCGGGGTTCTTGAACCTGCCGTACATGCCCGACAGCGCCAGTGTGCCCCTGGCCGCGTCACCGCCGAGGTCGTAGCTGCCGACCACCCCGTGCGTGTCCTTGGCGTCCCAGGCGCCGTCGGCCTCGTCCTCGATCTTCCTGCCCTCGGAGGCGGAGAGGTCCCGGGCCAGCTGGTAGTTCCCTTCGGGCAGGGCCAGCGTCCCGGGCAGCGTCAGCTTGTTCTTCGCCTCGGGGAAGCCGCTGCCGACCACCGCGCCGAGCAGGACGAGACCCACGACGACCAGCGTCACGACACCGCCCACGATCCCGAGGACCAGCCCGACCCGGCGCTTCCCGGTCGGCGGGGCCGGGAGCGGCGCGCCCCAGGCCGGGTAGGGCTGCGGCGGGTACGGCTGCTGGTGGGGGTAGCGCTGCTGCTCTGGGTACGGCTGCTGGGCGTAGGGCTGCTGTCGCGGATACGGCTGCGCCTGCGGATACGGCGAGCCGCACGGGCCGGGGGCGGCCGGCGGCTGACCGTACGGGGGCTGCGGGCCGTAGGGAGGCTGCTGCCCGTACGGTGGCTGCGGCTGCTGCGACGGTGGAGGCATGGACACGCCAGCACGCTACTGCACCCGGGCGACCACCCGGCCACCGCCGCCGAGCGCCCGGCCCGGCGCCCGATGCTCAGTCCTCGGCCGCGCCCGACTCCACGGCCTGCCGCACCTCCGCCACCCGCGCGTGCTCCTCGGCGGCGAAGCGCTCGGCGTCCAGTCGCTCGGCCAGTTCCTCGTCCTGGGCCATGAGCAGGTCCAGGCTGGAGTCGCCCATCTCGAACACACCCATGTCGACATAGGCCTGCTGCAGGCGCTCGCCCCACAGGCCGATGTCCTTGACGCAGGGCACGATGCGGCTGAACAGCAGCTTCCGGAAGAGCTGGAGGAACTCGGAGCGCTCGCTCAGCGCCTCCGCCTCGGCCTTGGGAATGCCGAAGTTCTCCAGGACCTCGACCCCGCGCAGCCGGTCGCGCATCAGGTAGCAGCCCTCGATGACGAACTCCTCGCGCTCGCGCAGCTCGGCGTCGGTGAGCTGCCTGTAGTAGTCCCGCAGGGCCATGCGACCGAAGGCGACGTGCCGGGCCTCGTCCTGCATGACGTACGTCAGGATCTGCTTCGGCAGCGGCTTGTCGGTGGTGTCCCGGATCATGCCGAAGGCGGCCAGCGCCAGGCCCTCGATGAGCACCTGCATGCCCAGGTACGGCATGTCCCAGCGGCTGTCGCGCAGGGTGTCGTCGAGGAGGGAGCGCAGATTGTCGTTGATCGGGTAGACGAGCCCGATCTTCTCGTGCAGGAACCGGCCGTAGATCTCGGCGTGCCGGGCCTCGTCCATGGTCTGGGTCGCGGAGTAGAACTTGGCGTCCAGGTCGGGCACCGACTCCACGATCCGCGCCGCGCAGATCATCGCGCCCTGCTCGCCGTGCAGGAACTGGCTGAACTGCCAGGAGGCGAAGTGCCGGCGCAGCTCGCCCTTGTCCTTGTCGGTCATCTTGTCCCAGTACGGGGTGCCGTACAGGGTCATGGACTCCTCGGGAGTGCCGAGCGGGTCGTACGGATCGACCTCCAGCTCCCAGTCGATGCGCCGCTGCCCGTCCCACTGCTTGTCCTTGCCCTTCTGGTACAGGGCGAGCAAGCGGTCGCGGCCGTCGTCGTACTCCCAGGTGAACCGGGCCGCGCCGCTCGCGGGCACCTGCCAGGAGGAGTCGCCGGGGTCGTTGGAGTACAGGTCATGGGTCGGCATACCTCGCAGGCTCACACGTAGACGCTGAGTCAACAAGTCGTGCGCGAGGGATTGACGGCCTTGCTGACAAGCAGTCTCATAAGATAGGACGACGTACCCCCCGGTAACGAGGTGAGGGAGCCATGACGACGCTGACGGAAGAGGACGCGCTGGACGGACTGCGCGACGCCCTCGGCCTGCTCAAGGACCGGGAACAGGTGGCCGAACGGCTGCTCGTCTCCTCCGCCAGGCACTCCTTCGACCCGGACAAGGAGCTGGACTGGGACGCGCCCTTCGAGGAGGGCAAGTGGTTCTGGCCGCCGGAGCTGGTGTCGCTGTACGACACCCCGATGTGGAAGCGGATGAGCGAGGAACAGCGGATCCTGCTCTCCCAGCACGAGGCGGCGGCGCTGGCCTCGCTCGGCATCTGGTTCGAGATCATCCTGATGCAGCTGCTGGTCCGGCACATCTACGACAAGGCGGCGACGAGCGCGCACGTCCGCTACGCGCTGACCGAGATCGAGGACGAGTGCCGGCACTCGAAGATGTTCGCCCGGCTGATCGCGCACGGCGGCACGCCCTGGTACCCGGTGAGCCGCGCCCACCAGAACCTCGGCCGCCTCTTCAAGACCGTCTCCACCACCCCCGGCTCCTTCACGGCGACGCTGCTCGGCGAGGAGGTCCTGGACTGGATGCAGCGCCTGACCTTCCCGGACGAGCGCGTCCAGCCGCTCATCCGGGGCGTCACGCGCATCCATGTCGTGGAGGAGGCCCGCCATGTCCGCTACGCCCGCGAGGAGTTGCGCCGCCAGATGGTGACCGCCCCGAAGTGGTCCCAGGAGTTCACCCGGATCACCTCCGGCGAGTTCGCCCGCGTCTTCTCGGTCGCCTTCGTCAACCCCGACGTCTACGCGAACGTCGGCCTCGACAAGCGGGAGGCCATGGCCCAGGTGAAGGCCAGCGGGCACCGCCGGGAGGTCATGCAGAGCGGCGCGAAGCGGCTGACGGACTTCCTGGACGACATCGGCGTGCTGCGGGGTGCGGGCCGGCGACTGTGGAGGTCGTCGGGACTGCTGGCCTAGGGACGGGCGCATGCGGTGACCTGCGGCGCCCGGGAGGGCTGGTCCGGCGGGCGGGGAGGGCGGCCCGAGCACCGGAGACGCCGACGCGACGGGAGCGCTGACGGCCGGGCATGCGGGCGGCCGTCGCCCGACGGGCGGAAGCAGTTGCCGAACCAGCGGTGCTGTGACTCGACCGACGCAGACGGCGACCCCACAAGCACGAGCCGACAGCACCACCCACCGAGCCGTCCCCCGCAGGCCAGGCGACGTTGTCCGATGGGCGGTGCGGGTGGTCTGAGCTGCCGGTTCGGGTCCTGGACTGGCGCGTTAGGGTGAGAGCCGTTCCGCCCGGGACCGATCTCCCGGTCCCCTCCGATCGGTTCCCCCGCCCCCTCCAGGAGACCTCCGTATGCCCACGCGTACCGTCCTGTTCCTCCAGCACGTCGAGGTGGAGAGGCCGGGTCTGATACTCGACGCCCTGGACGGCAGCGGTCTCGACGTGGACATCCGGAACCTCGTCGACCTTCCGGGCGCCTCGGCGGACGATCTGCCGCCGGTCGCGGACCTCGCGGGGCTCGTCGTGATGGGCGGTCCCATGAACGCCGACGATCTCGCCGGGCATCCGGCGCTCCGGCTGGAGCGGGAGCTGCTGGCCGAGGCGCTGCGCCGGGGCACGCCGACGCTGGGCGTGTGCCTGGGCGCCCAGCTCCTCGCCCGTGCCCAGGGCCTGGCCGTACGGACCGGTGCCGAGCTGGGGCGGGGCAGCGAGCTGGGCTGGAGCCCGCTGCGCGAGGTGGACCGCGGCGACCCGGTCGTCGGCCCGCTGGCGGACGCCCCCGCCGTATTCCACTGGCACGCTGACCGCATCGTGCCCGGCACCGGCACCCGCGTGCTGGCCCGCACCGACACCACCGAGTGCCAGGCGTTCCGCGCCGGACCGGCCGCCTGGGGCCTGCAGTTCCACCTCGAGGTCTCGCCGGACCTCCTCGACGACTGGCTCGCCGAACCCTCCTTCGTCGCCGAGGCCACGCACGCGCTCGGCGACGCGGCGGTGGACCGGCTGCGGGCCGACGCCCGCGCCGCCGCCCCGGCCCTGCGCCCGTCGGCCGAGCGGAGCCTGGCCCATCTGCGGGGTCTGTTCCAGGCCCACGCCGACCGTCGGGGCCCCTCCGACGGGTCGTGATCCGCGCACGGGCGACGGCCCGGCGACGGCGCGCGTTACCCTGCGTGCATGACCCCGGCCGCCACCCCCGCCTACCGTCGTCTGAGCGTCGAGGAGCGACGCAGCCAGCTGCTCGCCGCCGCGCTCTCGCTGTTCGCCCACCGCGCCCCCGAGGACGTGTCACTGGACGACGTGGCGGAGGCCGCCGGGGTGTCGCGGCCGCTGGTGTACCGGTACTTCCCGGGCGGCAAGCAGCAGTTGTACGAGGCCGCGCTGCGCTCGGCCGCGGAAGAGCTCCAGCAGTGCTTCGACGAGCCCCTGGCGGGTCCGTTGCTGCGCCGGCTGTCCCGGGCCCTCGACCGGTATCTGGCGTTCGTCGACGAGCACGACACCGGCTTCAGCGCACTGCTCCAGGGCGGCAGCGTGGTGGAGACCTCGCGGACGACGGCCATAGTGGACGGGGTGCGCCGGGCCGCCGCCGAGCACATCTACCGCCATCTCGACGTCGCCGATCCCGGCCCCCGGCTGCGGATGACCGTCCGGATGTGGATCACCGCCGTCGAGGCGGCCTCGCTGATCTGGCTGGACGAGGACAAGCAGCCCCCGGTCGAGGAGCTGCGCGACTGGCTGGTGGAGCAGTTCGTGGCCGTCCTCGCCGTCACCGCGGGCCGCGACCCGCAGACGGCCGCCCTCGTCGGCACGCTCGCCGAGGATGGCTGAGACTGGACGCGTGAAGAGCGAGGACACCCCCTTCGAGGGCGGCCCGATGGACGGGCGCGTGCTGCCGGTCATGCTCGGGCCGACCGGGCACCCCCCGAAGACGTACCGCATCCCCGTCCCCGACCCGGACGGCGGCCCGCCCACGGTGCTCGTCTACCGCCGGGTGCCCCGGGGCCACAGCAAGAGGCTGGGGCTGATCCAGGGGTGGAAGTACCTCTACGACCCCGACGACACCTCCGGCGGCAGGCTCCGGTGGCCCTGGTCGAAGCCGGCGGCCACGAACGAGTGACAGGCCTGGGCCGATCCGCGCACGCTCGGCGCGCGCCCCGCACAGATACATCCGATTATCGCGGTGCCATGGGAGGCGACCAGCCCGCCCGCCGGGATCCCCTGCCCGCACCCGAGGTGATGATGCCGTGTCAGGAGTGCTGCTGCGCCTCGTCTGTACGGCGGCGGTGGCGGCCCAGGCCGTCCTCGCACCCGTGCCCGCCCTGGCCGCGCCGGCCGGCCCGGCCGATCCGGCGCCCCAGCAGTCCGCGCCCCAGCCGCCCGGACCTCAGCCGTCCGGATCCCAGCCGCCCGGACCCCAGCCGTCCGCGTCCCAGTCGCCCGGACCCCAGCGGTCCGTGTCCCAGCTGCTGACGGATCTGCAACAGCTGTACCGGCAGGCGGAGCAGGCCACCGAGGCCTACAACGCCACGGCCGGGAAGCTGAAGCGGCAGCAGGCCGAGGTGTCCCGGCTGGACGGCCAACTGGCCCGTGTGCGCCTGGCGTTGCAGGACAGCCGGACCGACGCGGGGCGGCTGGCCCGGCAGCAGTACCAGAACAGCGGCGGCCTCGGGCCGTACGTCCGCCTGCTGCTCGCGCCCGACCCCCAGCACGCGCTGGACGAGGGCCACGTCATCGGTGAGCTGGCACGCCAACGGGCCCGGACCGTCTCCCGGCTGACCGGCGCGGAGCAGCAGAAGGACGCCCTGGCCCGCGCCGCCCGCGCGGCCCTCGACACCCAGCTCACGCTCGCGGACCAGCAGAAGAGGCAGCGTGACGAGGTCCGGGCGAAGCTGGCCGACGTCGAACGCCTGCTGGCCGGGCTCACCCCGGCCCAGCTGGCCGCGGTCGCCGCGCTGGAACGGCAGGGGGTCACCGCGGCCCAGTCCAAGCTCACCACCGCGGGCGCCCTGCCCACGGACCGCGCCGCCTCCCCCGCCGGGGACCGCGCGGTCCGCTACGCCATGGCGCAGGTGGGCAAGCCCTACGAGTGGGGCGCGGAGGGCCCCGACTCCTACGACTGCTCGGGCCTCACCGCGCGGGCCTGGGAGCACGCGGGCACGCCGATCCCGCGCACCAGCCAGGAGCAGTGGGAGCGGCTGAAGCGGATCCCGCTCGGCGAGCTGCGCCCCGGTGACCTCGTGGTCTACTTCCCCGACGCGACCCACGTGGCGATGTACGCCGGGCACGGCGAGGTCGTCCAGGCACCGAGGCCGGGAGCGGCGGTGACGGTGTCACCCCTGGCCTCGTACCCGGTCCTCGGTGCCGTGCGGCCGGATCAGGCTCCGGCCACCGACGCCAGGTAGGCCTGCGTCTTGTCCGGCTCGTAGAAGAAGTTCTCGAAGTCCGCCGGGTCGTTGAAGGCGTTGGCGAAGCGGTCGGCGACGGGCTGGAGCTGGCCGGCGGCGCCGATGAGGTTCAGGATGTGCTCCGGCGGCGGCGCGAGCATCGCGTTGGTCCACTTGGTGACGTGCTGCGCGGTGTTCCAGTAGCGGTCGAACGTCGCCTGCATCCAGGCCTCGTCGAACTCCTTGTCCCCGTGTTCGAGGATCGAGGCGAGGTAGGCGGCGGCGCACTTGGACGCCGAGTTGGAGCCCTGGCCGGTGATCGGGTCGTTCGCGACGACCACGTCGGCCACGCCGAGGACCAGGCCGCCGCCGGGGAGGCGGCCGATCGGGTTGCGGACGGTGGGTGCGTAGCGGCCGGCCAGCGTGCCGCCCGCGTCGGTCAGTTCGACCTTGGTCGCGCGCGCGTACTCCCAGGGCGTGAACGTCTCCATGAGTTCCAGGGTCAGGGAGAGGTGCTCCGCCGGGTCCTTGACGCCCTTGAAGACGTCCAGCGGCCCGCCCGGTATGCCCTCCCAGAACAGGATGTCCGCGCGCCCGGAGGTGGTGAGCGTCGGCATCACGAACAGCTCGCCGACGCCCGGCACCAGGTTGCAGCGCACGGCGTCGAACTCCGGGTGCTCCGGGCGCGGGCCCAGCCCGTGGACGTACGCCACGGCCAGCGCGCGCTGCGGCTCGCTGTACGGGGAGCGGGAGGCGTCGCGGCCGAACATCTGGACCAGCTCGCCCTTGCCGGCCGAGACCAGGACGAGGTCGTAGGTCCGGGCGAAGTAGTCGAGGTCGCCGACCGCCGCGCCGTGGATGACCAGCTGGCCGCCGCGCTGCGCGAAGGTCTCCATCCAGCCGGCCATCTTCACCCGCTGGTCGACCGACTGCGCGTACCCGTCCAGCCTGCCCACCCAGTCGATGGCCCGCTGGGTGGGGCCCGGGTCGTGCGAGCCGGGGGCCGCGACCGAGACGCCGAGTCCCTCGATCTTCGGGGCCTGGGACTCCCAGAAGTTCAACTGGAGATCGCGCTCGTGCTGCAGTGCCGTGTGGAACATGCACTGTGTCGACATGACCCGGCCGGTGCGGATCTCGTCCGCGGTCCGGTTCGACATCAGGGTGACCTCATAGCCGTGCGACTGGAGGCCGAGGGCGAGCTGGAGGCCGGACTGGCCGGCTCCGACGACGAGTATCTTCCGCATGCGGGTGAGGACTCCTTCGGGACTACTCGGGGGTTTCGTCCAGCGCGTGGCCGACCAGGGCCAGGAGGATCTCGATGACCGAAATTCGACGCCGCGCATCCATGATCATGACAGGGATGTGCGCGGGTATCGTCAGCGCCTCCCGCACGTCCTCCGGCTCGAACCGCTCGCTGCCGTCGAAGTGGTTGACCGCGACGACGTACGGCAGCCCGCAGCTCTCGAAGTAGTCCAGTGCCGGGAAACAGTCCTTCAGGCGCCGGGTGTCGGCCATGACGACGGCGCCGATCGCGCCCCGCACCAGGTCGTCCCACATGAACCAGAACCGCTGCTGGCCCGGCGTGCCGAACAGGTAGAGCACCAGGTCGTCGTCGAGCGTGATGCGGCCGAAGTCCATGGCCACGGTGGTCGTGACCTTGTCCGGCGTGGCGGTGAGGTCGTCGGTCTCCTCGCTCGCCTCGGTCATCAGCGCCTCGGTCTGCAGCGGCGTGATCTCAGAAACGGAGGTGACCAGTGTGGTCTTGCCGACGCCGAAGCCCCCGGCCACCACGATCTTGGTGGCGATGGGGGCCCGCGTACGGTCGGTCTGCCAGGCCTTCAGGTCCTCGTCGGGCTCGGTGAAACCGGCGACGAGCGGGGGCCTTCCGACCGCGGAGGCCGCGGAGGCCGCGGCGTCAGAGACGACGGAGTCCACCAAGCACCCTTTCCAGCAGAGCGCGGTCCGGACGGCCGGTGCCGTGACCGGTTCCGGTGCCGTACACACGGATCTTTCCCTGGTCCGCGAGGTCGCTGAGCAGGACGCGGACCACGCCGAGCGGCATCTTCAGCAGCGCGGCGATCTCGGCCACCGTGCGCATACGGCGGCACAGTTCGACGATGGCCCGCATCTCCGGCATGACCCGGGTGACGAGGGAACCGTTCGTCAGTTCCTTGCGCTCCTCCGGAGCCTCCAGCGCGGCGGTGCTGGCGACGAACGTCTCCACGAGGAGGACGTGGCCGAAACGGGTACGGCCGCCGGTGAGCGAGTAGGGGCGGACGCGGGCGGGTTTGCGGTCGCCGCCGCGCACGGGGAGTTTCTTCGGGGTGCCGCTCATCGGGTGCTCCCCGTCGACTCGGCTTCCAGGGACTTGCGCAGCTCGCTGCGGAGTTCGGGGGTCAGGACGTGGCCGGCGCGGCCGACGAAGAGGGCCATGTGGTACGCCACCACGCTCATGTCGCAGTCGGCGGAACCGTGCACGCCGAGCAGCGAGCCGTCGCTGATGGACATCACGAACAGGCTGCCCTCCTCCATGGCGACCATCGTGTGCCTGACCCCGCCGAACTGCATCAGCTTGGCGGCGCCGACGGTGAGGCTGCCGATGCCGGAGACGATGGTGGCGAGGTCGGCGGAGGAGCCGCGGGGCCCTTTCGCCGGGCGGTTCTGGCGGGACTGCTCGGTCTGGCCCGGGTCGGACGAGAGCAGGAGCAGACCGTCCGAGGAGACCACGGCGACGGATTCGATGCCGGGTACTTCGTCCACCAGGTTGGTCAGCAGCCAGTGCAGGTTGCGGGCTTCACTGCTCAGACCATAGGTACTGGGCGCGGTCAACTGCTTGCCTCCTCGGCTGTGCCCCCCGTTGCTTCTTCGGCGTGTGCGTAAGCGGTCGGCCGGCGGTGGCCGGCGGTCTGTTCCTCGATCTCCTGCGCCACGGCGCGGTAGCCGGCCTGGGCGCCGCTGCGGAAGCCGCCGAGTCTGCGGCGCAGGGCGTCGGCGTCGACCGTGCCGGTCCGCTGGCGCGGGGCCTGGGCGGGGGCGGTGATCCTGGGGGTGCGCTTGGGCAGACCCTTGGCGGTGACCGCCTCGGCTTCGCCTTCGGCGCGCTCGGTGCCATCCGCAGCGTGCGTGCGGGTCTCGTCCTCGGGCGCGGGTGCCCCCTGCGGAGCGCGCCCGCCACCGGCGGCCACCGGGCCCGTGGGCGGGCCTGACTGCGCCGGGGCGGTGGGGGTGGTGAGCGTGTGCGGGCCCGCTGGGGCTTGCGGGGCCGGGGCCGGTGCGCCGGTGGCCGGTGCCTCCGGCTCGCGCGCCGGCAGGCCGGTGGCCGTGGCGTGCGGGTCGGCTGCCGGGCCGCTGTGGAACGCCGGGTCCGGGCCGTCGGAGTGCGGGTGCTGCGCGACGTCCGGCAGCAGCAGCTCCATCGTCGTCTCGGCGAAGGTCTCCGCCGGGGCCTTCGGGCGCGTTTCCGTGTGCCGGCCGGCGGACGGCTCGGCCTGCTGGTGTACGGCGGTGTCTTCGGGCTCGCCGTGCTCGGCGGCCCCGGTGGACTCCCCGAACTCCCGGTGCTCAGCGGGCCCGGCGGACTCCCCGTACTCCCCACGCGCACCAGAGCCGGCGACCTCCCGGTACCGCCAGTGCTCACCAGACCCGGCGGACTCCCCGTACTCGCCGTGCTCAGCGGGCCCGGCGGACTCCCCGTACTCCCCACGCGCACCAGAGCCGGCGGCCTCCCGGTACTGCCGGTGCTCACCAGACCCGGCGGATTCGCCGTGCTCCCCGTGCTCACCGGGCCCGGTGGCTTCGCCGGACGGGGCGGCCAAGGCCTCCTCGGCCCGGACGGCTTCCTCCGCGAGGGCCACCAGGGGGTCGGTGTTCTTGGGCCGCCCGTGCAGGACGTTGGAGTTGGCCTCGGCGTCGGCGCCCGGCAGGGAGAAGGTGCCGGTGCCGCTCATGGAGGCGGTCTGCGGGGGCAGGGCAGTGGGCGGCGCCTCCGCCAGGAGGGTGGCGGGGAGGACCACGACCGCCGCGATGCCCCCCTGCTTCTGCTCGCGCAGCTGCACGCGGACACCGTGCCGGTGCGCGAGGCGGGCGACGACGTACAGGCCGAGGCCGAGCCCGGTCTCGCCCTGGGTGTCGTAGTGGGACTCGGGGTCGAAGTCCGCCAGGCGGCCGTTGAGCTGGTCGAGGCGGTCGCCCGCCATACCGATGCCCTCGTCCTGGACGGAGAGCATCACCTCACCGGACTCCAGCAGCCAGCCGGAGACCTCGACCGGGAGGTCCGGAGGGGAGAACGACGTGGCGTTCTCCATCAGCTCGGCCAGGAGGTGGGAGAGGTCGTCGGCGGCGAAGCCGGCCACGTGCGCGTGCGGGGGCAGCGCGGCGATGCGGACGCGTTCGTAGCGTTCGATCTCGCTGACCGCGGCGCGGACGACGTCGACCAGCGGGACCGGGCCGTGGTGCTGCTGGACGTGCTCGGTGCCGGCGAGGACGAGGAGGTTCTCGCTGTGCCGGCGCATGACCGTGGCGAAGTGGTCCAGCTTGAAGAGCGTGGCGAGGCGGTCGGGGTCCTGCTCGCGCTCCTCCAGGCCCTCGATGACGGCGAGCTGGCGCTCGACCAGGCCGAGGGTGCGCAGGGCGAGGTTGACGAAGGTGCCGCCGATGCTGCCGCGCAGCCGCTTCAGCTGGGCGGCGGACTCGGCGAGTTCGGCACGCAGCTCCTCGCGGGCGTCGGCCATCTTCTGGCGCTGGCCGACCAGGTGCTTGCGGTCCGTCTCCAGCGTGGCCACGCGCTCGTGCAGGGCCGCGGCGTGCGCGTGCAGGGCGTTGACCGAGCGGACGACCTGGGCGAACTCGTCGTTGCGGCCGGTGAAGGCGATCGGCTCCTGCGCCACCGGGTCCTCCGCCTGCGCCAGGCGGGCCGAGCCGCGGCGCAGCACGGACAGCGGACGGGTCAGGGTGCGGGCCATGGCCGTGGCGATGCCGACCGCGACCAGCATCAGGGCGCCCAGCACGGCGACGCGGATCTCCAGCGCCGTGACGTCGTCGTCCCGGAGCTTCGCCAGGTCCTTGGTGCGGTGGTCGTAGAGGGCCGACTCGGCGCCGCGCATCAGGTCGACCCGGGCGGACAAGGCCGCGTCCAGCTTCTTGGTGCTGGTGGACAGCTCGCTGTCGGTGAGGGTGGGCTGGGCGGTGAGCGTGGCCAGGTACTTCTCCGCCGAGTTCACCTCGGAGCCGGTGACCGTGGAGTCGTAGGAGTCGACGGCGGAGCGCGGGGCGGTCTCCCGGAAGTCGGCGAGGGCGGCGTCGGAGCGCAGCCGGGCCTGCTGGGCCGCGGCGGTGAGGCCGTCGCGCAGCTTCCTGTCGGCCTCCGTGGCGGTGGAGGCCGTGACGGGCAGGCCGGTGACGGGGCTGATCACGGTCCGGGTGGTGCCCGGCACGTTCAGCGCGGCCAGCAGCAGGCCGCGGGCGGCGGCGGACTGCTGGACGGCGGTGTCGAGTTCGGCGAGCGCGTGGGCGCCGGAGCCGGCCCGCGGGGGCGACTGCTCGGCCAGCTGCTCGGCGACCTGGTGCAGCGCGGCGATCGTGTCCGAGTAGGCCTTGTGTGCCTCCAGCGCCGTGGACCTGCCGGTGAGCGCGGACTGGCGCACGGCGGCGATGCCGTCGAGTTCGCCGCGCAGGCCCGCCGGGATGCCCGGGTCGGCGCGCAGGTCCTCGACCTGCCGGTCGACGCGGGCGCTGCGGTCCTCGGAGGGGGCCTTGGACTTGACCCGCCCGGCCGCGACGTAGGTGGTGACCTCGTCGCGCTCGTCGGCCAGCGAGTGGGCGAGCGCGAGCGCGTCCTCGGTGCCGGCGGCCAGCGTCACCAGGTTCTGGGAGTCGCTGACGTCCTCGGAGGCGGTCAGCAGGGCGGGCGCCCCGGCGCCGGCGATGGCGGCGGCCACCACGGCGACGGCGACGATCAGCCGGGTGCGCACATGAGTGGGGCGGCCGGTACCCACGGGGGTCTGCTGGGCGGTCCCCACGGGGTCCGTCTGCCTGCCTGTGCGCCGAGGCCGCTTTTTCTGCACCGGTGCTCGCACTCCTGAACTCGACTACCTAGGGGCCCGGGTGGCGCCCCGTCATCTCGGTGCCAAGTGGTGCGTACACCCGGTTCGTACGGTTTCCGACCCTCCCAGCGCCGGTGGGCGGGGGTCGTGCATCACCTGACCCGCCACCCGAAGGAGTGAACATCGGAGGGGAGTTGGCGGGCAAGTTCCCATGGCGTGTGCACGACTGCTGCGGGGCACGCCGGTTGGACGCGCGCGGCATGCTTTGGCAGTATTCGCCACCCACCCCTTCCCGGAATGGCCCATTCCCGCGCAAACCAGGCGTCTGACCTGCGCGGTCGTATCAATTCGCGGCCGCTTGCCAGCCTTTGGCGAATGCTGTGAAGGCCTCGTGCAGACTGACTGGATGCGATCTGATCTCGTTTCGGAGCCCGGCGACCCGAACCGCCCCAACGAGGACTTCGCCGGTGTCGGACTACCCGCCTGCGGGCAGGGCGGTTGCGTGATCGTCCTGGACGGGGTGACACCGCCGAGAGGGGAGACGGGGTGTCTGCATTCCGTCCCCTGGTTCACGGCCCGGCTCGGCGGCGCGCTGACCGAACTGACCGTTTCGGGGCGAGATCTGACGCTCCCGGAGATTCTCTCGCGGGCGATCGCGCGCACGGCCGAGGCCCACGCGGACACCTGTGAGCTTTCTCACCCGCGCACGCCTCAGGCAACGGTGGCACTGGCCCGCTGGTCCGCCGACGCGGTCGAGTACCTGGTGCTGTCCGACTCCGCGCTGCTCCTGCGGGCCCCCGACGGGACGGTCACGCCGGTGCTGGACGACCGCCTCGCCCGGCTCCCGCGCTCCGCGCTCGCCACCGACGCCCTGGTGGACGCCACCCTGCGCAACAAGGAGGGCGGCTTCTTCACGGCCGCCGCCGATCCGGCGGTGGCCACCCGCGCGGTCACCGGCCTCGCGCCCCGCCGCGAGGTCCGGGCACTGGCCGCGCTGACGGACGGGGCGACCCGCTGGACGGAGAAGTTCCGCGAGGGCGACTGGGCGGCCCTGTTCGACGTGGTCGAGAAGGAGGGCGCCCGGTCGCTGGTGGACCGGGTGCGGGAGCTGGAGGCGGCGGACGGCGAGGCGCGGACCTTCCTGGGGCGGGGCAAGACGCACGACGACGCGACGGTGGTGTACGTCGAGCTGTGAGCCGTGCGCCGTCACGGCCCGAGCCCTGCCCGGGGACGCCGAGGGGCGATCCGGCCCGCTCCCCCGTGCGGCCGTGACGTGCCCCATCCGGCCGTGGCACAGCCCTCACGACGGCGGCGACGCGCTTCGTTAGGCCGTGCCCGCACGCCGGACGGCATGCGGGCACGGCCTACTTCTCCATGACGCCGTTCAGCTGGTGCAGCAGCCGGGCCAGCTCGGCGACCTCGTGGCGGTCCCAGTGGGCGAGCTGGCTGACGTAGCGGGCGCGGCGGGCCTCGCGGACCTTGCCGACCCGGCCGCGGCCCTCGTCGGTCAGGGTGACGAGCCAGGCGCGGCCGTCGGCCGGGTCCGGTTCGCGGGCGATCAGCCCCAGCTCCTCCAGGGCGCGCAGCTGGCGCGACATGGTGGCCTTGCCGACACCGATGTAGGCGGCGAGTGCCGTGGCCCGCTGGCCGCCGCACTCGTCGAGCCGGATGAGCAGCCCGTACGCGGAGGACTCCAGGTCGGGATGGACCTCGCGGGCCATCTCGCCCTGGTTGGCCCGGGCGCGCCGCAGGAGCACGGTCAACTCCCGCTCCAACGCCAGGAACTCCTGGTCTGCGCCACTGGGCGTCATCTGTCCGGCGGCGCGATGTGCGCCGTCGTTTCCGTGCTCGTGCACGTCAGCACCCCTGCTCGGTTTCGCGATTCTGAAAGTTTCTGCCAAACGTGGTCATTGCCGCAGCTCCCTCAGTATTTCGCAGGCGTAGACCAACGGCGGCGCCCGGACCCCCTTCCCAGGCTGTCATCTACGTGCGTAGCTTCTTTACCAGGCAATGAATGGCATGCCCACGCCAGTGGGACGACCCCCCACCTGTCTGTCGCTCCCCCACCTCGTTCTCCGGAGGCACGTCATGCCCGTGCACAGACCCGGCTCCGTCCGCCCCGCCCCCCACACCTCGCACTCCCTGCGTCCGCGCGTCCTCGCCGTCCTCGTGACGGCCCTGCTCACGGCGCTCTCCCTCACCCTTCCCCTCACCTCCGCCCAGGCCGCCACGAAGCCCGCACGAGGCAGCGCCCACATGGGCATGGGGGTCCTCGCCCACGACGGCCACGGCGGCACGCCCGCCGCCACCGCCGTCACCCAGACCGAGGGCGTGGACGTCGCCGCCTACCAGGGCAACGTCGCCTGGTCGACCCTGTGGAACAGCGGGGTGCGCTGGGCGTACACGAAGGCCACGGAAGGCACGTACTACACGAACCCGTACTTCGCGCAGCAGTACAACGGCTCGTACGGCACCGGCATGATCCGCGGCGCCTACCACTTCGCGACCCCGGACACCACCAGCGGCGCCGCCCAGGCGAGCTACTTCGTCGGCCACGGCGGCGGCTGGTCCAAGGACGGCAAGACGCTGCCGGGCGCCCTCGACATCGAGTGGAACCCGTACGGCGCCGAGTGCTACGGCAAGTCGGCGAGCGCGATGGTCGGCTGGATCGCCGACTTCCTGACCACCTACAAGTCCCTGACCGGCCGGGACGCCGTGATCTACACGGCCACCAGCTGGTGGAGCGACTGCACCGGGAACTACGGCGGCTTCGCGGCGAACAACCCCCTGTGGATCGCCCGCTACGCCTCGGACCCGGGCACGCTGCCGGCCGGCTGGTCGTACTACACGATGTGGCAGTACACCTCCTCCGGCCCGACCGTCGGCGACCACGACAAGTTCAACGGCGCCCTGGACCGGGTGCAGGCGCTGGCCAACGGCTGAGCCGGTCCGGCCGGGCCGGCGGTGCCCTCTGCGTGGCCCCTGCCGCTCGTGCGCGGGGGCCACCGCGCTGCCGGGGGCTGCGTTGGTGCTCGGCGCCGCCCCGGACGATGCTGGTCGTGGAGGGCCTGCTGAGCAAGGCGAGATGAGCGACGATGGAGCGACAGGAGCGCCGGGCGACCTACACGGCCACGGCCACCATCGATGAGCAGGGCATTCTCACGAGCTGGAGCGACGGCGCGCGCCGCCTGCTCGGTTACGACTCCCCCGCCGTCGTCGGCCGCCCCGCCACCGCCCTGCTCGCCTCCGACGGCGAGGCCGCCCGCCGGGTCCTGGCGGGCCGGCAGCGCTGGAACGGCACCGTGCCGCTGCGCCACCGCGACGGCCGGCTCCTGGAGCTGGGCGTGCTGGCGCACCGCCGCACCTCGCGGACCGGTGCCACCGACTGGCTCGTGGTGAGCGCCGTACCGGCCCGCGCGCAGCCGCCGCGGGGCGAGCCGCTGGAGGAGTGGACGTTTCTCCAGTCGCCGTACCCGCTGGCCATCTTCGACGCCGAGTTGCGCCTGGTGCGCGTCAACCGCCGGATGGAGCGCGCCCTCGCGCTGCCCGAGGCGGCGGTGCGCGGGCTGCGGCTGCCGCTCATCGTGCCCGGCGCCGAGAGCGAGGAGGCCGACCGGTCGATGCGGCGTGCGCTGGAGTCGGGCCGGCCGCAGGAGATCAGGGCGCGGCTCGGCGCGGAGCTGGGCGGCAGCGCCGTGTTCACTCCGCTGAAGGACGCCGACGGCCGGGTGCGGGCGGTCAGCCTGTCCGTCCGCCAGCCCGCCGACCAGGGCTCCGCCGGCATGCCGGGCGCGGCGCCCACCGGCTCCTTCGACGCGGAAGAGGAACAGGACCGCGCCGCCCGGAACCTCGCCGAACTCACCGTCCCCGAGCTGGCCGACGCCATGACGGTCGACCTGCTCGACGCCCTGCCGGAGGGAACGGAGGGGATGGTGGAGGCGGAGGGGACGGAGGGCGGCGGGGGGATCGAGGATGCCGGGGCCGGCGGGGCCGGCGGCAGGGCCACGGCCGAGGGAGGCGCCGGAGGCGGAACGAGCGGGGCGGAGGACGAGCGGGCCGGCACATGGGCCGAGAGGGTCGTCCCGCGCACCGCCGGGCCCCTCCTCCTGCGCCGCGCCGTGCTGCGTGCCGTACCGAGCGGCGGGCGGCCCCACCCGGGCGCCGACGCAGGCGCCGGCACCTGGGGCCACGCCTCCGCCTCTGCTTCCGCCGGGGCCGATGCCGAGGGCGGAGCCGGGGCCGGGGAGGCGGTGGTGTGTGGGCCGGAGTCGCCGGCCGGGCGCTGTCTGGTGGCGGGGCGGGCCCTGCTGTTCGACACGCGGGAGCCGGCCGTCGCCGAGTGGGCGGCGCTGGACCCGGGCGCGGCCTGGCTGCGGGCGGCCGGGGCGGGCGCGCTGCTCGCGGTGCCGCTGCTCGCCCAGGGCGACGCCGTCGGCGTGGCCCTCTTCGCCCGGCGGCGCGAGCGCGGGCCGTTCGGGGCGGAGGAGCTGCGGCGGGCGCAGGAACTCGCCGACCGGGCGGCCGCGGCCCTGCGGCGGGCGCGCGACCACGCCCGCGCCCATGCGCACGCCCGGGCCCGGACCACCACGATGGCCCTGCAGCGCAGCCTGCTTCCGCACACCCTGCCCGAGCAGGCGGCCCTGGAGATCGCCACCCGCTATGTGCCCGCCGCCACCCGGGCCGGGGTCGGCGGCGACTGGTTCGACGTGATCCCGCTGTCCGGGGCCCGCGTCGCGCTGGTCGTCGGCGACGTCGTCGGACACGGCATCCGCGCCTCGGCGACCATGGGCCGGCTGCGCACCGCCGTCCGCACCCTGGCCGACGTCGACCTGCCGCCCGACGAACTGCTCACCCACCTCGACGACCTGGTCCTGCGGCTCGCCGCCGACGAGAGCGGCGAGGACACCTCCGACGACACGCCCGGCGGCATCGGCACGACCTGCCTGTACGCGGTCTACGACCCGGTCTCGCGCCGGTGCTCCCTGGCCCGCGCCGGGCACCCGCCGCCCGCCGTCGTCGCTCCGGACGGCGCCGTCCGGTTCCTCGACGTACCGGCCGGACCGCCGCTCGGGCTGGGCGGGCTGCCCTTCGAGGCCGCCGAGACGGAACTGCCCGAGGGCAGCCTGCTCGCCCTCTACACCGACGGACTGTTCGAGGCCCGCGAGCACGACATCGACGAGGCACTGGACAGGATGTTCGTCGCGCTCGCCCGGCCCGCCCGGTCGCTGGACGCGATCTGCGACCACGTGCTCACCGCGCTGCTGACCCAACGCCCCGACGACGACATCGCCCTCCTCGTCGCCCGCACCCGCGCGCTGCACGGGGACCGGGTGGCCGCCTGGGAGCTGGCGGACGAACCCGCCATGGTCGCCCGCGCCCGCCGCCTCACCGACGAGCAGCTGTCCACGTGGGGCCTGACGGAGGCCGCGTTCACCACCGAGCTGATGGTCAGCGAGCTGGTCACCAACGCCATCCGCTACGGCCGCCCGCCCATCCAGCTCCGGCTGATCCACCAGGACGCCACGCTGATCTGCGAGGTGTACGACGCCGGCGGCACCACCCCGCACATGCGCCGCGCCCGCATCTTCGACGAGGGCGGCCGGGGTCTGCTGCTGGTCGCCCAGCTCGCCGAGCGCTGGGGCACCCGGCACGACCGGGTCGGCAAGACGGTGTGGGCGGAACAGTCGCTCCTCCCCTGAGCGGCCCGGCCGGCCCGGATCCTCGCGGGCCGCCCCGGAAGGCGTCCACGGCGAGGGCCCGGGCCTCCCTCACGGGACCCGGGCCCTCGGTCGTCCCGCGGCGTCTGTCACGCCGCCACGGGAATCTCCGGCGCCACGCCGTTCAGGGCGGGCGCGAGCGCCAGTTCCAGGACCTGGCGGACGTCGGTCACGGTGTGGACGTCGAGCTTGTCCAGCACCTCGGCCGGGACGTCGTCCAGGTCGGGTTCGTTGCGCTTGGGGATGATCACGGTGGTCACCCCGGCGCGGTGGGCGGCGAGCAGCTTCTGCTTGACCCCGCCGATCGGCAGCACGCGGCCGGTCAGCGAGATCTCGCCGGTCATCGCCACGCCCGTGCGCACCAGCCGGCCGGAGAGCAGGGAGGCGAGGGCGGTGGTCATCGTGACGCCCGCGCTCGGGCCGTCCTTCGGGACCGCGCCCGCCGGGAAGTGGATGTGCACGCCCCGGTCCTTCAGGTCGGCCACCGGCAGTTCCAGTTCGGCGCCGTGGCTGCGCAGGAAGCTGAGCGCGATCTGCGCCGACTCCTTCATCACGTCACCGAGCTGCCCGGTCAGGGTCAGGCCCGCCGCGCCCGTCTCGGGGTCGGCCAGGGACGCCTCCACGAAGAGGACGTCGCCGCCCGCTCCCGTGACCGCGAGGCCCGTGGCCACGCCGGGCACGGACGTACGGCGCTCGGCCGGGTCCTGTGCGGACTCGGGCACGTGGTGCGGCCGGCCGATCAGGGCGCGCAGGTCGGCGTCCGTCACGGTGAACGGCAGCTCCCGCTCGCCGAGTTCGTGCTGGGCCGCGACCTTGCGCAGCAGGCGCGCGATGGAGCGCTCCAGGGTGCGCACGCCCGCCTCGCGCGTGTACTCGCCGGCCAGCTTGCGCAGCGCGCCCTCGTCGATCGTGACCTCGTCCCTGTCGATCCCGGCCCGCTCCAGCTGGCGCGGGAGCAGGTGGTCGCGGGCGATGACGACCTTCTCGTCCTCGGTGTAGCCGTCGAGCCGGACGATCTCCATACGGTCGGCGAGCGCCTCCGGGATGGCCTCCAGGACGTTGGCGGTGGCCAGGAAGACCACGTCGGACAGGTCGAGTTCGACCTCCAGGTAGTGGTCCCGGAAGGTGTGGTTCTGGGCCGGGTCGAGGACTTCCAGCAGGGCGGCCGCCGGGTCGCCGCGGAAGTCGGAGCCCACCTTGTCGATCTCGTCCAGCAGGACCACCGGGTTCATGGACCCGGCCTCCTTGATCGCGCGGACGATCCGGCCGGGCAGCGCCCCGACGTACGTACGGCGGTGGCCGCGGATCTCGGCCTCGTCGCGGACGCCGCCGAGGGCGACGCGGACGAACGTGCGGCCCATGGCGTGGGCCACGCTCTCGCCCAGGCTGGTCTTCCCGACGCCGGGGGGCCCGACGAGGGCCAGGACGGCGCCGCCGCGCCGGCCGCCGATGACGCCCAGGCCGCGGTCGTTGCGGCGCTTGCGCACCGCGAGGTACTCGGTGATGCGTTCCTTGACGTCCTCCAGGCCCGCGTGCTCGGCGTCCAGGACCGCCTTGGCGCCCTGGATGTCGTAGGCGTCCTGCGTCCGCTCGTTCCACGGCATCTCCAGGACGGTGTCCAGCCAGGTGCGGATCCAGGACCCCTCGGGGGACTGGTCGCTGGACCGCTCCAGCTTGTCGACCTCCTTGAGGGCGGCCTCGCGGACGTTCTCGGGCAGGTCGGCGGCCTCGACGCGGGCGCGGTAGTCGTCGGACTCCTCCCCCTCCTTCTCGCCGTTCAGCTCGCGCAGTTCCTTGCGGACGGCTTCCAGCTGACGGCGCAGCAGGAACTCGCGCTGCTGCTTGTCGACGCCCTCCTGGACGTCCTTGGCGATGGTCTCGGCCACGTCCTGCTCGGCGAGGTGGTCGCGCAGCGCCTGCGTGGCAAGCTTCAGCCGGGCCACCGGGTCGGCGGTCTCCAGCAGTTCGACCTTCTGCTCGATGGTCAGGAAGGGCGAGTAGCCGGAGTTGTCGGCGAGCGCGGAGACGTCCTCGATGGCCTGGACCCGGTCCACGACCTGCCAGGCGCCGCGCTTCTTCAGCCAGTTGGTGGCGAGGGCCTTGTACTCCTTGACGAGGTCGGCGACATGACCCGGCATCGGTTCCGGCACGCTCTCCTCGATCCGGGCGCCCTCGACCCACAGGGCGGCGCCGGGGCCGGTGGTACCGGCACCGATCCGCACCCGGGCGCGGCCGCGGATCAGAGCCCCCGGGTCTCCGTCGGCCAGCCGGCCGACCTGCTCGACCGTGCCGAGCACACCGGTCTTGGCGTACGTGCCGTCGATGCGCGGCACGAGCAGGACCTGAGGCTTTCCGGGCGCCGACCGGGCGGCGGCCTGCGCAGCCTCCACCGCGGCGCGCACCTCGGCGTCGCTCAGGTCCAGCGGAACGACCATGCCGGGCAGCACGACCTCGTCGTCGAGCGGCAGCACGGGCAGGACGAGCGTGAACGCCGTGGACTCAGCAGCCATGATCTCCCCTTCGGCAGTCAACTTGAGCTGTACCGACTCAACCTCTGGGCATGGTCCGGTGTTCCCACGGCGCTGTTCGCTGTGAGCGATCAGGGAAGGGTGCGGACGTTCCCGCAGGGGGAGGGGACGGCCCGTCAGGCCGAGCGAGCCCACCGGCGTACGAAGCGCCAGCTCAACACACCTATCGTCAGGGCGATCAGATGGCCCCAGTCCGTCATCGGGTCCACGAACGCGGTCAGGTCGCTCACGAGGAGTCCGGCGACCACGGTGAGGATGGGCCAGCGCAGCCACGGGGACAGCAGGCCGGACAGGGCGCCGATGCTGGCGGCCACGCCGAAGCTGATGCCGTAGTCGAGGCGGTGCAGGGACGTGGACGGCAGATGGCCCACCAGCACGGCGAGGCCCACCGGGACCTCGGTGGCGAGGGTGGCGAGGACATGGCCGGCCAGGAAGACACAGGCCGTCCGTCCGCCGCCTATACGGCGTTCCAGCGCGGTGAGCGTCAGCAGGAAGGCGGCCGTGTACGGCGAGAGGATCCCGCCCGCGATCCACAGCGCGCTCGTGAGCAGCACCACCGCGGGTGACCGCACGAGATGCGCCACGTCCGTGCTGGAGGCCTGGTAGAGGGCGTTCACGAGGCCGGGATCGGCCACCGCCGCGACGGCGGAGGTGACCGCGAGGACGGCCGCGTAGCCGAAGGTGAAGGGCGTGCCGACCGGGGTGGGCAGCAGCCGCAGGAGACGGGCGACGGGGTCCGGGGCCGGCCGCAGCCCGCGCAGACGGGCGGCGAGACTCGGGCGCGGCGCCGCCACGCGCGCGGGAACGGGGGCCTCCTCTGCGCCGCGCTGACGCGGCATGCCGTCGAGCAGGTCCGGAAGCACCGGGGCCGGCACGGTGGCCGTGCCGTCGGACAGGGGCGTGCCCGTCGAGGGCGGGGACGCGGCCGCCGCAGGGCCCGTCGCGGTCCGTTCCACGATGAGGCGCTCCTTCCGTTGGGCCCCACGATCGGGACTCGACGGGCCGCGTGTCTATGACCGGCGCCACGCGAGAGCCATTTCTCAGCAACCTCTCACGCTCTGCGCGCGTCCGCACCCCGGCGCACGCCCCTCGGACGGGCGCACCGGACCGGGGCCGGCCGTCCGTCATCGGCAATTCCCGTGCCGGACAAGGCCCGTTCAAGCAGGATGGGGGTATGACTGCCGCGTACGACACCCCCGTTGTCCTCGACCGCCGTACCGGCCCGTACGGCGAGGTGGTGCTGCGCCGGCACGGCGCGCTGCTCCAGATCATCGCCAACGGGTGCTTCCTGATGGACACCTCCGACGGCCGCTCCGAGCGGCTGCTGGTCGACGCGGCGTACGACGCGCTGGACGGGCGACCCGCGCCGGCGGTGCTGATCGGCGGGCTGGGCGTCGGCTTCTCGCTCGCGCACGCCGCCGCCGACGCGCGCTGGGGGCGGATCACCGTGGTGGAGCGGGAGCCCGCCGTCGTCGACTGGCACCGCGGCGGCCCGCTCGGGCGGATCTCCGCCGGCGCGCTCGGCGATCCGCGCACCGAGGTGGTCCAGGGCGACCTCGTCTCCTACGTCAATGAGACATCGGACACGTTCGACGCGCTGTGCCTGGACATCGACAACGGACCCGGCTGGACGGTCACGGACGGCAACGACAGCCTGTACTCCCCGGCCGGACTCGCTTCCTGCGCACGGGTGTTGAGGCCCGGCGGGGTGCTCGCGGTGTGGTCGGCCCGGCCCTCTCCGGAATTTGAAGGAAGCTTGCGGAATGCCGGGTTCCAGCAGGTGCGTACCGAAGAGGTGCCGGTTGCCCGGGGCGTTCCGGACGCCGTGCACCTCGGGGTCCGCCCTGGATAGCGACAGCGCGGCGGATCCCCGTAATGTGCTGCCCTGACGCGGATCATTCAACGGATCAACCAAGCGTCGAACGCAGACATGGGATCACCCCACGGATTCCGGAAAGCAACAAGCAGGGGCGGGCGATGGAGCAGACACACACCTCCCAGAGCGGCGCGGCGACGAGCACCCCGGGCGCACAGCGCCGGGTGCTGGTCGTCGAGGACGACCCCACGATCGTCGACGCCATCGCGGCCCGGCTGCGTGCCGAGGGATTTCTCGTGCAGACCGCGGCGGACGGTCCGGCGGCGGTCGACACGGCCGAGGCCTGGCAGCCCGACCTGCTGATCCTCGACATCATGCTGCCGGGCTTCGACGGCCTCGAGGTCTGCCGGCGGGTGCAGGCGCAGCGGCCGGTGCCGGTGCTGATGCTGACCGCACGGGACGACGAGACGGACATGCTGGTCGGTCTCGGGGTCGGCGCGGACGACTACATGACCAAGCCGTTCTCGATGCGGGAGCTGGCGGCGCGCGTGCACGTGCTGCTGCGCCGGGTGGAGCGGGCGGCCCTCGCCGCCACGACTCCGCGCTCCGGCATACTGCGCCTCGGCGAGCTGGAGATCGACCACGCGCAGCGCCGGGTGCGGGTGAAGTCCGAGGACGTCCACCTGACGCCGACCGAGTTCGACCTGTTGGTGTGCCTCGCGAACACCCCGCGTGCGGTGCTCTCCCGGGAGCAGCTGCTGGCCGAGGTGTGGGACTGGGCGGACGCCTCCGGGACCCGCACGGTCGACAGCCACATCAAGGCGCTGCGCCGGAAGATCGGCGCGGAGCGGATCCGCACGGTGCACGGCGTGGGCTACGCCCTGGAGACACCGACGCCATGAGCGCGGACGGGCGCCAGGCCGCACGGAGGAGCTCCGGGGCCCCCGGTGAGGAACCCTGGGGCCGGGTGCGCCCGTTCTCGATCAAGACCAAGCTGGGCGCGCTCGTCGTCATCTCGGTGCTGATCACCACCGGTCTGTCGATGATCGCGGTGCACACCAAGACCGAGCTGCGCTTCATCACGGTCTTCTCGATGATCGCCACGCTGCTGATCACCCAGTTCGTGGCGCACTCGCTGACCATGCCGCTGGACGAGATGAACGCGGTGGCGCGGTCGATCTCACAGGGCGACTACACCCGCCGGGTGCGGGAGAACCGCCGGGACGAACTGGGCGACCTGGCCGAGACGATCAACGTCATGGCCGACGAGCTGGAGGCCCAGGACCGCCAGCGCAAGGAGCTGGTCGCGAACGTCTCGCACGAGCTGCGCACGCCCATCGCCGGGCTGCGCGCGGTGCTGGAGAACATCGTCGACGGGGTCACCGAGGCCGACCAGGAGACGATGCGCACGGCCCTGAAGCAGACCGAGCGGCTGGGCCGCCTGGTGGAGACCCTGCTGGACCTGTCCCGGCTGGACAACGGCGTCGTCCCGCTGAAGACGCGCCGCTTCGAGGTGTGGCCGTATCTGTCGGGCGTGCTGAAGGAGGCCAACATGGTCGCCTCGGCGCGGGCCGGCATCGCCTCCGGCTCCGGCAGCCACACCCGCACCGACGTCCACCTCCACCTGGACGTCTCCCCGCCGGAGCTGACCGCGCACGCGGACCCCGAGCGCATCCACCAGGTCGTCGCCAACCTGATCGACAACGCGGTCAAGCACAGCCCGCCGCACGGCCGTGTGACCGTGAAGGCGCGGCGCGGGCCGCAGCCGGACTCGCTGGAGCTGGAGGTCCTGGACGAGGGCCCCGGTATCCCCCGCTCCGAGTGGCACAAGGTGTTCGAGCGCTTCAACCGGGGCGCGGTGACCCGGCCGCACGGCCCGGGCAGCGACGGCGGTACCGGCCTGGGGCTCGCGATCGCCCGCTGGGCGGTGGATCTGCACGGCGGCCGGATCGGTGTGGCCGAATCCGAGCGGGGCTGCCGGATCATCGTCACTCTGCCGGGACTGACTTCCGTTCCGCGTTGACGTAAGGTCCGAACCGGAGGCACAAGATCCACGACGGCCGCCGCCGCTTCGGCGCAGCTGGACACGTGTGATCAGGAGCAGGCCCGCGCCACCCTTCGAACGAAGGCGCGCCGGGCCGGGGCCCGTGCACCCTCTCACATGCGGAACCACGCTTGTTTCCCGCCATATCAAGCCCTGAAACAAGATTTGCAATGTGACTTACGCGACGATGACCTTGCTCGACCTGACCTTCTCGGCCATGGAGGCGTAGCCTTTATTCCCGCTGTCCATCACCTTGTGAAGCGGAAGAGGGCGGTTGCCGCCGTGTCGCCACAGTCCCCCAGTAACCCGAGCGTCTCCACCGACGACCAAGCCGGGAAGAACCCCGCAGCTGCGTTCGGTCCGAACGAGTGGCTCGTCGACGAGATCTATCAGCAGTACCTCCAGGACCCGAATTCGGTAGACCGCGCCTGGTGGGACTTCTTCGCCGATTACAAGCCGGGGGCGCCTGCCACCCCGGCTCCGGCGGGTACTGCGGCCGCGGGGGCCGCAGAGACCACCCCATCGGCCCCGCAGACCGCCGCTCCGGCACCTGCCCCGCAGGCCGCCGCCCCGGCCGCCCCCACGGCCCCCCAGCCCGCCCCGGCCCCCGCCCCCGCGGCGAAGGCCCCGGCCAAGCCGGCGCAGCCCGCACAGGCGCCCGCTCAGCCGAAGAAGGAGCAGGCCGCCGCCGAGGCCCCCGCGGGCCCCGAGCTGGTCACGCTGCGCGGCCCGGCCGCCGCGGTCGCGAAGAACATGAACGCCTCGCTGGAGCTGCCGACGGCCACCTCGGTCCGCGCGGTCCCGGTGAAGCTGCTGTTCGACAACCGCATCGTCATCAACAACCACCTCAAGCGCGCCCGCGGCGGGAAGATCTCCTTCACGCACCTGATCGGGTACGCGATGGTGCAGGCCATCAAGGCCATGCCGGCCATGAACTGGTCGTTCGGCGAGAAGGACGGCAAGCCGACCCTCGTCAAGCCGCCGCACGTCAACCTGGGCCTGGCCATCGACCTGGTGAAGCCCAACGGTGACCGCCAGCTCGTCGTGGCCGCCATCAAGAAGGCCGAGACGCTGAACTTCTTCGAGTTCTGGCAGGCCTACGAGGACATCGTCCGCCGCGCCCGTGACGGCAAGCTGACGATGGACGACTTCACCGGTGTCACGGTCTCCCTGACCAACCCCGGCGGTCTCGGCACCGTCCACTCGGTCCCGCGCCTCATGCCCGGCCAGTCGGTCATCATGGGCGTCGGCTCCATGGACTACCCGGCGGAGTTCCAGGGCACCAGCCAGGACACCCTGAACAAGCTCGGCATCTCGAAGGTCATGACGCTCACGTCGACCTACGACCACCGGGTCATCCAGGGCGCCGCCTCCGGCGAGTTCCTGCGCCAGGTCGCCAACCTGCTGCTCGGCGAGAACGGCTTCTACGACGACATCTTCGAGGCCCTGCGCATCCCCTACGAGCCGGTCCGCTGGCTCAAGGACATCGACGCCAGCCACGACGACGACGTCACCAAGGCCGCCCGCGTCTTCGAGCTGATCCACTCCTACCGGGTCCGCGGCCACGTCATGGCCGACACCGACCCGCTGGAGTACAAGCAGCGCAAGCACCCCGACCTGGACATCACCGAGCACGGGCTCACCCTGTGGGACCTGGAGCGCGACTTCGCGGTCGGCGGCTTCGCCGGCAAGTCGATGATGAAGCTGCGCGACATCCTCGGCGTGCTGCGCGACTCGTACTGCCGCACCACCGGCATCGAGTTCATGCACATCCAGGACCCCAAGCAGCGCAAGTGGATCCAGGACCGCGTGGAGCGCGGGCACTCCAAGATGGAGCGCGAGGAGCAGCTGCGCATCCTGCGCCGGCTGAACGCCGCGGAGGCCTTCGAGACCTTCCTGCAGACGAAGTACGTCGGCCAGAAGCGCTTCTCGCTGGAGGGCGGCGAGTCCGTCATCCCGCTGCTCGACGCGGTGATCGACTCCGCCGCCGAGTCCCGCCTGGACGAGGTCGTCATCGGCATGGCCCACCGCGGCCGCCTGAACGTCCTCGCCAACATCGTCGGCAAGTCGTACGCGCAGATCTTCCGCGAGTTCGAGGGCAACCTCGACCCGAAGTCGATGCACGGCTCCGGCGACGTGAAGTACCACCTGGGCGCCGAGGGCACCTTCACCGGCCTCGACGGCGAGCAGATCAAGGTGTCGCTGGCCGCCAACCCGTCCCACCTGGAGACGGTCGACCCGGTCATCGAGGGCATCGCCCGCGCCAAGCAGGACATCATCAACAAGGGCGGCACGGACTTCACGGTCCTGCCCGTCGCGCTGCACGGCGACGCGGCCTTCGCGGGCCAGGGCGTCGTGGCCGAGACGCTGAACATGTCGCAGCTGCGCGGCTACCGCACCGGCGGCACGGTCCACATCGTCATCAACAACCAGGTCGGCTTCACCGCGGCCCCCGAGTCCTCGCGTTCCTCCATGTACGCGACGGACGTGGCCCGCATGATCGAGGCCCCGATCTTCCACGTGAACGGCGACGACCCCGAGGCCGTCGTCCGCGTCGCGCGGCTCGCCTTCGAGTTCCGCCAGGCGTTCAACAAGGACGTGGTGATCGACCTCATCTGCTACCGCCGCCGCGGTCACAACGAGTCGGACAACCCGGCCTTCACGCAGCCGCTGATGTACGACCTGATCGACAAGAAGCGCTCGGTGCGCAAGCTCTACACCGAGTCCCTGATCGGTCGCGGCGACATCACCCTGGAAGAGGCCGAGCAGGCCCTGCAGGACTACCAGGGCCAGCTGGAGAAGGTCTTCACCGAGGTCCGCGAGGCCGTCACGACCCAGCAGGGCGTCGGCCCGGTCTCGGACCCGCAGGCGGACTTCCCGGTCGCCGTGAACACCGCGATCTCCTCGGAGGTCGTCAAGCGCATCGCCGAGTCCCAGGTCAACATCCCGGAGTCCTTCCACGTCCACCCGCGTCTGCTGCCCCAGCTGCAGCGCCGGGCCACGATGGTCGAGGACGGCACGATCGACTGGGGCATGGGCGAGACCCTCGCGGTCGGCTCGCTGCTGCTGGAGGGCACCCCTGTCCGGCTGTCCGGCCAGGACTCCCAGCGCGGTACCTTCGGCCAGCGCCACGCGGTCCTCATCGACCGCGAGACGGGCGAGGAGTACACCCCGCTCCAGTACCTCGCCGAGGAGCAGGCGCGCTACAACGTCTACAACTCCCTCCTGTCCGAGTACGCGGTCATGGGCTTCGAGTACGGCTACTCGCTGGCCCGCCCCGACGCGCTCGTGATGTGGGAGGCGCAGTTCGGTGACTTCGTCAACGGCGCCCAGACGGTGGTCGACGAGTACATCTCGGCGGCCGAGCAGAAGTGGGGCCAGACGTCCGGCGTCACCCTGCTCCTGCCGCACGGCTACGAGGGCCAGGGCCCGGACCACTCCTCGGCCCGTGTCGAGCGGTTCCTCCAGCTCTGCGCCCAGAACAACATGACGGTCGCCATGCCGACCCTGCCGTCGAACTACTTCCACCTCCTGCGGTGGCAGGTGCACAACCCGCACCACAAGCCGCTGGTGGTCTTCACCCCGAAGTCGATGCTGCGTCTGAAGGCCGCCGCGTCGAAGACGGAGGAGTTCACGTCGGGTCAGTTCCGTCCCGTCATCGGGGACGCGACGGCGGACCCGGCCGCGGTCCGCAAGGTCGTCTTCGTGGCCGGCAAGCTGTACTACGACCTGGAGGCCGAGCGGGTCAAGCGCGGCATCACGGACACCGCGATCATCCGCATCGAGCGGCTGTACCCGCTGCCGGGTGCCGAGCTGCAGGCGGAGATCAAGAAGTACCCGAACGCCGAGAAGTACCTGTGGGCGCAGGAGGAGCCGGCGAACCAGGGTGCCTGGCCGTTCATCGCGCTCAACCTGATCGACCACCTGGACCTGGCGGTCGGCGCGGACGTCCCGCACGGCGAGCGGCTGCGGCGCATCTCGCGCCCGCACTCCTCGTCCCCGGCGGTCGGCTCCGCCAAGCGCCACCAGGCGGAGCAGGAGCAGCTGGTGCGTGAGGTCTTCGAGGCGTAAGGCCTCGGGCGGCTCAGCGCGACGCGAAGGGCCCGGTGCCGAGTTCCTGACTCGGCACCGGGCCCTTCGCGTGCCGTCGGCTCAGCTCGCCTGGGGCTCGAAGTCCCAGTACGGGCGGTTGCGGGAGCGGGCCGAGATGGTGTGGGTGTGCTGGGGGCCCAGCGTGGCGGCGAGGTCGGACAGGGCCTCCTGTTCGACCTTCTCGGCCTGCTGGCGGTCCCGCAGGGCGCGCAGGTCGGCCGCGTGGGCGACGCGGGCGGAGAGCGTCAGGGGGTGGGTGCGGCCGAGGGTCTCGGTCGCGCGGGCGATCGTGGTCCGGCTGAGGTCGGCGGCGGCCTCCGCGTCCCCGACGAGGTTGCGCAGGGCCGAGGCGTTGATGGCGCAGCCGAGGGTGTGCGGGTGGCTCTCCCCGAGCGTCTCGGTGAGACCGGCCAGCGCCTCCTCGATGACCGCGTAGGCGTGCTCCCGTTCGCCGACGCTGCGCAGGACCAGGGCGTGGTTGGCGCGCGCTCCGATGATGAAGGGGTGGCCCTCGGGGAGCAGCAGCTCGTAGCGGGCGATGATGGACTCGCTGGCCTCGCGGGCCTGGTCGATGTCGCCGTGCTCACGGGCGAAGCAGCTCTGGCTGACGGCCGCGGCCAGGGTCAGCATGTGGATGTCGCCCAGCTTGCGTTCGTATCCTTCGAGCACCCGGGTGAGGAGCTGGCCCGCGGCGGCCCGGTCGCCGCCGCGCAGCTGGCACAGGGCCAGGTTGTGCTCGGCGCGCAGGGTGTCCTGGTTGTCCCGGCCCATGACGATCCGGTACTCGCGCACGTTCTTCGCCTGGGCGGACTCGGCCTCGGCGTAGCGGCCCAGCAGCCTCAGGTCGGTCGCGTGCGACACCTCGGAGAACAGGGTCCACGGGTGGCGGCCCTTCAGCAGCAGGCGCCGGGCCTCCAGGGTGCGCTGGTCGATGCCCCGCGCCTCCTCGTAGCGGCCGAGCAGCCGCATGGTGTAGCCGAGGTTGTTCAGGGCGTTGAGGGTGCGCGAGTCCTGGTCCCCGAGCAGTTCCCGGTAGGTCGGGTAGAGCCACTGGGACAGCTCCAGAGCCTCGTCGTAGCGGCCGAGTTCGCGCAGGTCGGCCGCGAGTCCACTGGCCATCCGCAGGTGGTCGAGGTCGTTCTCGCCCTTCTCCGCCCGCAGATGGTCCACCGCCGCCCGTTCGAGGGCCTCGGTCTCCTGGAACCGGCCGGCCGAGCGCAGCAGGTTCGCGTAGTGGTAGGTGACCTCCCAGACCCGGGCGTGGGAGTCGCCGAGGAGCCGGCGCCAGGCGCGCAGGGCGCGGCGGCCGAGTTTCACACCGGCGCTGTACTCGCCCGCGAACCACATGTACCGCAGGCAGTTCAGCACCAGCGTCTGCACCTTGCGGTCCTTGGACTGCAGGACGTCGGCGTACTTCAGGTGCGGCACGATCTCCGCGTACGCGTCCCAGTTGCGGGTGTCGGTGGGGCGGCCGGGGTCGGCCTCGGCCAGGGCGCGGCGGACCACGTCGATGAAGTCGCGGCGGTCCCGCTCGGGCATGTCCTTGTGGACGATCTGGTGGACCATGCGGTGCAGGTAGACCGACTCGCCCGAGGAGGCGGCCTCGTCCAGGGCCGCCTCGTGGGACTCCAGGCGGACGACCGAGTACTGGCGGAGCTGGTTGACGGCCTTGTTCCACAGCAGGGGGTCGTCCAGGAGGCCCGCGAGCTGTTCGGGCAGGTCGTCGTGGGACATCTCCTTCAGCAGCCGGACGGGGATGAATCCGGGGGCGAAGAAGGTGCACAGGCGCAGCAGGTCGACCGACTCGGGGACGGTCTCGCGGAGCTTGTTCAGCAGTATCGACCAGGCGGTCTGGAAGGCGAGCGGGAAGTCCGCGGACACCTTGACCACGTCCTGGTCGATGCCGCCCTCCAGCAGGTCGATGTACTGCTCCACCGACAGGTCGGAGTCGTTGAGCCAGCCGGCCGTCTGGTCCAGCAGCAGCGGCAGGTCCTCCAGGGCCTCCGCGAGCTGGTCGGCGTCGGCCTCGGTCAGCCGGGGCGCGCGGCGCCGGATGAAGGCCACGGACTCGTCGCGGGCGTAGACGGGGACTTCGAGCAGTTTGCTGTTGTGCTCGCCCCACTCGGGGTTGCGGGAGGTGATGATGACGTGGCCGGGGCCGGTGGGGACCAGGTCCCAGATCTGCTCGGGCTCGTCGGCGCCGTCGAGGATCAGCAGCCAGCGGGAGTACGGCTCGCCGCGGCGCAGGGAGTCCCGGACGGCGCGGAGCCGTTCGCCGTACTCGGGGCCGGTGGCGAGGCCCAGTTTGGGCGCCAGTTCGGCGAGGAGGCGGCGGTAGGTGACCCGCTTCTCGGAGCCGACCCACCAGACGACGTCGTACTCGGAGCCGAAGCGGTAGGCGTACTCGGCGGCCAGCTGGGTCTTGCCGACCCCGGACATGCCGTGGAGGGTGAGGACGCCGGCTCCGGTCTCGCTGCCCTGGAGGAGGTGGTAGGCGTCGTTCAGGAGCGGTTCGCGGCCGGTGAAGCGGGTGTTGCGGCGCGGTACGCCGCCCCAGACGTCGGGCATCGAGGCGGGAAAGCGCGGGGCCGGGCGGGTGACGTCCGCGGTCACCGGCGTGTCGGCCGGGATGTCCAGCCGGTCCAGCAGGCGCCGTTCGGCCTCCTCGGCGCCCATGTTGGTCAGGTCGACCGGGGCGAGGACGGCGGTGGCGGAGGGGACGGAGCTGTTGGTGACGGACACCGCGGCGAACTTGTCCGGGTCGGGCGCGACGACCTCACGCAGGGCCTCGTTCCACTCCTCGTGGGTGCGCGGGCCGAGCTGGAAGTACCACTCGCTGACCAGGATCAGGGTGCGGCCGCCCGCGAGGGTGAGGTCGCGCAGCAGGCCGGTCAGGGACTGGTCGGGCGGGGCGTCCCAGCGCAGGTACACCACGCGCAGGCCGCGCCGCTCCAGCCTGTCCCCGATCCACGCCGCCCAGGGTCGGTTGAACCCGGCGAAGCTGATCGTGACGGTCTGCCTCGCGGCCCCCTTCCCGGTCGACCGGACCGGCGTACGAGCTTCAGACATGCAGCGGCCTCCAGCGCGTAGTCCTCGAAATCGTAGAACCTCGGCGCGGCTCTGGGGAGTCCGGCGACTACGGCAGTGCAACGCCTGGGTCCGACGATCTTCCCGCAGCGGGGAGCGGGAAGTCGGCATTTCATCGATTCGTGAGCGGGGGCGCCGGAGGTTGACGCTGCCGCCACAGGGTGCGTACGGCTTTGACGTACGCCTGCGCGCGCGCCGTGTAACCCCGGGGTGCCGGACGCGCGGCGAGCCGTTCGTGGACTGCGGCCATGGCGTCGACGAAGCGCCGGCCCACCGGTGTCAGGTCGGGCGAGCCGACGAGCGCGGGCAGGGCGGCGCCGACCTGGGCGTGGTAGCGGGCGTGTTCGGCCCAGGCGGACTCCCGCTGGGCGGGGTCCGCGAGCGCCCGGCGCTGGAAGAAGTCCGCCAGCGCGAGGTGGGAGTACGTACCCTGGAGCAGACCGTCGTACGGTCGCGGGTCGGGGCGCCAGGGAGCGAAGTAGCGGGCCTCGGGGCCGGCGCGGTGCAGTTCCACCATCTCGCTGAGCGCGGCGAGTTTGGTGTGCTGCAGTTCGTGCACGAGGGTCGCGGCGAAGGCCACCGGGGTCGCGGGCGCGCTGCTGAGGAGGGCGCCGAACGCCTCGCGACGGGTCGCGCTGCAGCTGCCCCGGCCGCCGGCGCCGGGCGGCGGCTCCAGCGGGACCAGGCAGCGCAGCAGGGTGAGCGCCTCGGTGAGCCGGTGCTCGCCCCCGTCGCGCAGCACGGCGGCGGTGCCGGACCAGGCCTGGAGCCATCGTTTGCGTTCGGCGTCGTCGGGGGGCACGGGTCCGCTCAGCGCGTACGGGGCGGGCTCGCGGGGCGGGACGCGGTAGGGGTCGAGGTCGTCCAGGGGCATGGGGGCGGCGCCGGGCACGAGGCCGGGCAGGGCGTGGGCCGGTGTCCAGGCGGGGGTCGCGGACCAGGCACCGGTGCCGTGTTCCAGGTGCACGGTGACCGCGGGCCCGTCCGGCCGGCCGAGCGTCACCCGCCCGTCCGCGTGCCGGACCTCGACCCGCGCGTCCCCGCCCCCGGGCAGGCGCAGGGCGCCGAGGGAGGGCAGGGTCAGCACGCCGTCGCGCGCGGTGAGGGAGGTGGTGAACGGCAGTCCGGCGCGGGCCGCCGCGGCCACGGCGACCGCGCTGAGGTGGCCGAGGTCGTGCAGCAGCGCACGGCGGCCCTCTTCGGCGAGCCGGCCCTCGCGGGGGCCCAGTCCGGTCAGCACCCGCCTGGCCCAGGGGCCCATGAGCGGATGGGTCAGCCGGGCCCGCGCCGCGGAGTGCGCGCCGCCGCCGGCCCGGTCCGCGGCCGCCAGCAGCGCCCAGTCCTCGCGCAGCCGGCGCTTCGCCGGTCCGGGACAGACACCGGCATCGGCCGCCTCGGCGGCGTCGAGCACGGCGCGCAGCATCAGCAGGCGCCGGGTGTCCTGGTCCCGGACGAGCAGCGCGAGCGTGTCCGGACCGCCCTCGGTCCGCCCGAGTTCCGCAAGCGCCCACTGTGGGACCACCGGAAGACTCACGGGGTGCCCCCTTCGGAGGAGACCGGGGCCGCGGGGCGGGTGGTCGGGGTGTGCCCGGCGAGCCGTGCGGCCACGTGCTGGATGAAGTGCTGCAGGTCCGCGCAGTAGACGGACGGGTTGCGGAAACCGTGTCCGGCGCGGTAGCGGTGGGCGTAGTGTCCGCCGCCGCACACGGTGAGCAGCGGGCAGGCCCGGCAGCGGTCGGACAGGGCCGCCGGACCCGCCTGCCGGGCCGCCACGCCGGGGTGGCGCAGGGCCTCGTCGAAGGCGTGCCGGAAGACGTCCAGTCCGGTCTCGGCGGCGCCCTCGTACGCCGATTTCAGCGAGTCGACCTGCTCGATCGAGCCGTCCGTCTCGACCACGACGGCGTCGAAGGGCTGCAGCCCGAGCGACTCGGTGGCGGCCGGCAGGCCGAGCAGCAGCGCCAGGCACTCCTCGAACAGCCGCACCCGCATCTCGCGCCGGCCCGCCGACCACCAGCGGTCGAAGACCCGGCACAGCCAGTCGCCGTGCCGCGCGTCGCCCCAGTGCGGCGGCGGTGCCGACCAGTTGCCGTGCGGCAGCAGCAGGTCGAGTGCGGGCGGGCGCAGGCCGAGCAGGGACTCGTAGGTGTCCACCGGGTCGGCCGTCGGGTCGACGACGGTGAGGACGCCGGCGTACGCCTCGGGGAAGTGCTCGGCGACCAGTCGGGCACCGCGTGCCGCGGCGGGCCAGGAGGGGCGTCCGGCGTGGTCGACGCGCCGGGCGTTGTGCGCGGGGCTGCCGCCGTCGAGGCTGATGCCGATGCGGATGCCGTGCCGGGCGAGGGCGGCCGCCCGCTCGCGGGTCAGCAGGGTGGCGTTCGTCTGGACCGTGGCCTGGACGCCGCAGCCGGCCGGGACGCGGGCGCGCACGTCGTCGGTGAAGCGGGCGAGCGTGTCCGCGCCGGCCAGCAGGGGTTCGCCGCCGTGCAGGACGAGGGAGACGGCGGCCAGGCCGTGGGCGCGTGCGTGCTCGGCGATGCGGTCGGCGGTGCGCGCCAGGACCTCGGCGGGAGCGGCGGCCGGGCGGACGCGCCAGCCGTGGTCGGGGCCCTCGTACAGATAGCAGTAACGGCAGGCGAGGTTGCAGCGGCCGTGCACCTTGACGATGAACTGCCGGAAGGGAGGGGGGCTTTGGGCCGTGGGCGGGCTGGCGGTGTTTCCGGACACTCCAGCACCCCCATGCCGTACGCCCCGCCGGATGCGATACGAGCGCGGCACAGCTCTTCCGCCCGCATGGACGCGCATTCCCGGCCAATGACCGGGCGCAAACCCCGCCCGATCGAAGTTGGCTGTTTCTGCTCCTGGTTGACCGATAGCAAAGGCCGGTACGGAGGTCCGCGCCGGCCCCCGGCCCCGCTCCGCCCCGTCCGGGTCTCAGAGGGAGTTGTTGAAGCCCCAGAGCATCTCGTTCGGGCGCTCCGCCCGCTCCCGCAGGCCCGTCAGCACCTCCCGCAGGACGGGGTGTTCGACGGTGCGCAGCTCCTCCAGGTCCAGTGCCAGCAGGTCCGGCACCGGCCCGGCGTCCTGCGCCGCGGGTGTCTCGTCCCGTGTGCTCATCCCCGTTCCCCTCTCCCCTGCCGCCCGGCGGGGGTGTCCCCGCCGGTGCGCTCAATCCAGCTCGGCCAGCCGCTCCGCCGTGTCCGCCGCCGTCGGCCCGCCCGTGCCGAGCCCGGCGACGGGCAGCCGCGACCACTCCCCACGCGCCGCCCGGTAGGCCTCACGAGCCGCGCGGGGGCGGGCGGCCGCCTCGTAGGACATACCCCGCCAGTGGTGCGCTTGCGCGCCCAGCTCGACCGCCTCCAGGCGCCGGCGCTCCGTTTCGGCCCCCTCCTCGGCGTCCCGCGCCGCCTCGGCCGCGAGGCGGAAGGCGTCCACCGCGTCGTCCAGGCGGGTGGGCCGGCCGAGGCTGCGGTAGGCCTCGTACTGCGTCTGCCCCAGCTCCAGCCGGCAGCGGGCGGCCAGCAGCGAGTCGGTCGCCTCCGCCGCGGCCAGGCCGAAGAGGTGCTCCGCCTCCCGCAGGTCGACCCGGTCGCCGCGCAGCCGGTAGCGCAGGATCAGGGCCCGGCCCAGCATCAGCAGCCGGTACGCGGTGTGCCGGCTGCCGGTGGGCGTCTCCGTACGGCAGTCCCGCAGCACACGGATCGCCTGGGCCAGCGGCTCCCAGGCGCGGGCCGCGCTCTCCGCGTCCGCGCGCCGCAGCAGTGCCTCGCCCCACTCGGCGAGGACGCCGGAGTAACCGGCCGCGTCCCGGGAGATGTCGGCGGCGGCCTGCGCGAACGCGTCGGCGGCGGCGCGCAGTTCGCGCAGGTCGCCGGACTCGGCGTACCGGGCGACCCGGACACGCCCGGCGCGCACGTGGAGCAGCGAGCGCAGGCTGCGGCTGCTGGTGCTCGCCAGTGCCTCGTCGAGGCGGTCCTGGGCCTCGGTCAGGTCCCCGCCCGACGTCAGCAGCGCGTCGACCAGGTCGATGCGGGCGCGGACCCGCTCCCGGGCCCGGTCCGGGCCGCCCGTGCCGTCGTCCGCGGCCTCGGTCGCCAGCGCGTCGCGCAGCGAGCGGCAGGCCTGCTCGGCATAGCGGCGGGCCTGCTCCGGGTCGCTCGTGACGTGCGCCAGGCGCAGCAGGAGCCGGCCGTGGGTGAGCGGCAGCTCGGACGGGCGGTCCCGGCGGTCCGGCCAGATGTCGGCGAAGGCCTCCAGCATGCCGACGGCGCTCTGCAGCAGCGCGCTGTCGTCGCCCAGCCGGAACTGCGTCTGCAGCGCGTCCACCCGCTCCAGGGTCAGCCGCAGCGCCTCCTTCGGGTCCAGTCCGGGCGCGGCACAGGCCACCGCGTACTCCCGGTCGGCGCGGCGCAGCAGGTCCAGGGCGCCGTGCCGGTCGCCGTGGCGTCTGCGGTCGACGGCCGCGGCGCGCAGCACCCGGGCGAGCGCCGCCCGTTCGCGCAGGGCGTGCGGGTGCGCCACGGCCCGCTCGGCGGCCGTCTCCGCCTCCCGCAGCAGCTCGGCCCCGCCCTGCACCTCCCACAGCCGCAGGGTGGCGTAGGCGTACTCCGCCCACAGCTCGGGATCGGCCCCGGCCGGCCGCTCGTGCTCGGTGGCGCCGCGCAGCAGCTGTACGGCGTCGATCGCGTCCTGCACCATGCCCTCGGCGTCGAACCGGTCGAGCAGGGTGCGGGCCCGCACCACCGCCGGGTGCGTCGGGCGCTCCCCGGGCGGGTCGCCGGGCAGCAGCTCGGGCAGCGGCATGAAGCGCTCGAGCACGCGGGCCGCGACCTCCGCGAAGGGCTGCGGGACCAGCGTCGCGTCACCGTTGTCGCCGTTCTCCCCGGCGTAGCCGGTGCGGGACCCGTAGATCCGCGCGGGGGTGGCGACGGGGTGCCGCGGCGAGGGCACGTAGGTCCGCGGCGAGGCGGCGGGATCCCGCGTTGGTGGCGGCGCCGCCTCGCTCACGGCCTCGGTCACCGGGTCCGGTACGGCGTCGGCCGCGCCGCCGAGCTGGGCGAGGGCGAGGGCCGGGAAGTTGGTGCCGCCCTTGCCGAAGCGCTGCTCGATGTACTCGGAGCAGTGCTTGAGCACCAAAACGGCCTCGTCCCGGCCGAGGGTCGACAGCAGCGCCTCGCGCACGTCCGGGTCCATCTCGTACCACTGGGCGGCGTCCGGGCCGTACTCCTCCTCGGCGCGCCGGACGAGGCCGCCGAGCAGCACCTCGGCGAGTTCCGAGGGGCCGGAACCGGGCAGCATCGTGCGCTGGACCAGTTGCATCACCGGAAGGCACAGCGGGGCGGCGGCCAGATAGACGGCGAGGCGGCCGGCGGTCGGGGAGGCGGCGGAGCGGAACCTGCTGACCCGCTCCACCGGCGTCGGCGTGCGCCCCCGGCGCGGCTCCGGCGCGGGCGGCTGGTCCGGGCGCACCCAGCCGACCGCCCCCGGCACCTGCCCGGCACCGGCCCCGGACAGCAGCCGCGCCCACGCGCCGAGGGCGACGGGCTCGGGCGGCAGCACCGGTACGGGCAGGACGCCCGGCGGCGGCGCCATCGGGGCACCGTCGGGCGTGCGCACCCGCAGGGCGGTGCCGCCCAGGGTGTCGCCGCGGGTCAGTTCGCCGTAGGTCACGGGCAGCAGGGTGCGGTTCCACAGGCGCTGCGGGAGCGGCTGGAGCACCGCTACGGGGGCGATGCGGGCCAGGTGGTGCAGCAGCCGGTGCGCGCGGCCGCTGCGCCACAGCGGGCCGGTGCAGTCGCTGACCAGCAGGGTGATCCGGCGGCCGGTGGGATCGCTCAGCCGGTCCGCGCCGTGCAGCGGGGCCGCCTGGGCGTCCGCGCTGCGGCCGACCGCCGGCTCACCGTCCGGGCCGGCGTGCAGATGGCTGACCTGGATGTCCCCGAAGGCGCCCAACTGGGCGAAGGCCTGCTGGAGTTCGGCGAACATCCGGTCCCACACCCGCATCGAGGGGGCGGCGTCCAGCACCAGCTGAAGCCGGGCGTCGCGCCGGGTCACGGCACGGCGGACGGGCAGGATCAGTCCGCCCGCGCGGGCGCTCAGCTCGGCGGTGGCCGTCTCGTCCAGCTCCGTGCGCAGCGCGGGTGCGGCGCTGCGGTAGGTCTGCAACGGCCGCAGCGCGCGCTGGAGTTCGAGGAGGGCGGGCAGCGCCGGGGCGGCGGGCACCCCGACCGGCAGCGCCCTGATCCGCCCGCTCGCCCGGGTGCGCGGGGCGCCGGGGGCGCCGGGGGCGGTCGTGGCCCCGTCCCGGGGCAGCGGGTACAGCGTCACACGCCGGTCGGGCGCGGCGGCGTCCGCCGACGGTCCCGCCCATGGGGCGGGCCGCTCGGCCTCGGATTCCGTGCGGTCCCCGTTCCGCCCGGGCACGGCCGTACTCACTCCCAGCCCCTGCGCGCCCGGCCTCCCGGTTGCGGCCTCCTCCGGCCGGTCGTCGCCCTCGTCGTCGCCCCCGGCCCAGCGCGCGAGCCACACAGCGTCGCTCAGCTCCTCCGCGTCGGGGTCCATCCCGATCTCCCGCAACCGGCACACCAGTTCGGCCAGCGGATCACCGCCGCCCGCGGCGCCGCGAGCGGAAGCGGCACCGGGCGGAGGACCGGAGCGGCCCGCGCCCGCGGCGGACAGGCCGGACGGAGCGGACGAAGCGGAGGGGCCGGGCGAACCCGACGTGGTCGGCGGCTCGGCGGAGGGCGGCGGGGCGGGAGGGTCGGCGGAGGGCGACGGGGTGGGGCGGTCGGCGGGGTCCGGGGGGATCGGGCCGTGACGTGCCGCTGCGTCGGGCATCAGCGCCTCACCTCGAACGGTCGAGTCGCTGGATGAGCAGGTCGGCGAGGCGCTCGCGGCTCGGCGGCGCGGCGGCCGCGGTCAGGTGGATCGCGTTCAACAGCTGGTCCGCCGCGAGGAGTTCACTGCGCGAGCGTTCCAGGAAGCGGGCGATCAGGTCGTCGCCGGCCCGCGCGGCCTCGTCACCGAGGTGGGCGCGGACGAAGGTGGCGAGCCGGTTGTGATCGGGCCGGTCCAGCTCCAGATGGATGCACCGGCGCATCAGCGGGGCCGGGAAGTCGCGCTCGCCGTTGCTGGTGAGGACCACGAACGGGAAGGCGCGGCAGCGCACCCGGCCGTCGCGCACCCGGACCTTGGCGCCGTCGGCGGTGAGCACCTCGGCCTCGCCGCCGGGCAGCCGGTCGGCGATGCGCTGCAGCTCGGGTATCTCGAACTCGCCCTCCTCCAGCACGTTCAGCAGGTCGTTCGGGAGGTCGATGTCGCATTTGTCGAGTTCATCGATGAGCAGCACGCGCGGCGTGTCGGAGGGCAACAGGGCGGTGCCGAGCGGCCCGAGCCGGATGTAGCTGCCGATGGCCTCCACGGCTCCCGGCCCGCCCTCCGCGGCGCCCGCCCCCTGCGCGGCGATCTGGACGTCCTGGAGCCGGGCGATGGCGTCGTAGTGGTAGAGCCCGTCCTGGAGCGCGGTCCGGCTGACGATGGACCAGCGCAGCACCTCGCCCAGGCCCAGCTCGTACGCCACCGAGTGGGCCAGCGTGCTCTTGCCCGCGCCGGGGCTGCCGGTGACGAGCAGCGGGCGGCGCAGATACAGCGCCGCGTTGATCATCTCCAGCTCCTCCGCGCCGGGCCGGTGCAGTTCGGCCAGGTGCCGGTGCGCGCCGAGCCTGCGGTCCTGGGAGCTGTCGCCGTCCGCGTCCCGGCCGGAGAAGTCCCGCCAGGGCGGCGGCGGCGGCAGCCGGTTCATCCCGTCGTGCGGTTCCCCGGCGCCTCGGTAGATGAGCCACTCACTGGATTCGGTCATGTTCCGGTCCTCGTCGTCACTCGTCCGCCACCGCAGCCGTGAACGTGCATCACGTTATCGACCCTCAGGACGCCTGGTAAGAGGATCCGGAGGGAACGCGCGCGCTGCGTCACGGCGCCTCCAGCAGATCTCCGGTACCGGGCAGGGGCCTGTGCGGATCGTCGTACAGCAGTGCTATTCCATGGGCCCAGTAGGACTCCGTGAGCCCCGCGTGCACCTGCCGGCGCAGGCCGTGCACCACCTCGGGCAGGAGCGCCACGCCGACGCCGTCGTCGACGACCGTCTTGGCGCCCCGGTGGAACTCGCCGCACACGGAGTCGGGTTGCCGCCGCCAGCGGCGCCAAACGGCCACCCCGAAGCCGGCGCCCAGGATCCGGCCCAGCGAGGTGGGGTCGCTGTCGTAGCGCTGGTCGCCGAGGCGGCAGAGCACCGGGACGTCGTGCGGCGCGAGGTCGCGCAGCACCGCGGTCCCGGGCACGGGCCGGCGCACCCCGTCGTCGCAGTCCAGCACCTCGGCCCGTGCCTGGCGGGTGTGCAGCCGGCGCCAGCGGTCGCGCCGTTCGCCGTCCTCGTCCGGCTCGTCGCCGTACGGCTCCCAGACCGCCGTCGGCCACGCGCCGGGGCCCCGCGCCCACTCGTCGGGCAACTGGTCGCGGTCCGAGCAGCGCACGAGCACCGGCCGCTCGACGCCCAGCGGGACGCCGTCGGGCCGCAGCCGCCAGTCGTCCACCGGCGTGTCCAGGAGCGTGTGCGGCAGGGCCACGTACAGGGCGGCGGGCCGCCCGGGTTCGTCGCACTGCCGGAAGGCCTCGACGAGCGGGGCGGCCACCTGGGCGCCGAGGTCGGCCAGCGCGGTGCGCTGCGTCTCGTGCAGCAGCCTCGTCCCGCCGTCCGGGTCCGCCACGCAGACCGACCAGTCGCAGCGGTCGGGCTCCCAGCCCCGGCGCAGCACCACCAGCAGCACGGACGGCCCGGGCGGCGCGAGGGACGGATGCGGTACGGGGGCCTCCGCCGGTGCCTGTCCGTCGTCGTCGCCGGGCCGCTCGTGCCGGGGCTCCGGCCGCCCCAGCAACTCCTCGCGCAGACGGTGCAGTTCGGCGCGGTAGGTGCCGTCCAGACCCGTCGACGCGTGCCGCACCCACTCCCACAGGGCCCCCTCGGCGGCGCGCACGCTGGGCGTCCGCTCGCGGTCGGCGGCCAGGATCCGCATCGCGTAGTCGAGGACGAGCCTGCGCGCCTCGTCCTGCCGCGCGTGCTCGTACAGCACGCCCAGTCCGTCCCGCCAGCCGCGCGGCGCGGGCACCAGGGACGGAAGCCGGAAGCCCGGCAGCGCACGGAGGATGCCGAGCAGGCCGCGGGTGCTGGCCGGGGGCGGCAGGTCGGCCAGCCGCCCGAGCAGCTCCCCGCGCTCGTGCGCACTGAGCGTGCGCCCGGGCCGCGCGCCCAGCTCGCCCTGGATGTCGGCCCAGGTGGGGGCGGACGAGTCGGAGGGCTGCTGGCGGTCGCGGTGGTAGCGGTCGTGGGCGTGGAAGACGGCTTGGTAGAGGTCGCCGTGGTCCGCGGTGTGATGGAGGGCGGTGAAGTGACCGGTGTCGGTGGTGGCGACGGGACTGCCGGGACTGACGGGGCCGTCGAGTCTGACTGCGCCGTGGGAGTCGGCGGCTCCGTGGAGGTCGGCGGCTCCGCGGGCGTTGGTGACGGCGGGAGCGCTGATGGGCTCCGGTAACCGGACGGACTCTCCGGACCCGCTGGTCTCGGGGGGCCCGATGACGCCGTGAGCCGTGAGGGCGTCGCCTGCCATCCGCGCCTGAAGGGTGCGCAGTTGCTCGACACCGATGGAGGTGCCGCCCGCCCCCTGGTCCGAGCGGGACTTCAGGACCCCGACGACCTCGCCGCGCACGGGGTCGATCACCGGTCCGCCGGAGACACCGGGCGGCAGGTCGTTCTGGCCGAGCCGCACCTGCTCCTCGGGGGACCACGCGCTGATGGTGCCCTGGACCGAGAGGTACCCGTCCAGGATCTCCAGCCGGCCCCGGACCCCCGTCCAGCCCGCGTAGTACACCCGGGCCGCGCCGAAGTGCGGGTTGGGCCGCTCCGAGACGTACACGCACGCGTGCCCGGCGGGTTCGCGCAGCCGGACCAGTGCCAGGTCCGGTGCGGGCCAGCTGCCGGCGACGAGCCGGCCGGCGTGCTCCGGCAGGGTCACCGCCACCTGCCCGGGCACGGCGCAGGGGTCGTCGTAGGGACTGGTCCGGTACACCACGGTGACCTCGCCCCCCTCCTCGGCGTGAACCACGTGCGCGCAGGTCAGAACCCAGTTCGGCGCGACGAAGAATCCGCTGCCGAGGAAGCTGCCGGGCTCGTCGTGGGCATACCCGGCGCCCGTGTGATGAATGCGCACCGTCGCCGCGAGAACGAGTTCACGCAGGGCAAGCCGGGCAGCATCGAAGCCGTCGGGTGCGCCCCCGTCGTACCCCTGCGTCATTCCGCGCCCCCGACGCCGCGGCCCCCGACCCCTCCGTGCCCCCGAACGCCGGTGGACGCGCCGGTAGCGGGGCTCGGGTCGGCGGGGCGCGGGCGCGGGGGCGCGCTGTCGCGACCGTGGGCGCCCGGGGTGGCGGACGCGCCCTCCGGCGTGCCGTCGGACGTCCCCTCCGTTGTGTCCGGCGGACCGCCGCCGTTCCAGGTCAGGGTGACCGTGATGGCGGCCTTGGCCTCGCCGTCCGCGAGCAGGCCCACCACCTTGCCGGCCTTCGCGGTCAGCTCGATGCCGAACTCGACGCTCACCTCGTCCGGCCGCACCGCCCGCAGCGGGCCGGACAGCGACCGTGCGACACCGGTGATCAGCGACTGGAGGCTCTCGACGCTCGCCTCCACCCGCTCGGCGAAGCCGGTGTCCGTGTACGACAGCCCGCCCGACGGATGCCCCTCCGCCCGCGCGGACAGCTCCTCGGCCCCGGAAATCCGGGCCCACACCGGCGTCCCGTCCGGCAGCTGGATCCGTGCTACCCGCGTCGACTCCGCGTTCATCATGTTCCCCCGTCCCCTTGCCCCGTTACACCCCGTTGGCCGCCTATGTACCGCTTGCTCCCGGTCATTCCCGGACCACTCGCCCGCCGCGCGGCGCGCCTGCCTATCATTTTCCTGTTCTCGCCAGGCTCCTCAGGCGGAAAAGCGGCATCTTCCACCTCTCACAAGGTGAGGGTTCTTCCCGCCAGGGAGCGGCCCTACCCCTGCACTGAACGACGGAGCGGCATCCATGTACTTCACGGACCGAGGCATCGAAGAACTGGAGAAGCGGCGCGGCGAGGAGGAGGTCACCTTCGAGTGGCTCGCCGAGCAGCTGCGCACGTTCGTCGACCTGAACCCCGACTTCGAGGTACCGGTCGAGCGCCTCGCGACCTGGCTGGCCCGCCTGGACGACGAGGACGACGAGTAGTTCCGGCGATTCCGGCAGTCGAGCAGCGACCGACGCCCACGCCGACAGGGACGGCCGACTCACGACGGTGAGCGCGGCCCGGTCGCGGCGCTGCGGTCGGGCGGGGTACGGCGCTGCGGTCGGGCGGGCACCGCGGCGCGGCGACGCGGCCGCAGCACCACCGCAGCGCGCCGCCGCCCCCGAACCGCGCATCCACCCCCTCCCTCCCGGGCCCTCCACCCATGCCCGCACCGCCTCGCACCGTCGCGTCACGGCGTCGGCTTCCGCGCATGGGCGTCTTGACTTTCCATGACCGCGATATATCGTGAATCGAAGAAGACGCGATATGGCGTGTGTCGTGATCCGCGCTTCGTCCCGCCGTGCCCGAGGAGGCCCCATGCCCGAGTGGTCCGTAGCCGAGCCCCAGAAGCTGACCTTCGACTCCCGCGTGAGCGACCTCAAGGTCCGCATCGTGAGCGGAACGGTGAACGTGGTGGGCACGGAAGAAGGTTCCGCCCGCCTGGAGGTCTCGGAGATCGAAGGCCCACCCCTCGTGGTCACCGAGGAGGGGGGCACCCTGACGGTGGCCTATGAGGACCTGCCCTGGAAGGGATTCCTCAAGTGGCTCGACCGCAAAGGCTGGCGGCGCAGTGCCGTCGTCTCCCTCGCGGTCCCGGCCGACACGCGCGTCGAGGTGGGCGTGGTCGACGCCGACGCGATCGTCTCCGGCCTCCGCGGACCCTCCGTGGTCAAGGGCGTCACCGGTGACACGACCCTGGTCGGCCTCTCCGGCCCGGTCCGCGCGGATACCGTGTCGGGCAATCTGGAGGCCCAGGCGGTCACGGGCGACCTGCGCTTCAACTCCGTCTCGGGAGACCTGACGGTCGTCGAGGGCTCCGGCCGCTCCGTCCGCGCCGACTCGGTCAGCGGATCCATGATCGTCGACCTGGACCCGAACGGTCCCACGGAGGTCAGCCTGACCAGCGTGTCCGGGGAGATCGCCATCCGGCTGCCCCACCCGGCGGACGCAGAGGTGGAGGCGAACACGGCGAGCGGCACGGTCTCCAACGCCTTCGACGGGCTGCGGGTGCACGGCCAGTGGGGCGCCCACAAGATCACGGGCCGGCTCGGCGCGGGCACCGGCAAACTCCGGGCCACCACGGTCTCCGGCTCGATCGCCCTGCTGCGCCGCCCGACACGCGACGACGAGGCCACCCCGTGGGAGCCCGAGCCGCCACACACCCCCGGGACCGGCACCACCGACGCCTCCGATGCCCCGGCCGACGGTACGACCGACAAGAAGGTGCTCTGACATGCCCCCCGTCTTCGCCCACGGGCGCCTCCGCCTGTACCTGCTCAAGCTCCTCGACGAGGCCCCGCGCCACGGCTACGAGGTGATCAGGCTTCTGGAGGAACGCTTCCAGGGGCTGTACGCCCCCTCGGCGGGCACCGTCTACCCCCGCCTGGCCAAGCTGGAGGCCGAGGGCCTGGTCCGGCACACCACGGAGGGCGGCCGCAAGGTGTACTCCATCACGGACGCGGGCCGAGCCGAACTGGCCGATCGCAGCGGCGAGTTGGCCGACCTGGAGCTGGAGATCCGCGAGTCGGTCGCGGAACTCGCGGCCGAGATCAGGGCGGATGTGCGCGGCGCGGCCGGCGACCTGCGCCGCGAAGTGCGCGCGGCCGCCACGGAGGCCCGCCAGGGCGCAAGGCCGGGCGCGGGGGCCCCGCCCGGGGAGTACGGCGACCTGGGCGACGACAAGGAGTCCTGGCGCGCGGCCAAGGAGGAGATGCGCCGGGTCAAGCAGGAGTGGAAGGAGCAGGCCCGCCGCGCCAAGGACGAGAGCCGCCGGGCCCGCGAGGAGGCCCAGCGGGCCCGCCGCCAGGCCCAGGAGGCGCAGGCACGGGCGCGGGCTCAGGCCCAGGAGGAGATGCAGCGCATCGCCCGTCATGTCCAGGATCGTGTCCAGGACCATTTCACGCGCGGCGACTGGCCGACCGGCGTCCGCGAGGGCCTCACCGAGCTGGCCAAGGAGTTCGGTGATTTCGGCAAGGACTGGAGCAAGACCCTGGGCAAGGACTGGGGCTTCACCCGCGCCCCCGAGGAGGCGCACCAGCCCGCCACCCACCCCGAACCCGAATTCACCGTGCCCACCGAGGAATTCCCGGCCGCCTACGAACCCTCCTGGGCGCACGAGGACTTCACCGGCGACCCGTCCCGCGACCTGGACCGCCTCCTGGACCGCTTCCGCGACGACATCCGCGACACGGCCCGCGACCACGGGGTCACCCCCGACCAACTCCGTGAAACCCGTCGGCATCTGTCGACAGCGGCGGCCCGCATCGCGGCCCTGCTGCATCAGCCGAAGGCCTGACGGGAGCACCGGCACGGGGCGCCCTCGATCCACCGAGGACGCCCCGCACCCCCACCGTGCGGCGCCCCGGCACCGCCCCGCCACGGCTCCCGACACCACCTCGCACCAGCGCCCCCGTCACCACCCCCCGACAGGCCCCGGCACCGCCCCGCAGCACCGGCCCCCGCCAACACTCTTGGCACCACACCCCGGCAGGCCCCGGCACCCCGCCACAGCACCGCCCTCGTCACAACACCCCTGACACCGCCTCGTACGTCACCCCGTGATCCGCCAGCACCTCTCCCGCCACTCCGGGCCGGGCGGTGAGGGCCAGCAGGATGTGTTCGTCGCCGATATGGCGGTCCCGGCGGCCGACGGCACTGCGCAGGGCGCCCTCCAGGATGCCCTTGGCGTCCCGGTCGAAGGAGCGCCGGCCCCGCCAACGGCCCCCGTCCGCGCGTTCGCCGGACATCGCGCCGACGCCGTGCGCCTCCTCGACACGGGAGACGATCTCGCAGACGTCGATCCCGAGTCCCGCGAGCGCCTGCGTCTCGGCCCGGGACAGTCCGGCGCGCCGCCGGGCCTCGGCCAGCGCCTCCCGTACCGACGCCTTGCGCGCGGCCAGTCCCAGCGCGGCCAGCGCGGTCTGGGCACGGCCGCTCTCCCGGTCGAGAAGGGCGAGCAGCAGATGCTCGGCGCCGACGGTCCGCTCCCCCGCGCGTTCGCAGCGGCCGACCGCGCCCTCCACGACCACACGGGCATCCTGGTTGAAGCGTTCGAACATCACTGCCTCCCGTACTTCTTGTGCACGGCCTGCCTGCTGACACCCAGCTCCGCGGCGATCTCCTGCCACGACCAGCCCTGATGGCGCGCGCTGCGCACCTGTACCGCCTCCAGCTGCTCCAGCAGCCTGCGCAGCGCGGCCACGGCCCGCAGTCCCACCCGCGGATCACGGTCACCGGCGCGCTCGGCGAGATCGGTTGCCTCGGTCATGACGTCAATCTAGGTTGACACCCTCGCCATGTCAATCGAAGTTGACACGCGGGCCCGAAAAAAGGCGGGTCCGGGACAACCCCGGACCCGCCGCGCTCGACTACCCCGCCGGCGTCAGGAGTTGGTCAGCACGATCTTGCCGAACTGCTCCCCCGACGCCAGCCGCTCGAAGCCCTCACGGGCCCGGTCCAGTGGCAGCTCCTCGTCGATGACGGGCCGTACGCCGGTGGCGGCACAGAAGGAGAGCAGGTCCTCCAGCTCGTCCTTGGTGCCCATCGTGGAGCCGACGACCTTCAGTTCCAGGAAGAAGATCCGGGTCAGCTCGGCGTGCGAGGGACGGTCCCCGCTGGTCGCGCCGGAGATGACGATCGTTCCGCCGGGCCGCAGGGACTTCACCGAGTGCGACCAGGTGGCCGCGCCCACGGTCTCGATCACGGCATCCACCCGCTGCGGCAGCCGCGCCCCCGGCTCCACGGCCTCCACGGCCCCCAGTTCCACGGCCCGCTTCCGCTTCGCCTCGTCCCGGCTGGTGGCGAACACCCGCAGCCCCGCCGCCCTGCCGAGCACGATCGCGGCCGTGGCGACGCCACCGCCCGCGCCCTGCACGAGGACCGAGTCACCGGGTCGTACCCCGGCGTTGGTGAACAGCATCCGGTACGCCGTCAGCCACGCGGTGGGCAGGCAGGCGGCCTCGGCGAAGGACAGCTCCTTGGGCTTGGGCAGCACGTTCCAGGCCGGTACGGCGACCTGCTCGGCGAACGTGCCCTGGTAGCGCTCGGTGAGGATGGAGCGCGGCTCGTCCGGGCCGACCCCATGGCCGCTCTGGCCGATGACGGAGTGCAGGACGACCTCGTTGCCGTCCGCGTCGACCCCGGCGGCGTCACAGCCGAGGATCATCGGCAGCCGGTCCTCCGGGAGGCCGACGCCGCGCAGGGACCAGAGGTCGTGGTGGTTGAGGGAGGCGGCGCGCACATCGATCGTGCTCCAGCCGGGCCGGGCCTCGGGAGCCGGGCGCTCCCCCAACTCCAGGCCGGTCAGCGGCTGGTCTCGGTCGATTCGGGCGGCGTAGACAGCGAACATGGGCCCGACGATAGGTGGGCCGGTCAGCCGGCGGAACCACACAGCCCTGTGACACATGCCCTCTTGCGCACCGGCACCCGTCCGGCGCAGCCCGGCACCAGCGCCGCCACGGGCACCTCGGGTACCACCCGGCCGGCGGGCCGGCGGCAGAGAAAAGGCCCCGCTCACGGGAGCGGGGCCGATTCCGGGTTACCGGCGTGCGACTCCCTCGGCCCGCGCGGCAGCCGCCACCGCCGCGGTGACCGCCGGAGCGACCCGCTCGTCGAACGGCGACGGAATCACATAGTCGGCGGCGAGGTCGTCCCCGACCACCGCGGCCAGCGCCTCCGCCGCGGCGATCTTCATGCCCTCGGTGATCCGGGTGGCCCGCACCTGGAGCGCGCCCGCGAAGATGCCCGGGAACGCCAGGACGTTGTTGATCTGGTTCGGGAAGTCCGAGCGCCCGGTGGCGACGACCGCCGCGTACTTGTGCGCGACGTCCGGGTGCACCTCGGGGTTCGGGTTGGCCATCGCGAACACGAAGGCACCCTCGGCCATGGAGGCCACGGCCTCCTCCGGGACCGTACCGCCGGAGACGCCGATGAAGACGTCCGCGCCCGCGAGGGCGTCCTCCAGCGTGCCGGTGACGCCGGCCTTGTTGGTGAAGCCGGCCAGCTCGCGCTTGACCGGGGTCAGGTCCTCCCGCTCGGCGGACACGACGCCCTTGCGGTCCGCCACGGCCACGTCCCCGACGCCGGCCTCGACCAGCATCTTGGCGATGGCGACACCGGCCGCGCCGGCGCCCGAGATGACGGCCCGCAGCTGTCCGATCTCGCGCCCGCTCAGCCGCGCCGCGTTGCGCAGCGCCGCGAGCGTCACGACGGCCGTGCCGTGCTGGTCGTCGTGGAAGACCGGGATGTCGAGGCGCTCCTGCAGGCGGCGCTCGATCTCGAAGCACCGCGGCGCCGAGATGTCCTCCAGGTTCACCCCGCCGAAGGACGGAGCGAGCCGGACGACGGTCTCGACGATGTCGTCCACGTCGGTGCAGTCGAGCGCGATCGGGACCGCGTCGACACCGCCGAACTGCTTGAACAGGATCGCCTTGCCCTCCATCACCGGAAGGGAGGCCTGGGGACCGATGTCCCCGAGCCCGAGCACGGCCGTACCGTCGGTCACGACGGCGACCACGTTGGACTTCCACGTGTAGTCGTTGACCAGCTCCGGCTGCTCCGCGATCGCGGTGCACACGCGCGCGACTCCGGGCGTGTACGCGAGGGAAAGGTCGTCCTTGTCGCGGACCGGCACGGTGGCCTGCACGGCCATCTTGCCGCCGCGGTGCAGCGCGAACGCCGGATCGAAGGAATCGAGGGGCTCGGCCCCGCCGTCCTGATCCGTTTTGCTGTCGCTGCGAGGATTGACGATCTCCGCTGCCACTTTGTCTTACCCCTTAGGTATGCATGGTTTGAGGGTCGACCACTCCTGGTGAGGGGTGGGCGGGCACCGCGTACGGCCCGATTGCTGATACGTACGAGCACATACGCGACGGGCGCGCCGCACACGCGCCCTGAGCCCCGGATGAGGGGTGTAAAGAACCTTCTTACCGGACGGACGGTGCCCACGACGAGTCCATTAGGTCCAAGGTCACATCCGGCGGCTGGAGAGCCGCACCCGGATGACGGGAGGCCGACGTCCGCGCCGTGCCGCCCGCGACCACGGGTGACGCGGGTAGATGTGACGACCACATCGTGAGATGCGCCGAAGATTTTCCGGCCGGAGGGGTGGATCACCGCAGATGGTCCGGCGGCCAACGACCGTTGTTGTGCCGTCCTATGCGGTTTGGGGGGTCACCCGTTATGCGATTTTGACATAGTCACAACCCTGAATAGCGCCGTCCGAATGGCAAGATGCCGTAAACCCAGCGAGGTCGCGACACCCGATGGTGTGTGTTCTCGTCGACCCATCGGCAAACTCTTCCCATCCGCCGGAGGAACCCACAATGACCGCAAGCTCCACCCGTCGTACGACCGCCGCGCACTCCCGTCTGGCAGCGGTGGGTGCGATCGCGGTCGCGGGCACCCTGCTGCTCACCGGTTGTGGTGACCAGACCAAGAGCAAGAACAACGGCTCCGGCGGCGCGTCCACCGGCAGCGCTCCGCTCGCCGCCAAGCTCCCCGCCAACATCCGGAACAAGGGTGAGATAAAGGTCGGTTCGGACATCGCGTACGCCCCGGTGGAGTTCAAGGACTCCTCCGGCAACGTCGCAGGTCTCGACCCCGACCTCGCGGCGGCCATGGGCAAGCAGCTCGGGGTGAAGCTGACCTTCGAGAACGGCACCTTCGACGGCCTGATCACCGGTCTGCGCTCCGGCCGCTACGACATCGCGATGTCCGCGATGACGGACAACAAGAACCGTCAGCAGGGCGTCGACCCCGACACCGGCAAGAAGGTCGGCGAGGGCGTCGACTTCGTGGACTACCTGACCGCCGGCGTCTCGATCTACACGCGCAAGGGCGACACCCAGGGCATCAACGGGTGGACGGACCTGTGCGGCAAGAAGATCGCCGTCGAGCGCGGCACCGTCTCGGAGGACCTGGCCAAGCAGGAGGCCAAGAAGTGTCCGAGCGGCAAGAAGCTCACCATCGAGCCCTTCGACGACGACCAGCAGTCCCAGACCCGGCTGCGCTCGGGCGGCGTGGACGCCGCCTCCTCCGACTTCCCGGTGGCCGCCTACGCGGTGAAGACCTCCGGCGGCGGCAAGGACTTCCAGATGGCCGGCCAGCAGGTCCAGGCGGCCCCGTACGGCATCGCCGTCTCCAAGGAGGCGACCCAGCTGCGGGACGCGCTCCAGGCCGCGATGGACGCGATCATCAAGGACGGCGAGTACACGAAGATCCTCGCGAAGTGGGGCGCCGAGGACGGCGCCGTCAAGCAGGCCGTGGTCAACGGCGGCAAGTGACCCGCGCGAACGAGCGGCCACTGAGAGGCAACACACGTGACTGACATAGAGAAGACGGCCGGAGGGGCGCCGGCCGGGGGCGGCTCCCCCGCCCACCCGGAGGTCATCAAGGCCATCCCGGTCCGGCACTACGGACGCTACGTCTCCGCCGTCATCGCCCTCGCGATCCTCGTCGCGATCATCTACGCGTTCGGCCAGGGCAAGATCAACTGGCACGCGGTGCCGGAGTACTTCTTCGACCACCGGATCATGACCGGTGTCAGCAAGACCCTGCTGCTGACGGTCCTGTCGATGCTGATCGGCATCGTCGGCGGCATCGTCCTGGCGATCATGCGGCTGTCGAAGAACCCGGTGACCTCGTCGATCGCCTGGTTCTACATCTGGTTCTTCCGCGGCACCCCGGTCCTCGTCCAGCTGTTCCTCTGGTTCAACCTGGGCCTGGTCTTCGAGTACATCAACCTGATGCCGTTCTACAAGGACTACTGGTCGAACTTCATGACGCCGCTGCTGACGGCGCTGCTCGGCCTGGGTCTGAACGAGGCGGCGTACATGGCCGAGATCTGCCGGGCGGGCCTGCTCGCGGTGGACGAGGGCCAGACCGAGGCGGCCCACGCGCTCGGCATGAGCCACGCCAAGACCCTGCGCCGGGTGATCATCCCGCAGGCGATGCGCGTGATCGTGCCGCCGACGGGCAACGAGGTCATCAACATGCTGAAGACGACCTCGCTCGTGGCGGCCGTCCAGTATCCCGAGCTGTTCCGCTACGCGCAGGACATCGGCCAGAACTCCGGCGCCCCGGTGGAGATGTACTTCCTCGCCGCCGCCTGGTACCTGATCATGACGTCCGTCCTGAGCGTCGGCCAGTACTACATCGAGCGGTACTACGCCCGCGGCTCCAGCCGCAGCCTCCCGCCCACCCCGTGGCAGAAGGTCAAGGGGCACCTGACGACCTTCTCGAGCAGGAAGGTCACGGCATGACCGAGCAGAACCCGATGGTCAGGGCCGAGGGCGTGCACAAGTCCTTCGGCCAGGTCGAGGTGCTCAAGGGCATCGACCTGGAGGTGAGGCCCGGCGAGGTGTTCTGCCTCATCGGCCCCTCCGGCTCCGGCAAGTCGACCTTCCTGCGGTGCATCAACCACCTGGAGAAGATCAACGCCGGCCGGCTGTACGTCGACGGCGAGCTGGTCGGCTACCGCCAGCAGGGCGACAGGCTGTACGAGCTGCGCGACCGCGAGGTGGCACTCAAGCGCCGCGACATCGGCATGGTCTTCCAGCGCTTCAACCTGTTCCCGCACATGACGGCCGTCGAGAACGTCATGGAGGCGCCGGTGCAGGTCAAGGGCCGGGGCAGGACGGAGGCCCGGGAGCGGGCGATGCAGCTGCTGGAGCGCGTGGGCCTCGCCGACCGGGCCGGGCACTACCCCTCGCAGCTCTCCGGCGGCCAGCAGCAGCGTGTGGCGATCGCCCGGGCGCTCGCGATGGACCCGAAGCTGATGCTGTTCGACGAGCCGACCTCGGCCCTCGACCCGGAGCTGGTCGGCGACGTCCTGGACGTCATGCGCGACCTCGCCGAGTCCGGCATGACGATGGTCGTCGTCACCCACGAGATGGGCTTCGCCCGCGAGGTGGGCGACAGCCTGGTGTTCATGGACGAGGGCGTGGTGGTCGAATCCGGCCATCCGCGGGATGTCCTGACGAACCCGCAGCACGAGCGGACGCAGTCGTTCCTGTCCAAGGTCCTCTGACCGCGTTACCGAAGAAGGGGCGGTACGGCAAGCCCGTACCGCCCCTTCCGGCATCGCGCGTCCGGCTACTTGAGCGCGAGCAGCAGCGTGTCCGAGGGTGAGCACCACACCGCCCGCGCCTCGGTGAAGCCCCGCTCCAGCAGGGTGCGGGCGTGCCAGGCGGGCGCGGGCATGTCCCCGTCGGCGTGCTCGCCGTAGATCTCGAACCTGCGTGCCGTCGGCTCGGCGAGCACCGGGTCCGCCGCCGCCAGCCGCCACCACTCGGCCCAGTCGACGGCGCCGTCGCGCTTGGCCTGATCCATCCGGGCGTGCCGGAGGGCGCGCACGGCCTCGTTGATCCGGGGCGTGCTGTCGTCGATCATGTGGTCCGCGTTCATGAAGACACCGCCGTCGCGGACCAGCCCCGCGACCTGACCGTAGAGGGCCGCGAGGGGTTCGCTGTGCAGCCAGTGCAGGGCCGTGGCGGTCAGTACGGCGTCGTAGGAGCCGTACGGCAGCCGCGCCGCCCACCCGGGGTCCTTGAGGTCGGCGCTGACGAAGGAGACCCGGTCGTCGCCCTCGAAGGTGCCGCGCGCGATGGCGAGCAGGGCCGGGTCCAGATCGACGCCGGTGCTGGTCGCCTCCGGGAAACGGGCCAGCAGCCGGGCGGTGATGCTGCCGGTGCCGCAGGCCAGGTCGAGGACGCGCGGAGCCGTACCGACCAGCGCCTCGACCATGTCGAGCATGATCCGGAACCGCTCCTCGCGGTCCGGCATGTACCACTCCTGCTGCCGGTCCCAGCTCTCCTGCCAGGCCGCCCAGTCGGTTCCGGTACTCGTGGTCATGGCACCTCATCCCCTCACGCGACGCGTAATACCCTGGATGCACGACGGGCCGTTACCCGACCGCAGACACGACCATAAAGCGCCCTCGTAAGGACTACAAGTGGAACTGGCCTATTACTCGGATTACGCCGTCCGTCTCGTCAACAGCGAGGAACCGGCGCGGGGGAAGGACTCCCTGACCTCGGTCGAGGCCGTCCGCGATCTGTTCGGCACCAGCAACTCCTCCACGGCCCGCCGTGCCACGGACGCCGACGTCACGCGCTTCCGCTCGGTCCGGGCGCGGCTGCGCGGCGTCTTCGAGGCGGCGGACCAGGGGGACGAGACGCTCGCCGTGGACCTGCTGAACTCACTGCTCCTGGAGTTCCCGGTCAGCCCGCAGATCTCCGGGCACGACTTCCGGGACGAGGACGGCCGCCCGCTGTGGCACATGCACCTGGCCGACCACCCCTCCAACCCCACCGCGGGCTACGCGGCCATCGCGGCGATGGGCCTGGCCTTCCACCTCACCGAGTACGGCGTCGACCGCCTCGGCCTCTGCCAGGCCGCCCCCTGCCGCAACGCCTACCTCGACACCTCCACCAACCGCTCCCGGCGCTACTGCTCCGACCGCTGCGCGACCCGCGCCAACGTGGCCGCCTACCGGGCCCGCAAACGCCTGGAGGCCGACCGGTCGGGCAGCAGCGGCCGCACGGACGACAGCGCCCAGCGCACCAGCCTCAGCGGCGAGCGCTGACCGGCCGGCCGCGGCCGGTATCTGAAGTACGCCTTGCCCAGGACCAGTTCGTCCGGTACGACGCCGTAGTCGGTGCTGTCCCCGCCCGCGTACGGGTTGTCCCCCAGCACCCACCAGCCGCCCTCGCGCCGCTCCACGGCGCGCTTGACGACCAGCAGGTCCTGCTGGAACGGATGCCGCAGGACCACGATGTCCCCCGGCCGTACGACCGCCCCATAGCGCAGCAGCAGCCGGTCCCCGTGGCGGAGCGTGGGCACCATGGACGGGCCCGTCACCTCGGCCAGCCCGTACGGCGCCACGGCCCTCCCCCGTTCCGTCTCCTGCGACAGCTCCGGCATCCCCGGCACCTCCCCGGTCCGTTCCTCCACCAGTCTCAGTCTCACCCTGGACTTTTGTCCTAAGCCCTAGGGGGCACCCGAGAAATCGCTCTCCTCAGGGAGTAATGTCGCACCCGAGAAGACGATCACGAGGAAGGAATGCTCCATGCTTTCCCGCCTGTTTGCCCCCAAGGTCAAGGTCAGCGCCCACTGCGACCTGCCCTGCGGCGTGTACGACCCGGCCCAGGCCCGCATCGAGGCGGAGTCGGTGAAGGCCGTGCAGGAAAAGATGGCCGCCAACGACGACCCCCACTTCCAGGCGCGCGCCACCGTCATCAAGGAGCAGCGCGCGGAGCTCGCGAAGCACCACGTCTCGGTCCTGTGGAGCGACTACTTCAAGGCCCCGCACTTCGAGAAGTACCCGGAGCTGCACCAGCTGGTCAACGACACCCTGAAGGCCCTGTCGGCCGCCAAGGCCTCGACCGACCCGGCGACGGGCCAGAAGGCTCTGGACTACATCGCCCAGATCGACAAGATCTTCTGGGAGACGAAGAAGGCGTGATTTCCCTCTACGCCCTCTGACCTGCGATTTCTTTCGTTGCAGTGTCTCCCTGTCCGCACCCGGTCCGCAGGCCGCCGAGCATGGCGAGCGTGGGGTCCGGGTGCGGCGGTCCCGGTCGGTGACGGCGGCGTCGTGTGCGGCGGACAGTTCGGTCACGTCGGCAACTCCGGAGGGGCGGGTAACGCCGCGAGGACGGCCGTGTGTTGGAGCCGTTCGCGCAGGTGCACGGCGTACGCGGCTCCACCGTGCTGCGGCCCGTTCAGTTCCTGGCCCACAGCGGTGAGCCGGCGCGCGGTGCCGGCCGACATGCGCTCCTGCGGGGCATCAAGGACGAACCCACGTGGGCGGCGAACAGGTCACCGACCGACTGGTCGTCGTCTTCGGCGCTTCGGTAGAGCCGGATCGCGGTGTCTGCGCCGGCGACGGCCTGCTGGACGTGCTCCCGCCCGCCCACGGCCAGGTGGCTCGTCCCGGCGTACGCGAACTGCTTGGCGGCCGGGAAGGCGAAGATGCCCGGCACCTCGTCGTGGCCACGCATCGCCTCGCGGGCGCGCTCGGCGTCCACCAGCGCGACCACCGTTCCCGGCCGGTCTGCCACTATGGCCGGCGCACGCGCCTCCAGGCTCGCCAGCCGAGCCCCGATGCTCCCGTCCGCCCTGTGCCGACGACCGGCCTGCGCCGGCCGCGCTGCCCGCTCGTAGTGTCCGTTCCAGTAGGCGATCAGAGACCCGCTGGTGGCTCGTACCCTCCACCGGCACCCCGCACCCCCGCATCCCTTGCCCGCACCCCGGCTGCGGCTGGGCCGAGAGACACGCCGAACGCACCCGCGTCCACCACACCGACCGCGAGGCCGCGCAGGTGGCCGCCGTCTGCCTCCACCGCGGTCCCTGCCGGGCCACCATCGCCCCGACCGGCGGCTCCTACCCGGACCTGGCCACAACTGGTCGACGAGGCCCTCCAAGCCGTCGGCCTCACCCGCGGACAGCTCCCCGCTCGTCTGTTCTGCCCCCAGGTCGTCACCGACACCGGCGCCAAGCTGTCCAAGTCGCTGATCCGCACCTCGCCGACCCTGCAGTCGGCGACACCATCCGCTTCCGGATCAAGGGCACCGACGAGACGTGCGACGTGAAGGTCAAGCGGGTCACCGAGTACCCTCGGCGCCCTCGCCATCGAGATTCGGCTCTCGCGTTTCTCAGGCCTCGCCGCAGAGAAGGCTCAGCACGCGAAATCCACGTGCCGTTGCCGGGGCTAGGAGTGACCATGCTCGGGCGGCCCCGCAGCCGCGATCAGGCGGGATCGAGTGCCGACACCCCTGCCGCGTTCAACGATGGGCGGCCAGCACTGCCGCGAGACCCTCTTGCAGATCTTTGACGAAATACTCGGGAACCTCCAGCGACGGGAAATGTCCTCCCCTTTCGGGCTCCCTCCATCGGACGATCTGTCGGTACCGCTCCTGCGCCCAGGGGCGCGGACACTTCTCGACATCGCGGGGATACATGGTGAGTGCCGACGGGACGTCGACCCGAAGTTCCGGGTCGAGCGAGTTGTGGCTTTCGCAGTAGATGCGGGCCGCCGATGCGCCGGTCCGCGTCAGCCAGTACAGGGTGACGTCGTCAAGAACCGTGTCCATGGAAATCGCCTCGAACGGACTGTCCTCGGTGTCTGACCACTCGGCGAACTTGTCGAGGATCCAGGCAAGAAGCCCGACCGGTGAGTCGACGAGCGAGTAGCCGATGGTCTGTGGGCGGGTCGCCTGCTGCTTCGCGTACGCCGCGCGGTGGCGCCAGAAATCGCGGGTCTCCTCTGCCCACTTGCGCTCGACCGCCGTCAGCCCGTCCGTGGTCAACCCGGGCGGTGCCTCCGCGAACGTTGTGTGGATTCCGAGAACGTGCGCCGGGAACCTGCCGCCGAGAACCGTCGTGATATTGCCTCCCCAGTCGCCGCCGTGGGCTGCGAACCTGCTGTAGCCGAGCCTTCCCATCAGCTCCACCCATGCGGCCGCGATCTTTTCGGTTCCCCACCCGGTGATGGTCGGCTTGTCGCTGTAACCAAAGCCCGGTAGCGATGGAACCACGACGTGGAACGCCGGCGCGTCCGCATCTTTCGGATCTGCCAACTCGTCCACCACATCGACGAACCGAGCAATGCTGTCCGGCCAGCCGTGCGTCAAGATCAGCGGAGTGGCATCTGCGCGGGCGGATCGGCGGTGCAGGAAGTGGATTCCCAGCTCATCGATGGTCGTGCGGAATTGGCCGATCCCGTTGAGGCGCGCTTCGAACGACCGCCAGTCGTACCCGGTGCGCCAGTGGTCCACGACCTCGACGAGGTCGGCGAGCGGAACGCCCTGTTCCCACCGGCGCGGGTCGGGCGCGGCGCGATGGACCGTCTCGGCCTCCGGTAGCCGCGCCACAGCCAGGCGCGCGCGCAGATCGTCGAGGTCGGCGTCAGTTGCGTGGGCTTCGAATGCTTGCGCGTCGCTGGTTGGACGGGGCATGAGACCTCCTGACCATTGCGGAACCGGCTAAGACGGTTCTAGCAGTCCTCCACGGCACCCTGCAACCGGCTAAGGTGGTTCCATGCGTGCTGAGTTCCCTGGCTTCCGTCTCGGTAAGGTGCTGGCGACCAGCTTCACGGGGACTCTGTCGGAGCGTCATGGCGACTCCGTGGAGCGCATTCCCACGCCGCAGCGACTCGTCGACTGGCTGGCGGTGAACGGCCTCGCCGTGGACTCCTGCACCACCGCCCAGCTCGACCTCGCCCGGGAACTGAGGGAGTCGATTCACGCCGCCGCGACAGCGGCCGCACTCCAGGACGTTCTCCCCGCGTCCGCTGTCCACGTCATCAATGACTTCAGCGTTCAGGGTCGGGCCGCGGCGATCCTGACACCCGAGGGCAAGCGGCGATGGCGGCTCGGTTCGGCTTCCCGCGTGGAAGACGCCCTCAGCGTGATCGCCGCCGACGCGATCAGCATCATCGCGGGCGAACGAGACGGAAAGTTGGCCTTGTGCGCATCACCGACCTGCCGAGCCGCCTTCTTCGACACCAGCCAAAGCCGCACCCGCAAATGGTGCGACATGAACACGTGCGGGAATCGTCACAAGAAGGCGCGCTTCATTGCCAACCAGCGCAAAAACCCCAGATCAGCAGAGTGATCGTTACCTCGGTGCATCCACACCGCCCGCCCCTCTGACACCGCGCCCTACGTGCTCGCGGCGTCTCCCCGGCCGCACCCGGACCGCGGGCCGCCGGGCACGGCGACCATCGCGATCCGGGTGCGGTTCTCTGTTCGTCTCGCGCGGGTTTCCTAGGCCGCGCTCGGTGGGGTTGCCCGGTCGCGGGGCCGGCGCGCGCGGGTGAGGAGGACGGCGCCGCCGAGCAGGAGGATGAGCAGCGCGCCCACGCCTGCGGGCGACAGCGGGAGCAGTTGCGGCACCGTCATCTGGAGCATGGTGGGCAGCAGGGCCACCGCCAGGCCCGCGGCGGTCAGCCGGTTCCGGCCGGTGAAGAGAAGGGCGACGGCGAGGGCCGCGGCCCACAGGGTGCGGACGGCACGGGGGCCGCCCGGCAGGACGTAGTAGAGGGTGGCGAGTTGCGCCCCCCACAGCAGGGCGGCCAGGATCCCGGCACCCGCCATCGCGGCATGCTGCGGCCGGGAGTGGCCGAGCAGGTCCCTGGGCGCGGCGAGCACGACGGCGCCGGTGAGGAGCGGCACGAGCAGGCTCATCACCAGGGCGGAGGAGGCGGGCCGGCCGCCGTCGTGGGCGAGCAGGACCAACGGGACGTCGGCCAGCCGCAGCACCGTCGCCGGTACGACCAGCGTCCGGGCCGCGCCCCAGCGCCCGGTCCAGGCGGTCGCGAGCGCCGCCAGCCAGAGCAGCGGCACGAGCACCTGGTCGGCCAGGACGAGAAGGTCCGGGAACGAGGACCACGACAGACCCCGGACGCCGGGGGCGACGAGCCAGAGCAGGCTCACCACGCCACCGCCCGTCGTCACGGCGACGGCGAGCGGAGCAGCCTGCGCCAGCACCCGGCCGGCGATCCGGTCGGACCCCAGCCCGGTGCGCCGCCGCAGCCCGTGCCCGGCGACGTCGAGCGCCTCGCGCAGCCGGCCGAGCGCGCCGGCACCCTGGGTGGCCTCGGCGTAGATCGCGGTCAGCTCGGCCTCGTGCTCGGCGCGGTAGGCGGCCGGGTGGCAGCGCAGTGCCCAGCGCAGGGCGCGCGGCACATGGCGTTCCGTCATGCCGTGGCTCCCTTCGGGCGGACGGTGGGCACACGGCGGGCGGCCATGCGCCGTTCGGCCTCGGCGACGACGGCACGCAGCCGTGCCGTCTCGGCGGCCAGCACGGAGCGGCCCGCCTCGGCGAGGGCGTAGACCTTGCGGGCCCGGCCGTCGACGACCTCCTCGCGTTCGACCCGGATCAGGCCCTGTTGCAGCAGCCGGTCCAGCGCGCCGTAAAGGGTGCCGGTACGCATGCGTACGCGGCCCTGGGAGATGGTGCCGATCTCCTGGATCAGCCCGTAACCGTGCCTGGGCTCGTCGGCCAGGGCGGTGAGCAGGAGCAGCGTCGGCTCCTGAAGCGGTCGGTCACTCATGCCGTCTATATATATCGGCGAACTACATATGCTGTCGAGCGACATGTTGCGGCCGATCGGAGGCAGTCGGCGACGGAGGACGAAGGCCCGGTCGACTCCGCCGACCGGGCCTGGTCCGGGCTGGTGTGCTGCCGTCTCAGTGGAACTGCGGCACGATGAGGCAGATCCCGTACGCCACCACCGCCGCGCAGGCCAGGAAGCACATGGCGGCCTGGGCGCGGCCGGCCGTGCCGGCGGCGCCGTCGCGCGCGCCACCGCCGGCGCCCCCGTCACGGGCGGCTTCGGCGCGGGAGGCCGAGGACGCCGAAGGTGAAGACGACGGCCACGGCGACCGTGACGCCGAGGCTGACCGCGGTGACCTCGCCCAGGGCGGACCAGTCGACACGCATGAGGGACTCCCGGGGTTTCAGGCGGCCGTGCCGACCTTGGTCGGGGCCGCGGTGCGAAGGGTGACCTCGTGGTGGTCGTTGACGTTGTCGGCGCACACCGGGTCGCGGCGGGAGGCGGCGACGATGACCGCGGCGAGCGCCAGAGCGACCAGGGCGACCACGGCCGTACCGGCGTTGCCGCCGTGCTTGACGACGCTCGCCGCGAGGCCGCCGACCAGCGCCGCCGCGGGCAGCGTGATCAGCCAGGCCAGCACCATCCGGCAGGCCACGCCCCAGCGCACCTCGGCGAGCCGGCGGCCCAGGCCCGCGCCGAGGATGCTGCCCGAGGCGACCTGCGTGGTGGACAGCGCGAAGCCGAGGTGGGCGGAGGTGAGGATCACCGCCGTGGACGCGGTCTCTGCGGCGAAGCCCTGCGGGGACTGGATCTCCGCCAGGCCGTTGCCCATGGTGCGGATGATCCGCCAGCCGCCCGGGTAGGTGCCGAGGCCGATCGCGACGCCCGCCGCACCGAGGGTGTCGTGGAACCCGTTCGTGAAGTCGAACGCGAGAGCCGTGACGATGACGACCGCCACGAGGAACGTGATGTGGTCCATTCCGCAAGGCTGGCGAGGGCAGGCCAATGCGCGGAGAACTGAGGGCGAACGACGTATCGAAGATGGGGAACCCTGTTGTGTGCTCTTGTGGGGAAATGTTGTACTCCCCGTTGTCAGTGCCCCGTGCCACGCTGGACACCGACCCTGGAGGAGTGGATGACCGCGCTGGACGACCTCAGACGCCTGCGCCGCGTGCGCGACCGCATGGACCGTGAGTACGCCGAGCCGCTCGACATGACCGACCTGGCCCGGGGCGCCCACATGTCCCCCGGCCACTTCCAGCGCAGCTTCCGCAAGGCCTTCGGGGAGACGCCGTACAGCTATCTCATGACCCGCAGGATCGAGCGCGCCAAGGCGCTGCTGCGCAGGGGTGACCTCACGGTGACCGAGGTCTGCCTCGCCGTGGGCTGTACGTCGCTCGGCTCCTTCAGCTCCCGCTTCACCGAGCTGGTCGGCGAGACGCCGAGCGCCTACCGCGCCCGGGACCACGAGGCGAGCGCGGCGATCCCCTCCTGCGTGGCCCGCACGTTCACCCGGCCGCGCCGCAGACCGTACTGAACCCCGCACCCACCGGACAGCGGTGAGCACCGCACCCAGCCTCACGCGCCCATCGCACCGCTCCCGCCCCCGCGCTCACCCGCCCCTGGCCGAGTACCGCGCGCCCGTGCCCGCAGGGGCCTAGCGTGTGGCCATGGACGTGAAACTCAAACAGTGCTTCATCGCGGTGGACGACCACGACAAGGCGCTCGCCTTCTACCGTGACGTGCTCGGCCTGGAGGTCCGCAACGACGTGGGCTTCGAGGGCATGCGCTGGGTGACGCTGGGCTCGCCGCTCCAGCCGGACGTCGAGATCGTGCTGGAGCCACCGGGCGCGAACCCGGACGCCTCCCCCGCCGACCGGCAGGCGATGGCGGAACTGCTCGCCAAGGGCATGCTCCGCGGCGTCATCTTCACGACCGAGGACTGCGACGCCCTCTACGAGCGCGTGCGCGAGTCCGGCGGCGATGTGCTCCAGGAGCCCACCGACCAGCCGTACGGCGTGCGCGACTGCGCCTTCCGGGACCCGGCGGGCAACCAGCTGCGCTTCCTCCAACGGCCCGCCGAGTGAGGCGCGGCGAGAATTCCGGGCGACCTCGCGGGAATCCGCGCCTACACTCCCGAGCGTGATCATTCGCTGGACGTACGCGTTCGTCGACCGCCCCGCCGACCGGCTGCCGCGGGCCCGCGCCTTCTGGTCGGCGGTCACCGGCACCCGGCCGTCCGAACCCCGGGGCGAGCGAGGGGAGTTCCTGACCCTGCTGCCCGACCCGGCCGCTGGGGCGGACGCGTGCGTGAAGCTCCAGGGCGTCGCCGAGGGGGACGGCGGCGCCCATCTCGACCTGTGCGTGGACGCCGGGGACGTACCGGAGTCGGTCGCGGCCGCGCGCGAACGCGGTGCGGAACTGATCGCGGACCACGGCGGCTGGGCCGTACTGCGCTCCCCCGCCGGGCAGTTGTTCTGTGTGGTGCCCTGGCACGGCGAGGCGGTGCGCCCGCCCGTGGTGGCGGGCAGCCGACTGGACCAGGTGTGCCTCGACATCCCGCCGTCCGCGTATGCCGCGGAGGCAGGCTTCTGGGCCGCGCTGACCGGCTGGGAACGGCTGACGGGGTCCCGCCCGGAGTTCGAGGTGCTGCGGCCGCCGGCGGGGCTGCCCGTGCGGATCCTGCTCCAGCGGCTCGACGCCGAGCGCCCCGCCTGTGCCCATCTCGACCTCGCCTGCGCGGACATCCCCGCGGTCCGCGCCCGGCACGAGGAGTTGGGGGCCGTGCCGGTGTCCCACGGCCCGCACTGGTCCGTGCTGCGCGACCCGGCCGGCGGCCTGTACTGCCTCACCGGCCGCGATCCGGAGACGGGCGGCCTGCCGAACGCCACCCGGCGCGGCTAGGGGGTTTCGTGTGGACCAGGCCGGCCGGGACGAACGGTGCGGCCTGGCGGACCCGAGCGGGCTCTGGTGCGTGCGGACGCGAGACGGAGGAGGGAGTCGACGTGATGGCGGTCCCCCGCGCACGGGAGTCCCTCCGCGCACATGGGGGTCCCTCCCGCTCGAGCGAAGCCGAGAGCGGGGGAGAAGCCGAGCGCGGCGGAGAAGCGGCAACGCCGCAGATGCGCGTGCCGGCCCTCGCGACGACGGGATGGTCCGAACGACACCCCTAGGTCACTCCCAGGGCTCCACCGCGACCACCGCCTCGATCGGCAGCGGTCCGTACAGGTGCGGGAACTCCTCCCCGTCCGGCCCCATCGCCTCGTACCTCAGCGGCGCGCCGACCAGGGCCGGGTCCACGACCAGGACGACCAGGTCGTCGGGGCCGTCGTAGCCGCCGTACAGGAAGTCGGCGACACGCGGGAGCTGTGCGCGGGTGGAGAAGTGGATGAAGCCCTCCTCCTGGAGAGTGCGGCCGCGCGTCGACAGCTCGTAGGTGCCGCGCTCGCGGGCGGCCTCCCACAGGGAGCGCTCGGTGATGTGGAGGATCGGGGGCAGTTTCGGCATGCGCCCACAGTACGGCCGGGCCGGCACCGGTGCGCGAGCGCGGGGGACGGCCCCGCACACGGTGGGGATGTGCGGGACCCGTCTGGCCGGAGCCCCGGTGACCGTGCGGGGTCAGGAGCCGCACGGCCCGGGGCTCCGGGGTCTGTGACGCCCCGAAGGAAACGCGCGCCTGCATCCGGCGGGCGGCTGCCACCGCGAGGGGGTGTCGCCCCGCTCGAACGAAGCTGAGGGCTTGGGACGCGCCGCCGGCCACGACGAGCGCGGACGGCAAACTGCCACGCGCGGCGCTTCCGGTGGCCGCTAGGCGCTGCGCCGGGTCACGAACTCGGCGAGCGCCAGCAGACCGCCCGCCGCCTCGGGATCGGGTACCGCGCGGGCCAGCTCCTGCATGGCGCGAGCCATCCGGTCGGCCGCCTCGGCCTGCGCCCAGTCCCGGCCGCCGGCCCGCTCCACGGCCAGTGCCGTGCGCGCGACGCCCTCTTCGTCCCCGGCGACATGCGGCTTGGCGTACAGCTCGGCCAGGTCGGCCGCCGCGTCCGTGCCCGAGGTGAGCGCGGCCACCACCGGCAGCGACTTCTTGCGGGCCGCCAGGTCGGCGCCGGCCGGCTTGCCGGTGTGCCGCGGGTCTCCCCATATGCCGATGACGTCGTCGATCAGCTGGAAGGCGAGCCCGGCCTGGCGGCCGAAGCCGTCCAGCGCGGCCACCTCCTCGGGCCCGGCGCCCGCGTACAGCGCGCCGAGGGCACAGGCGCAGCCCAGCAGCGCGCCGGTCTTCGCCTCGGCCATGGCGAGCACCTCGTCGAGGGTGACCTCGTCCGGGGCGCGGTGCTCCATGTCCGTGTCGGTGTGCTCTCCGGCGCACAGTTCCACCACGCAGTTCGCGAGCCGGGCCGCGGCCGGGCCGCCCGCCGGATGCGTGTCCTCGGCGAGCAGCCGCAGGGCCAGCGCCAGCAGGGCGTCCCCGGCGAGGATCGCGTCGGTGTCGCCGAACACCGTCCAGGCCGTGGGCCGGTGCCGGCGGGAGGTGTCCCGGTCCATCACGTCGTCGTGCAACAGCGTGAAGTTGTGGACCAGTTCGACCGCCACCGCCGCCGGGACGGCCGCCGTACGGGCCACCGGACCGCCGAGGGCGGCGGCCGCGGCCAGGACGAGCGCCGGCCTTATGGCCTTGCCGCCGTTGCCGGACGCAGGGGTGCCGTCGGCGTGCTGCCAGCCGAAGTGGTAGAGCGCGATCCGGCGCAGGGAGCCGGGCAGCGGCTGAAGGGCCGCGCGCAGCTCCGGGTCGACGACGGCCCTGGTGCGCTCCAGCAGCGCCATCGCCTCATGGCTCTCTGTGGCCTCGGCCGGACCCGTGCCGCCGTCGGCCGCCCTGCCCAGCGCCCCCTTTGCGTCCGTGTGTACGCCCCCCGCCGCGCCCGGGTGCGGCACGGCGGGGTAACGCTGTTCGGTCTCCGTCATGAACTCGGCCATGTCTCCCCCTCGCCCGGTCCGCGGACGCCGGCGTCGCCGGCCCGGCCGGACACGTGTGCCGAGGGTCTACCCGCCACGGTGGGCGGGAACACGGCCGCGAAGTGCGGAAACGTCACCTCCACCGGCCGATCTCGACGTTCTCCAGCACACCGAGCGCGTCCGGCACCAGCACGGCGGCCGAGTAGTAGGCCGTCACGAGGTACTTGATGATGGCCTGTTCGTTGATGCCCATGAACCGCACCGACAGGCTCGGCTCGATCTCGTCGGGGATGCCCGACTGCCGCAGGCCGATGACGCCCTGGTCCTGCTCGCCGGTACGCATCGCGATGATCGACGTGGTGCGCTCCGGGGTGACCGGGATCTTGTTGCAGGGGTAGATCGGCACACCGCGCCAGGTCGGGATGCGGTTGCCGTTGATCTCGACGGTCTCCGGGACCAGGCCGCGCTTGTTCAGCTCGCGTCCGAACGCGGCGATCGCGCGCGGGTGGGCGAGGAACAGCTTGGTGCTGCGGCGGCGGCTGAGCAGCTCGTCCATGTCGTCCGGGCTGGGCACGCCGTCGTGCGGCTGGATCCGCTGGTCGTACTCGCAGTTGTGGAGCAGACCGAACTCGCGGTTGTTGATCAGCTCGTGCTCCTGGCGCTCCTTGAGCGCCTCGACCGTCAGCCGCAGCTGCTGCTCGGTCTGGTTCATCGGCTGGTTGTACAGGTCCGCCACGCGCGTGTGGATGCGCAGCACGGTCTGGGCGATGCTCAGCTCGTACTCGCGGGGGCGGGGCTCGTAGTCGACGAAGGTGTGCGGGATGTCGGGCTCGCCGGAGTGCCCGGCCGCCAGCTCGACCTCCTTCTCGCCGTACTTGTTGGTCCGCTGCTCGGGGAGCGTGCGCAGCTGCTCCAGGTGCTCGCGCAGGGTGTCCGCGCGCTCGACGACCTGCTGGAAGTCCTGGCGGCTGAGGATCAGCACCGTGGTGGGGGTGGCCGCGCGGACGGTGAACTCCCAGATGGCGTCCGGGTCGAGCAGCGCCGCGTCGCCGAAGTAGGCCCCGTCGGCGAGGACCCCGAGGACGGCGTCGTCACCGTAGGGGCCGGTGCCGACCTTCTCGACCCTGCCGTGCGCCAGCAGGTACACCTCATTGGTCTGGTTGCCGAAGTCGGCGATGACCTCACCGGGTGCGAAGTCACGCTGTCGACAGCGGCGGGCCAGTTCCGTCAGCACCTCGTCGTCCGCGTAGTCGCGCAGGGCCGGCAGCTCGCCCAGTTCGGCCGGGATGACCTCGACCTGGTCACCGGTCTTCACGAAGGTGATGCGGCCGTCGCCGACGGTGTACGCCAGGCGCCGGTTGACACGGTACGTACCGCCGTGAACGTCCACCCACGGGAGCGTGCGCAGCAGCCAGCGGGAGCTGATCTCCTGCATCTGCGGTACGGACTTGGTGGTGGTGGCCAGGTTCCGCGCGGCCGCCGTCCCGAGGGACTGCTGCGGCTTGCCCTCGTCCGTGCGGACCTCTTCGCCTACCGACATAAGGAAATGTCCTCCCATGTATGCCCGGTTCCGAATCGCACGGACACCGGTCTCGGAGCCGAGCCTTCCATCACGGAACGCGCTGTCGCCATTACCCGAAAGAGCGGGAATGGATCATCGGACTCCTGGGCATAAGGAGGCATCTCGTCCAGCTCCGACGGCCCTCACGGTCGCGCTCCGTGTCCGGATCGGCTCGCACGACGTACGAACGATGTGTCCGTGACGTCCGTTTTCCGGTAGGGGTCCGCGGCACGGTGAAGCGAACCCGAAGGAGGCGGCATGGCCCCGCCCATGTCCGCGAGCACGTTTCTGGACGTGCTGCGCGCCGAGGGCGTCAGCGTCGTCGAGGTCGGCGGCTGGCGGCACCCCAACCGCAACCACAAGGGCCCCTGGGGACCGGTGCACGGGGTGATGATCCATCACACGGCGACCCGGGTGACGCCGCCACGGTGCAGCTGTGCCGGGACGGCTACGGGGCGCTGCCGGGCCCGCTGTGCCACGGCGTGGTCACCAAGGACGGCACCCTCCACCTGGTCGGCCACGGCCGTGCCGACCTTGCCGGGCTCGGCGACGACGACGTGCCGTGCGCGGTGATCGCCGAGGAGGGACTGCCGCCGGACAACGAGGCGAACACCGACGGCAACCGGCACTTCCACGGCTTCGAGTGCGAGAGCCTGGGCGACGGCGCGGACCCCTGGCCGGACTCCCAGCTCGACGCGATCGCCCGCGCGGCGGCCGCGGTGTGCCGCGTCCACGACTGGACGGAACGCTCGGTGATCGGCCACCTGGAGTGGCAGCCGGGCAAGGCGGACCCGCGCGGGTTCACCATGGCGTGGCTGCGGGAGCGGATCGCGGGGAGGCTGAAGGGGTAGTGCCGGGCGACAATGAGGCGTGACCAGCCCCGGCCCCGCCCTTGCTCCCCGCCTGCCCTCTCCGCTGCAGGAGGTACGGGACGACCGGTTCGAGCGGCGCGGTCTGCGTCTGCTGCTCAAGCGGGACGATCTGATCCACCCGGAGCTGATCGGCAACAAGTGGCGCAAGCTGGTGCCGAACATCGAGGCGGCGGGCGGACGGCCGCTGGTCACCTTCGGCGGGGCCTGGTCGAATCACCTGCGGGCCACCGCCGCCGCGGGCCGGCTGCTCGGCCTGCCGGTCACCGGCGTGGTGCGCGGCGAGGAACTGGCCGGACGCCCGCTCAACCCGTCTCTCGCCCGGTGCGTCGCCGACGGTATGCGGCTGTGCTTCGTCGACAGATCGATGTACCGCCGCAAGGCCGAGCCGGGGACCCTGGCCGCGATCCTGCGCGCGGCCGGCGCCGAGGAGGCGTACGCCGTCCCGGAGGGCGGCAGCAACAGCGCGGCCGTACGGGGCTGCCGGGCGCTCGGCGCGGAACTGCGCGGGCACGCCGACGTGGCGGCCGTCGCCTGCGGCACCGGCGGCACCCTCGCGGGGCTCGCCGCCGGACTCGCACCCAGCGGGCGTGCGCTCGGGATCCCCGTGCTCAAGGGCGGGTTCCTCGGGGGCGACGTACAGGCGCTGCAGGAACGTGCCTTCGGGGGACGCGCCGGGGACTGGTCCCTCGACGAGCGCTTCCACTTCGGCGGGTACGCGCGTACGACGCCCGAACTTCACGACTTCGCGCGGGACTTCGAGGACCGTCACGGGCTGCCGGTCGAGCGTCTCTATGTCGCCAAAATGCTGTACGCGCTTGTCGCCCTGGCGGAAGAAGGCGCCTACGCGCGCGGGACGACGATCGCCGCCGTCGTCACCGGCCGGCCCTTCCCGGAGGACCAGGACGTCCTCGGCGCCTCGTGAACGCCCGCCCGTCGTCGCGCCGTTCGCGCTCGCGCGGGGTGCGGGCCGGGTCGTAAGGTACAGGGCCATGAGCGTCGAGGAGCCCAGCGACCGAGCCGAGCACGATGCGAGACTGCTGCGTGTCTCGCACGCGGACCGCGACCGGATGGTGGAGATCCTGCGGGACGCGGCGGCGGAGGGCCGGCTGGACATCGACGAGCTGGAGGAGCGGGTGGAGCGTGCGCTCACCGCGCGTACCTTCGCGGACCTGGAACCGCTCGCCGAGGACCTGCCGGTCGCGGCGCCCGCTCCACCGGCCCCGGCACCGGCCCCTGCTGCGGCGGACGAGGAGGTGGAGCGGTGGCAGGTACACGGCCAGCGGCTTCGCCGGGAGGGCGCCTGGAAGGTGCCGCGCGTCGTCGAACTCAGCCTGCACGGCGGCTCGGCGCTGCTGGACTACACCCTGGCCCGGCTCCCGGAGGGCGGGCGGAGCACGCTGCGCGTCACGACGCACGGCGGAAGTGTGCGGCTGAGGGTGCCGCCGGGCATCGCGGTGGACCTGAGCGGGGTGTCGACGTACGGAGGACGGGTCCGCGACAACGCCTCGCGGCACGCGGCACCGGGGACGGCGGTGACTCATGTGGTCACGGTGACCGGATCGACCCACGGCGGCAGCGTCCGCGTGGAGATGTCGGCCGCGACGTAGATCCCCCGGGTCGGCCGCACCGCAGGGGACCGAGCGGTCGCCACCGGCGCCGGCGAGCGACCTCACGCGCGCGGAGCCCTCACCACCGCAGTCGGCCACGACCCAGCGCAACCCGCCACCGACATCGGCGAGCGACGCCGCCCACGCGGAGCCGTTGCCACCGGCCTCGGCGAGCATCCCCGCCCGCGCAGAGCCCTCACCACCGCAGTCGGCCACGACCTCACCGGCGAAACCCGCCACCGCCACCGCCGAACGCAATCACACACGCGGAGCCGTTGCCACCGGCCTCGGCGAGCGACCCCACCGGCGAAACCCGTCACCCCCATCGAACGCCACCAGGCACACGGAGCCCTCGCCGGCGGCGCCGGCCGCGGTCTCACCGGCGAAGCCGTCAGCGGCCCGTCGGGGACGACCTCGCGCAGGAAGCCGTCACCGCCGCCCTGGGCCGCGATGTGACCGACCGGCGAAGCCGCGACCGTCGAACGCAACCGCACGCGCGCGGAGCCCCTACCGCCGGCGTCCGCCGCCCATGGCCCGCCTCCCGGCTAGCCCGCCTCCCGGTAAGCCGCGGCCTCCTCCAGGTCCAGGCGCCGGAGCAGCGCGCGCAGCATCTCGTCGTCGATGTGGCGGTGGTCGCGGAGCTTGACGAAGACCTCGCGCTCGGCACTGATCACCTCGCGGGAGAGGCGACGGTAGGTGTCGTCGACGGACTCGCCGGTGACGGGGTTGGTCTGGCCGAGGCGCTCCCAGACGGCGTTGCGGCGGCGCTCCAGCACCGTGCGCAGCCGGTCGGCGAGCGGCGGCGGCAGGGCGTTGCGCTCGTCGGACAGGAGGTCGTCGAGGCGGCTCTCGGCGACCCGGGACGCCTGCGCCTGGGCGTTGGCCTCGGCGAGCGTCTCGGCCTGCCGGTCGCGGCCGGGGAACCTCATCAGGCGGATCAGCGGCGCGAGCGTGAGGCCCTGCACCACCAGGGTGCCGATGACCGTGGTGAAGGTCAGGAACAGGATCAGGTTCCGCTGCGGGAAGGCGGCGCCGCCGTGCACCGTGAGCGGGATGGAGAACGCGATGGCCAGGGACACCACACCTCGCATGGCCGCCCATGACGTGACGACCGGCCCCCGCCAGCCCGGACTCTCCTCACGCTCGCGGATGCGCCCGGAGAGCGCCCGCGGCAGCAGGGCGGCCGGGAACACCCACACGAACCGGGCCGCAACCACGACGAGGAACACCGCGACGGCGTACCGGGCCGCGTCGGTCCCCCGGTAGGCGCCGAGCCCCCTGAGGACGTTCGGCAGTTGCAGGCCGATCAGCGCGAAGACCGCCGACTCCAGCAGGAAGGCGACCATCCGCCACACCGCGTCCTCCTGGAGCCGGGTGGCGAAGTCGACCTCCCACGCGCGGTGCCCGAGATAGACCGCGACCACCACGACCGCGAGCACGCCGGAGCCGTGCAGCTGCTCGGCGACGCCGTAGGCGACGAACGGGATCAGCAGGGAGAGGGTGTTCTGGAGCAGGGCTTCCCTCAGGCGTGTGCGCAGCCAGTGGATCGGCACCATCAGCACCAGTCCGACGAGCACACCGCCGACCGCGGCCCGCAGGAACTCCACGACGCCGCCCGACCAGGTGGCGCCCTCGCCGACGGCCGCCGCGAGGGCGACCTTGTAGGCGGTGATCGCGGTGGCGTCGTTGAGCAGGGACTCGCCCTGGAGGATGGTGGTGATCCGGGACGGCAGACCGACCCGGCGCGCGATCGCCGCGGCCGCGACCGCGTCGGTCGGCGCGACGACCGCGCCCAGCACCAGCGCGGCGGTCAGCGGCAGCCCCGGGACGACGAGGTAGGCGGCCCAGCCGACGACGAAGGTCGCGAAGAGCACGTACCCGATCGACAGCAGCCCCACGGGCCGCATCTGGGCCCGCAGATCGAGGTACGAGCTCTCGGTGCCCTCCTTGTACAGCAGCGGGGGCAGCACCAGCGGCAGGACGACCTCCGGGTCCAGGGTGTAGTGCGGGATCCCCGGGACGTACGAGACCGCCAGGCCCACCGCGACCAGCAGCAGGGGCGCCGGCACCGGTGTGCGCCGGGCGACACCGGCGATGCCCGCACTGCCCGCCACCAGCAACAGCAGCGGCATCACGTCCATGCTCCTCGCCCGCCCTCTTTTTCCGCGCGGTCACCCGCACACCCGTCGTAATCTGGCAATCATGAAACAGTGCACGCACGCCGACGCGCTGCCGCACCCGGAGCCGGAGCCGCTCGACACGACCTGTCCGGAGTGTCTGCGGGACGGCACCCACCCGGTGCAGCTGCGGTTGTGCCTCACCTGTGGTCACGTCGGCTGCTGCGACTCCTCGCCGGGCCGGCACGCGACGGAGCACCATGCGCGCTCCGGTCACCCGGTCATGCGAACCTTCGAGCCCGGCGAGGACTGGCGGTGGTGCTTCGTGGACCACATCCTCGTCTGAACGCTGAACGGCTCGCGGCCCGGACGTCTTCCCGCCCGCGGCTTCCCGCTCGGGGCCGGTGTCGTGTGACACTGCATGCGGTGGCGGCCGTACGACGGTTCGAGCGCCGGACGCCTGGGTACGTCAACCCGGCGCGCGCTCTTCCCATTTGGGCCCGCAAACCCTCTAGACACGGAGCGTATCCACAGCTTTACTGTGAGTGACGCCAGGGGGTTGGGGCCCCGAGGACAGGACCGTTCGGAGCGCGATAGCGTCACCGCGGAACCACGTACGCGTTACCCCGGGGGGCGACCCTCGGCCCCGTAAAGCTTGTACCACCATGGAGGTGAGGGTGTCCCAGATCGCAGGCGAGCCCACGGCGAACCAGGACTTCGTGGAAGTCCGGCTGCCGGCCGCGGGTGCCTACCTGTCGGTGCTGCGGACGGCCACGGCCGGTCTCGCGGCCCGCTTGGACTTCACCCTGGACGAGATCGAGGACCTGCGCATCGCCGTGGACGAGGCCTGCGCGATCCTGCTCCAACAGGCCGTACCCGGCTCCGTGCTCAGCTGTGTCTTCCGGCTCGTCGACGACTCGCTGGAAGTCACGGTCGCGGCGCCGACCACCGATGGCCACGCCCCCTCGCGGGACACCTTCGCCTGGACCGTGCTGTCGGCCCTCGCGGGCAAGGTCTCGTCCGCCGTCGACGAGGACAGGACCGTGTCGATCAGTCTCTACAAACAGCGCGGCGCGGGCCCCGGCCCGGCGTGAGGAAGAACGGGGACGGTCCGGTGCGGGACGAAGAGCGCGGCACACGGGAGCTGCCGGCCGAGGACGGGGGTGCCCCCTGGCCATGGGGGTCCCCCCGCTCGAGCGGAGCCGAGAGCGGCGGAACGGCCGGGATCTCCGGGGAACCCCCTCGGGACGGTTCCCGGCGCATGGCGGACGGCATCGACGGCATCCCCGAGCAGGCCAGACCGCACCCGGAGGACGACTCCGCGCGGGACGGCGGTGACGGTGCCGTGCAGGGCGCGACGCCGGAAGGGTCCGGCGGCGCCGGGTCCGCCGTCCGTACGGGGGCGCGGGCTCGGGGAAGGGCTACGGGCGGGACGATGAGCGAGCACGAGCGATACGCCGGGGACGACGCGCCGGGCGCACAGGCCGTGCAGGCCGTACAGCACGGCCCCCAGGACCGCAGCGGGGCACGGGCGATGTTCGTCGAGCTGCGCACGCTGAAGGAGGGCAGCCCCCAGTACGCGGAGCTGCGCAATCAGCTGGTCCGTATGCACCTGCCGCTCGTGGAGCACCTGGCGCGCCGCTTCCGCAACCGCGGCGAGCCGCTGGACGACCTCACCCAGGTCGCCACGATCGGCCTGATCAAGTCCGTCGACCGGTTCGACCCGGAGCGCGGCGTGGAGTTCTCCACGTACGCCACCCCGACCGTGGTCGGCGAGATCAAGCGGCACTTCCGCGACAAGGGCTGGGCGGTGCGCGTGCCGCGCCGGCTCCAGGAGCTGCGCCTCGCGCTCACCACGGCGACGGCCGAGCTGTCCCAGCTGCACGGCCGCTCCCCGACCGTGCACGAGCTGGCCGAGAAGCTCGCCATCTCCGAGGAGGAGGTCCTGGAGGGCCTGGAATCCGCCAACGCCTACTCCACGCTGTCCCTGGACGTCCCCGACACCGACGACGAGTCCCCGGCGGTCGCCGACACCCTGGGCGCCGAGGACGAGGCGTTGGAGGGCGTGGAGTACCGGGAATCGCTGAAGCCGCTGCTGGAGGACCTGCCGCCGCGGGAGAAGCGCATCCTGCTGCTGCGCTTCTTCGGGAACATGACGCAGTCGCAGATCGCGCAGGAGGTCGGCATCTCCCAGATGCACGTCTCCCGCCTGCTGGCCCGCACCCTGGCCCAGCTGCGGGAGAAGCTGCTCGTGGAGGAGTAGGCCGGAGCAGGTGGCTACTCGCTCCGGCCCGGTCCCTTGATGCCAAGGGCCCGGGTCGTGGCGGGGTTGACGAGGAGCACCAGCCCCGTGACGGCGACGACCGCGAGGACGATCCCGGCCGGGACGGCGATGCTGTCGGCCTTCAACAGGCTGTAGGCCACCGGCAGGGCCATGAGCTGCGTGATCACCGCCGGGCCCCGGCTCCAGCCGCGCCGCAGCAGCAGACCGCGCGCGGCGAGCAGCGGCAGCAGCGCGAGCACGGCGAGCGTGATCCCCAGGGACACACCCTGCTGCCGGTCCGAGCCGTCACCGGTGAGGCTGAGAACGACCATCCACACCCCGCCGACCACCAGGGCCACGCCCTCCAGCGCGGCGAGCACGGCGGCATAGGTCAGCCGACTCGGCCGCGGCCCCGCGACGACGTCGGCGGCGTCCGCGGCACCCTTGGCACTCTTCTGCTCACTGCTCACCCCAGCAGGGTAGCCGCCGGGGCCCGGGGACCCCGTGGGGCGGGGCGGTACCGACGTGCGCGCTCAAGCCGCGGGACGGTGACGTGTTCAGGCTCACTCCCCTGCCTCTTACCCGATCCCTACCTCGCTCTCCATCCGGTACCACCCACTGGGTACGCTGCCATCCATGCGTGCACTTCTCGTGGTCAATCCGGCGGCTACCACCACAAGCGCACGCAGGCGTGACGTTCTGATCCACGCGCTGGCGAGCGAGGTGAAGCTGGAGGCGGTCACCACCGAGTACCGCGGCCACGCCCGCGACCTCGGCCGGCAGGCGGCGGACAGCGACGACATCGACCTCGTGGTGGCCCTCGGCGGCGACGGCACGGTCAACGAGGTCGTCAACGGCCTCCTGCACGCAGGCCCCGACCCCGACCGGCTGCCCGGCTTCGCCGTGGTGCCCGGCGGCTCCACGAACGTCTTCGCCCGCGCCCTGGGCCTGCCCAACGACCCCGTCGAGGCCACCGGCGCCCTGCTGGACGCGCTGCGCGAGGGCCGGGAGCGGGTCGTCGGGCTCGGGCTGACCTCGGGTACACCCGGCACGGAGGACGAGGCGGTCCCGGACCGCTGGTTCACCTTCAACGCCGGGCTCGGCTTCGACGCGGGCGTGGTCGGCCGGGTCGAGCAGCAGCGCGAGCGGGGGAAGACCTCGACACACGGGCTCTACGTCCGTCAGGTGATCCGGCAGTTCCTCGGCGAGCCCAACCGCCGGCACGGGGCGATCTCTCTCGAACGCCCCGGCGAGGACCCGGTTGCGGATCTTGTGCTCGCCATAGTCTCGAACACGGCCCCGTGGACATATCTCGGCAATCGCCCCATGTACACATCGCCTAAGGCCTCGTTCGATACCGGCCTCGACGTGCTCGGTCTCAGCCGCCTCTCCACGGCCGCGGTTGCCCGGTATGGCACCCAGTTGCTCACTTCGTCCCCCGAGCGCGGCCCCCAGGGCAGACACGCCCACTCGCTGCACGATCTGGACCAGTTCACCTTGCATTCGAAGGCGCCCCTGCCCCTGCAGATGGACGGCGACCACCTCGGGCTGCGTACGAGCGTGACGTTCACAGGCGTACGCCGTGCACTGCGTGTGATTGTGTGAGCGGAACGGGCCAAAGTCCTTTCACTCGAACGTTTAGGCCAGGATCCACCCCATGGAAGTACGGCTGTGACCTAGTCGACACCGAGGAATCAAAAAAAACTTTCCGGAAGGGGTTGTATCCGCCGCCGAGGTTTGCGAGTCTCTACGTGTCGATCGGGACGGCCCGCACCACCGGCCTCCACTGATCAACAGAACCCCTCTTCAAACCCAGGACCACGCCGGGGAGACTCGGCGGTCGGCCCTTCACTTGTTGAGGGATTCGTGAAAGCGTTCACATTCACAAGCAACCTGCACGTAATACCAAGGAGAGGTAGCAGCCATGGACTGGCGTCACAACGCCGTTTGCCGCGAGGAAGACCCCGAGCTCTTCTTCCCCATCGGCAACACCGGTCCTGCGCTGCTGCAGATCGAGGAAGCCAAGGCCGTCTGCCGTCGCTGCCCGGTGATCGAGCAGTGTCTGCAGTGGGCGCTCGAGTCCGGCCAGGACTCCGGCGTCTGGGGTGGTCTCAGCGAGGACGAGCGCCGCGCCATGAAGCGCCGCGCCGCTCGCAACCGGGCTCGTCAGGCCTCCGCCTGACATTCCCACCCCTGCTGACAGCCTGAGCTTGGCGGCGCGTGCGCCACGCACGCATCTCCCGCCCCCGAGCCGCAGCGCGCAGTATCCCCCGATGCGCTTAGCACTACGCGGAGCAGCAACGAGCACGAGCCTCGGACCCATGGCGGTCCGGGGCTTTCTGCTGTGCCGAAACGCCCTGGCGGTCAGGGCACTTGCTCACTTCTGCGACCGCACCGGAATGTCGAGGATCACCCGCGTGCCCCGCTCCGGTGCCGGGACCATGTCGAACGAGCCGCCCAACTCGCCCTCCACCAGGGTTCGTACGATCTGCAGGCCGAGGTTGCCCGAGCGGTGCGGGTCGAAGCCCTCGGGCAGGCCGACGCCGTCGTCCTGGACCGTGACCAGGAGCCGGGCCTCCTTCGTCGTACCGCCACGGACGGCGGAGACCTCGACCGTTCCGGTGTCGCCCTCGCGGAAGCCGTGTTCCAGGGCGTTCTGCAGGATCTCGGTGAGGACCATGGACAGCGGGGTGGCGACCTCGGCGTCGAGGATGCCGAAGCGTCCGGTGCGCCGGCCGGTCACCTTGCCCGGCGAGATCTCGGCGACCATCGCCAGCACGCGGTCGGCGATGTCGTCGAACTCCACGCGCTCATCGAGGTTCTGGGACAGCGTCTCGTGCACGATCGCGATCGAGCCGACCCGGCGGACGGCCTCCTCCAGGGCCTCCCGACCGCGCTCGGACTCGATGCGCCGGGCCTGGAGGCGCAGCAGCGCGGCGACCGTCTGCAGGTTGTTCTTCACCCGGTGGTGGATCTCCCGGATGGTGGCGTCCTTGGTGATCAACTCGCGCTCGCGCCGCCGCAGTTCGGTGACGTCCCGGCACAGCACCAGGGAGCCGATGCGGGTGCCCTTGGGCTTGAGCGGGATCGCCCGGAACTGGATCACGCCGTCGTTGGCCTCGATCTCGAACTCGCGCGGGGCCCAGCCGCTCGCGAGCTTGACGAGCGCCTCGTCCACGGGGCCCCGGGTCGGGGCGAGTTCGGCGGTGGTCTGCCCGAGGTGCTGGCCGACCAAATCGGCGGCGAGGCCGAGGCGGTGGTAGGCGGACAGGGCGTTCGGGGAGGCGTACTGGACGAGGCCGTCCGCGTCGAGCCGGATCAGCCCGTCGCCGACGCGCGGCGAGGCGTCCATGTCGACCTGCTGGTCCGGGAAGGGAAACGATCCTGCCGCGATCATCTGCGCGAGGTCCGAGGCACTCTGCAGATACGTCAGCTCCAGTCGGCTCGGGGTGCGCACCGTCAGCAGATTGGTGTTGCGGGCGATCACACCGAGCACCCGGCCCTCGCGACGCACGGGGATCGACTCGACCCGTACGGGGACCTCTTCACGCCACTCCGGGTCGCCCTCGCGCACGATCCGGCCCTCGTCCAGGGCCGCGTCCAGCATGGGCCGGCGGCCGCGCGGGACGAGGTGGCCGACCATGTCGTCCTGGTAGGAGGTGGGGCCGGTGTTCGGGCGCATCTGGGCGACCGAGACGTACCGGGTGCCGTCGCGGGTGGGCACCCACAGGACCAGGTCGGCGAAGGAGAGGTCGGAGAGCAGCTGCCACTCCGAGACCAGCAGGTGGAGCCACTCGAGGTCGGAGTCGTCGAGGGCGGTGTGCTGGCGGACCAGTTCGTTCATGGAGGGCACGTCTGCGAGCGTACCCGCACGTTCGAAGGCGGCCGAAAAACACCCGCGGGCCGCGGCGCCTGGAAGGGACCCTCAACCCTCCCGGCACCGCAGCCCGGAGCATCATCGGCCGCGGGGTGTGCGGTCCCGTTCGGCCGAAGGTCGAGGAGCCCGGGGCAGTCAGGGCAGATAGCTCCGGTTCCTCGATCCGCCCTCCTGTGCGGGGAGGACGGAGGCTGGTGTGTTCTCTTGGAATTGTGGACTAGACCACAACGGTGTGTCCATGGTCTTGTCGCCGTGCACGAAGACGGACCACCGCGCGGGTGGCACTCGATGCCACGCAGCCTAGCCCGCCGGACTCACCCGTGGGGCCAGATGGCCATGGCAATTTCCGCGAGTGCCTCCAGTTCCTCCCGGCTCGCCCCGTCGCGCGCCTGCTGGGACATGCCCTGGATCATCGCGCCGGCGTGCCGGGCGAGGGCGGCCGCGTCCGTGCCGGCCGGAAGCACGCCCGCCGCGACGTCCGCGCGGATCCGGGAGGTCATGGCCGCGATGTTCGCGTTGCGCCGCTCGCGCAGCAGCTTCTCCACCTCGGGGCTGGTGCAGTTGGTGGCGGCGTGCACCACCAGGCAGCCGTAGGGGTGGGCGGGGTCGGTGTACTCGGCGGCGGCCTCGCGCAGCATGCGGGCGACGGCGGCGCGGGCGGTGGGCTCCTCGGCGAGCGCGCGGTCACCGAAGGCGCCGTGCGTGTCGGCGTAGACGCGGACGACCTCCTCGAACAGGCTGCGCTTGTCACCGAAGGCCGCGTACAGGCTCGGGGCCCCGATGCCCATGATCCGGGTGAGGTCGGAGACCGAGGTGGCCTCGTACCCGTGCTCCCAGAAGGCCATGAGGGCCTTCTCCAGGGCGGTGGCCCGGTCGAAGGACCGCGGTCGGCCGCGACCCCGCGCCGTCCTGACCTGCTCTTGCGTCTGCCCGTGTCCCACCACGGAGTGCATTTTATAGCGGGTCCTAGAGAAATGCGCCGAGCGTGCGGTACGGTTTTTGTGTAGCGATTACTAGGTAAATCGGGAGGGGCTGACCATGGGTGCACCGACGGGCAAGTCCGCCCCGGTCACCAGCGCGAGCGGGGGTATCGGAGGGGCCATCGCCGAGCGGCCGGGGCACACCGCCCAGGCGTTCGCGGAGATCGGCGCGGAGGAGCACGGCCGCCTCTTCGCCGTGAACGTGAAGGCTCCTCCTTCCTCACCCGGCTCGGCGCGGACCGGCTGCACGACGGGGGGCGGATGGCGACCGCAGCGAGCCCGGACGCACGGGATCACGGTGAAGACACTCTCACCTGACCGCTCACGGACCCTGCCACCCCGAACGTTCCATGGTTCTTCCGCCCCGCTTTTCCGCGCCGTCGAACACCGATTCTGTTAGATTGGTCTAAACCACATAGAGACGCACAGAGCCCACTTCAGAACGGCAGGCCCAGCGTGGAAGTTGTCATCGTTCCGGACGCCGCGGCGGGCGGCGAGCTGATCGCCGAGGCCATGGCCCAGCTGCTGCGACGCAAGCCCGACGCCCTGCTCGGCGTGGCCACCGGCTCGACCCCGCTGCCCATCTACCAGGCGCTGACCGCGAAGACGCGCTCCGGCGCCGTGGACACCTCACGGGCCCGGATCGCCCAGCTCGACGAGTACGTGGGGCTGCCCGCCGACCACCCCGAGTCCTACCGCTCGGTGCTGCGCCGGGAGGTGCTGGAGCCGCTCGGCATAGGCATGGACGCGTTCCTCGGTCCCGACGGCACCGCCGCGGACATCCAGGCGGCGTGCGAGGCGTACGACCGCGCGCTCGCCGCGGCCGGCGGCGTGGACCTGCAGTTGCTCGGCATCGGCACCGACGGGCACATCGGCTTCAACGAGCCGTGCTCCTCGCTCGCCTCGCGCACCCGGATCAAGACCCTGACCGAGCAGACCCGCGTCGACAACGCCCGCTTCTTCGACGGCGACATCGACCAGGTCCCGCACCACGTCATCACCCAGGGCATCGGCACCATCCTGGAGGCCCGGCACCTGGTGCTGCTCGCGACCGGCGAGGGCAAGGCGGACGCGGTGGCCGCGACGGTCGAGGGTCCGGTCGCCGCCGTGTGCCCGGCATCCGCACTCCAGCTGCACCCGCACGCCACGGTGGTCGTCGACGAGGCGGCCGCGGCCAAGCTGAAGCTCGCCGACTACTTCCGGCACACCTACGCCAACAAGCCGGACTGGCAGGGGATCTAGTGCCCCGGCAGGCAACGTTTGCCCGTCACGGAGCGGCGTCCGGTGCGTGCTGTCGGCGTGCCGGCCGGAAGTCCTCGTACCGGGCGTACCTGGGCTTTCGGCCGGTGCGGCGAGTGGGGACACCTCCCGCGCAGCGGGGGAGCGTGCCGGGCGTCGCGACGGGGCGAACGTCGCCTGCCCGGGCGCTAGCTCCGAGACCCCTCCGGGGCGGACTCCGGCGCCCGTGCCGGTGCGCATACCGGTACGGGCCGCCCACATCGGGGGCGTTGGACTAGACCAACACCGGACGCGACGGTATACAGAGGAGATCACGGGGCGTGCGGGTGGACTCCGGACACACCAAGCCGTGCCACGATGTGTGCCGTGGCCGAAGTCAGTCGGTCGCTTTCGGCATCGGGAGCCGGGAAGGCAGAGCATGAGCACCGACGTCAGCAGTGCGGAGAACGAGGCCGGCACCACCGTCCGTACGGCGCGCGTGCCCAAGTACTACCGCTTGAAGAAGCACCTGCTCGACATGACGGAGACCCAGGCGCCGGGCACGCCGGTCCCGCCCGAGCGCACGCTGGCGGCCGAGTTCGACACCTCCCGCACCACCGTCCGCCAGGCCCTTCAGGAACTGGTCGTCGAGGGCCGACTGGAGCGGATCCAGGGCAAGGGCACCTTCGTCGCCAAGCCCAAGGTCTCCCAGGCGCTCCAGCTCACCTCCTACACGGAGGACATGCGCGCCCAGGGCCTGGAGCCGACCTCGCAGCTGCTGGACATCGGCTACATCACCGCGGACGACCGGCTCGCCGGGCTGCTCGACATCACGGCCGGCGGGCGCGTGCTGCGCATCGAGCGGCTGCGCATGGCCAACGGCGAGCCGATGGCCATCGAGACCACGCATCTGAGCGCCAAGCGCTTCCCCGCCCTGCGCCGGTCCCTGCTGAAGTACACGTCGCTGTACACCGCGCTCGCCGAGGTCTACGGCATCCACCTCGCCGAGGCCGAGGAGACCATCGAGACCTCCCTGGCCACCCCGCGCGAGGCGGGCCTGCTCGGCACCGACGTGGGCCTGCCGATGCTGATGCTCTCGCGCCACTCCCTGGACCGCGAGGGCAAGCCGGTGGAGTGGGTGCGGTCGGTGTACCGCGGGGACCGCTACAAGTTCGTCGCGCGGCTCAAGCGCCCGGCGGACTGAGGCCTTCGCTGAATCGATATACCGATATGCGGACGAGGTCTTCCGCTGTCGCGACAGCGTCACCTAGATTGCCTGCGCATTACACAGGTGATCAGCGAGGGGACGGAGAGCCGTGGCATGTCCGAAGCACCAGAAGTGAGACCTCCGGTGGTGACACCGGTCCGCGTGATCATCGGTCTGTGTCTCGTCGCGCCGTTCGTGGCGATGCTGTGGGTCGGCTCGTACGCCAAGACCGACCCCGCGTTCATCGGCATCCCGTTCTTCTACTGGTACCAGATGGCCTGGGTGCTGGTCTCCACGGCGCTCACGATGACGGCGTACAAGCTGTGGCAGCGTGACCAGCGCGCCCGTGCCGTCCAGAAGGGCGGTGCGGCGAAGTGAACAACAGGGTCGACGGCGTCGCGCTCGGCGTCTTCATCTTCTTCTTCCTGGCCGTCACGGTCATGGGCTTCCTCGCCGCGCGCTGGCGCAGGGCCGAGAACGAGCACTCGCTGGACGAATGGGGCCTCGGCGGGCGGTCGTTCGGCACGTGGATCACCTGGTTCCTGCTCGGCGGTGACCTGTACACGGCGTACACCTTCGTCGCCGTACCGGCGGCGATCTACGCGGCGGGCGCGTCCGGCTTCTTCGCGGTGCCCTACACGATCCTCGTCTACCCGCTGATCTTCACCTTCCTGCCACGCCTGTGGTCCGTCAGCCACCGCCACGGGTACGTGACGACCTCGGACTTCGTACGCGGCCGCTTCGGCTCCAAGGGTCTGTCGCTGGCGGTGGCGCTGACCGGCATCCTGGCGACGATGCCGTACATCGCGCTGCAGCTCGTCGGCATCCAGGCGGTGCTGGACGTGATGGGCGTCGGCGGGGACAGCAGCACCAACTGGTTCGTCCGGGACCTGCCGTTGCTCATCGCCTTCGGCGTGCTGGCCGCCTACACCTACTCGTCCGGTCTGCGCGCGCCCGCCCTGATCGCGTTCGTCAAGGACGCCCTGATCTACATCGTCATCGCGGTCGCGATCATCTACATCCCGGTCAAGCTGGGCGGGTTCGACGAGATCTTCGCCAAGGCGGGCCATGCGTTCAGCCAGATCAGTCCGGCCACCGGCAAGCCCCGCGGTGCGCTCGTGCCACCGGAGGCGGGCCAGTGGACGTACGCCACGCTGGCCCTCGGCTCGGCCCTCGCGCTGTTCATGTACCCGCACTCGATCACCGCGACCCTGTCGTCGAAGAGCCGTGAGGTGATCCGCCGCAACACCACGATCCTGCCGCTGTACTCCCTGATGCTCGGCCTGCTGGCCCTGCTGGGCTTCATGGCGATCGCGGCCGGAGTGAAGGTGAAGAACGGCCAGTTGGCGATCCCGCAGCTGTTCGAGGACATGTTCCCGAGCTGGTTCGCGGGCGTGGCCTTCGCGGCGATCGGCATCGGGGCGCTGGTCCCGGCGGCGATCATGTCGATCGCGGCGGCGAACCTGTTCACCCGCAACATCTACAAGGACTTCATCAAGCCGGACGCCACGCCGAAGCAGGAGGCGCAGGTCTCCAAGTTCGTGTCGCTGCTGGTGAAGGTGGGCGCCCTGGTCTTCGTCCTCACCATGGACAAGACGGTCGCCATCAACTTCCAGCTGCTGGGCGGCATCTGGATCCTGCAGACCTTCCCGGCCCTGGTCGGCGGCCTGTTCACGCGCTGGTTCCACCGCTGGGCGCTGCTGGCCGGCTGGGCGGTCGGCATGGTCTACGGCACGGTCGCGGCGTACGGCGTCGCCTCCCCGACCCAGAAGCACTTCGGCGGCTCGGCGAAGGAGATCCCCGGCATCGGCGAGATCGGCTACATCGGCCTCACCGCGTTCGTCCTCAACGTCCTGGTCACCGTGGTCCTGACCCTCGTCCTGAAGGCCGTCAAGGCCCCTGAGGGCCTGGACGAGACCAGGCCGGAGGACTACACGGCGGACGCGGGCGACCCGGGGGTGCAGGTCGAGCTGCCGCCGGCGACCGCGGGCGCCGGCCACTGAGCGACCGCCGGGCGACGGGCCGTCGCAGGAGATCCGGCGGCCCGTCGCCGTATCCGTCCGGCACACTCGGTGCCATGGACTTCGTGATCCGGCAGGCCACCTCCCGCGACTACGCAGCCCTCGGCGAGATCACCGCCCGGGCCTACCTCCAGGACGGCCTCCTCGACTTCGGGGAGAGCGACGCCTACCTCGCCGAGCTGCGGGACGTGGCCAAGCGCGCCGCCGACGCCGAGGTGCTCGTCGCCGCGGCGGCGGAAACCGTGCTCGGCGGCGTCACGTTCGTGCCGTACGGCGGGCCCATGGCCGACATAGCCCGCCCCGAAGAGGCCGAGATTCGTATGCTGGCCGTCGCCCACGCGGCGCGCGGCCGGGGCGTCGGCGAGGCCCTCGTCCGGGCCTGCGTCGACCGCGCACGGGCCACCGACGGCTGCCGCGCCGTCGTGCTGTCCACCCAGCGCAGCATGCACAGCGCCCACCGCATCTACGAACGCCTGGGCTTCGTCCGCACACCCGAGCGGGACTGGAACCCCCTGCCGGAGCTTTGCGACATCGCCCTGCTCGCTTACGAGTTGACACTCTGAAGCCGCCGCGACACACAACAGACACAACATCTGGGGGTGCCATGACAGCCCGGCACTAGATGTATGCTCATCCTCGCTGTCGCCGCAGGGGAATCCGGTGCGAATCCGGAACTGTCCCGCAACGGTGTACTTGCGTGCATTCGCGCGCTCGCGTCAGTCCGAGGACCTGCCGGCAGCGTGCGCCCGGCCGTCCGGCCCGGGTGCCTTCCGACGTCCGGGCCTCGTGGAATGGGCCGGTGGACGCGACGCCGTGCGCGCTCGTGGCTGCCCCCTGCCCTCCGCAAGGCCCCCGTGCCGAGCGAGGGAGAGCCCCACGTGACCATCGCGCCCGCAGATCCGGCTTCAGCCAGCGGCCTGGACACCGAGGACACCGACGGTCCCGGTACCGCGCTGCTGCGGACCCTGACCGAGCTGACCGCCGACCTCCCCGACGCCGATCCCGGCCGGGTCGCCGCCGCCGCGCTGCGCGGCCGCTCCGCCCGGGCCGACGAGGCGGAGTTGCGCGAACTGGCCACGGAGGCCGCCGCCGGGCTCATCTCCGAGGACCCCGCCTACTCGCGGCTGGCCGCCCGGCTGCTGGCCCTGTCGCTGCGCGCCGAGGCCGCCTCCCAGGGCGTGACGTCCTTCACCGAGTCCGTGGCCGTCGGCCACCGCGAGGGCCTGATCGCCCACCGGACCGCCGAGTTCGCGCGGCTGCACGCCGAACGGCTGGACGGCCTGGTCGACACCGGCGCCGACGACCGCTTCGGCTACTTCGGCCTGCGCACCCTGTACAGCCGCTACCTGCTGCGGCACCCGATCACCCGCAAGGTCATCGAGACCCCCCAGCACTTCATGCTGCGGGTGGCCGCCGGTCTCGCCGAGGACGACACCAGCCGCTCCGTGGACGAAGTCGCCGCGCTCTACGGGCTCATGAGCCGCCTCGACTACCTGCCCTCCTCCCCCACGCTCTTCAACTCCGGCACGCGGCACCCCCAGATGTCGTCCTGCTACCTGCTCGACTCCCCGCTGGACGAGCTGGACTCCATCTACGACCGCTACCACCAGGTGGCCCGGCTCTCCAAGCACGCCGGCGGCATCGGGCTGTCGTACTCCCGCATCCGCAGCCGCGGTTCGCTGATCCGTGGCACCAACGGGCACTCCAACGGCATCGTGCCGTTCCTGAAGACCCTGGACGCCTCGGTGGCGGCCGTGAACCAGGGCGGCCGGCGCAAGGGCGCCGCCGCCGTGTACCTGGAGACCTGGCACTCCGACATCGAGGAGTTCCTGGAGCTGCGGGACAACACCGGTGAGGACGCCCGCCGTACGCACAACCTGAACCTCGCGCACTGGATCCCGGACGAGTTCATGCGCCGGGTGGGCGCCGACGAGCAGTGGTCGCTGTTCTCGCCGGCCGACGTGCCGGAGCTGGTGGACCTGTGGGGCGAGGAGTTCGAGGCGGCCTACCGCAAGGCCGAGCAGGCGGGCCTCGCGAAGAAGACCATCGCGGCCCGTGAGCTGTACGGCCGCATGATGCGCACGCTCGCGCAGACCGGCAACGGCTGGATGACCTTCAAGGACGCGGCCAACCGCACCGCCAACCAGACGGCCCTGCCCGGCCACGTCGTCCACTCCTCCAACCTCTGCACCGAGATCCTGGAGGTCACGGACGACGGGGAGACCGCGGTCTGCAACCTGGGCTCCGTGAACCTGGGCGCCTTCGTGGACACGGCGGCCGGCGACCTCGACTGGGAGCGGCTGGACGAGACCGTCCGCACCGCCGTCACCTTCCTCGACCGCGTGGTCGACATCAACTTCTACCCGACCGAGCAGGCCGGGCGGTCGAACGCCAAGTGGCGCCCCGTCGGCCTGGGCGCGATGGGTCTGCAGGACGTCTTCTTCCAGCTGCGCCTGCCCTTCGACTCGCCGGAGGCCAAGGCCCTGTCCACGCGGATCGCCGAGCGGATCATGCTCGCCGCGTACGAGGCCTCCGCCGACCTCGCCGAGCGCAGCGGCCCGCTGCCGGCCTGGGAGAAGACGCGTACCGCCCGGGGCGTGCTGCACCCCGACCACTACGGCGTCGAGCTGACCTGGCCCGAGCGCTGGGCGGCGCTGCGCGGCCGTGTCGCCGAGGTCGGCATGCGCAACTCGCTGCTGCTGGCCATCGCGCCCACCGCGACCATCGCCTCCATCGCGGGCGTCTACGAGTGCATCGAGCCGCAGGTGTCCAACCTGTTCAAGCGCGAGACGCTGTCCGGTGAGTTCCTGCAGGTCAACTCCTATCTCGTGCAGGACCTGAAGGACCTGGGCGTGTGGGACGCGCGCACCCGTGAGGCGCTGCGGGACTCGGGCGGATCCGTGCAGGACTTCGCCTGGATCCCCGAGGAGGTGCGGGCGCTGTACCGCACCGCGTGGGAGATCCCGCAACGCGGCCTGATCGACATGGCGGCGGCCCGCACCCCGTTCCTGGACCAGTCCCAGTCCCTGAACCTCTTCATGGAGACGCCGACCATCGGCAAGCTCTCCTCGATGTACGCGTACGCCTGGAAGTCGGGCCTGAAGACGACGTACTACCTGCGCTCCCGCCCGGCGACCCGGATCGCCCGCGCGGCCCAGGCGCAGCCCCGGAAGACCATCCCCGTCCAGCAGGCCGCCGACCCCGACGCCGTCGCCTGCTCCCTGGAAAACCCCGAGTCCTGCGAGGCCTGCCAGTGATGTCCCGTAACGCCAATCTTCTCGACCCGGGCTTCGAGCTGACCCTGCGCCCGATGCGCTACCCCGACTTCTACGAGCGCTACCGGGACGCGATCAAGAACACCTGGCACGTGGAGGAGGTCGACCTGCACTCGGACGTCGCCGACCTCGCGAAGCTGACGCCGGAGGAGCAGCACCTCATCGGCCGTCTGGTCGCGTTCTTCGCCACGGGTGACTCGATCGTCGCGAACAACCTGGTGCTGACGCTGTACAAGCACATCAACTCCCCCGAGGCGCGGCTCTACCTGAGCCGCCAGCTCTTCGAGGAGGCCGTGCACGTCCAGTTCTACCTGACGCTGCTGGACACCTATCTGCCCGACCCGGACGACCGGGCGGCGGCCTTCGCGGCCGTCGAGAACATCCCGTCCATCCGCGAGAAGGCGCAGTTCTGCTTCACGTGGATCAACGAGGTGGAGAAGCTGGAGCGGCTGGAGACGAAGGCGGACCGCCGGCGCTTCCTGCTGAACCTCATCTGCTTCGCGGCCTGCATCGAGGGCCTGTTCTTCTACGGCGCCTTCGCGTACGTCTACTGGTTCCGCAGCCGGGGTCTGCTGCACGGCCTCGCCACGGGCACCAACTGGGTGTTCCGCGACGAGACCATGCACATGTCCTTCGCCTTCGACGTGGTCGACACCGTCCGCAAGGAGGAGCCGGACCTCTTCGACGACCAGCTCCGGCAGCAGGTCACCGACATGCTGCGGGAGGCCGTCGAGGCCGAGCTGCAGTTCGCCCGCGACCTGTGCGGTGAGGGCCTGCCGGGCATGAACACCGAGTCGATGCGCCAGTACCTGGAGTGCGTCGCCGACCAGCGCCTCACGCGCCTCGGCTTCGCCCCGGTGTACGGCTCGGAGAACCCGTTCTCCTTCATGGAGCTGCAGGGTGTTCAGGAGCTGACGAACTTCTTCGAGCGCCGCCCGTCGGCGTACCAGGTCGCGGTGGAGGGCACCGTGGACCTGGACGAGGAGTTCTGAACCGGGTTCGCCTTCAGCTGACGGTCGATCCGGCGCTCGTGGAGCTGTCCCACGAGCGCCGGAGCCGCGAGCAGCGCGAGAACGAACAGGACCGTCAGGTAGTCGAGGAATGTGTTCATGCCTGTCAGCATCATGGGCGGGCCACGAGCATGACAGTGGCAGGACTGCCGCAGACCCTCGAATTACTGCCATCGGCGCGGCACACTGACAGCATGCTGAAGAACGTGGCCGCCGTGCTGCTGGCCGGGGTGCATCCCTTCGAACTCGGCGTCGTGTGCGAGGTGTTCGGCATCGACCGCAGCGACGAGGGACTTCCCGTCTACGACTTCGCCGTGGCCTCGGCCGAGGGACCGCTGCTGGGCACCCACTGCGGGTTCAGCGTGTCCACGCCGTACGGCCTGGAGCGGCTGGAGGAGGCCGATCTGATCGCCGTGCCGGCCGGGGAGACGTATGCCGTGCGGGAGTATCCCGAGGAGCTGCTGGACGCGCTGCGCCGGGCCGTCGCTCGGGGCGCCCGGGTGCTGAGCGTGTGCTCCGGGGTCTTCGTGCTGGCCGCCGCGGGGCTGCTGGACGACCGGCGCTGCGCGGTGCACTGGCATCACGCCGAGCAGCTGGCCCGGCGCTATCCGCGCGTCGCCGTCGAGCCGGACGTCCTGTACGTCGACGCGGATCCGGTGATCACCTCCGCCGGTACGGCCGCCGGGATCGACGCCTGTCTGCACATCGTGCGCAAGGAGCAGGGACCCGAGGTCGCCAACAAGATCGCCCGGCGGATGGTCGTACCGCCGCACCGGGACGGCGGGCAGGCGCAGTACATCGAGCGGCCGCTGCCGAAGGGGTCGTGCGACACCGTCGGCGAGGTGCTGGTGTGGATGGAGGAGCACCTGGCGGCGGAGGTGACCGTCGAGCAGCTCGCCGCCCGCGCGCACATGTCCCCCCGCACCTTCGCCCGCCGCTTCCAGCAGGAGACGGGGACCACTCCGTACCGGTGGGTCCTGCGCCAACGGGTACTGCGCGCCCAGGAGTTGCTGGAGGGAACCGACGAGACGGTGGACGCGATCGCCGCGCGGTCCGGGTTCGGTACGGCGGCGGCGCTGCGACACCACTTCCTCCGCGTGCTCGGCACCACACCGAACGCCTACCGGCGCACGTTCCGGGGCCCGCGGGCCGCCTGAGCGCGCGCCGGTATCAGGTGTGACTCTCCGCGATCACCAGGGGATCGGGCGCAGCAGCAGGTCGTGCGGGCGCAGCGTGATGCCCACGCGGGTGGTGTCGTTCGACCCCGCGACCTGCTCGAAGCGGTACTTCGCCGAGATCGCCGCCGTGATCAGGGTCAGCTGGGCCATGGAGAAGTGGTCGCTGGGGCACTTGCGATTACCCGTGCTGAAGGGGCTCATGGCGTGCTTCGGCACCTGTTTGGCCCGCTCCGGCAGCCACCGGTCGGGGTCGAAGTCGAGGTGGCGCTCGTAGGAACGGGCGTCGCGCTGGATCGCGTACGGGCTGTAGACGATGTCCGCCCCGGCCGGAATGCGATAGCCGCCGAGCGAGGTTTCGGTCACCGCGCGCCGCGTCAATATCCATACGGCCGGCCTGAGCCGCATGGCCTCGACGACGACATTGTTGGTGTGGGTGAGCGAGCGGACGTGCTCGAATGCGACAGGTTGGCCGCCGGTCACGGTTTCGACCTCGGTCCGTACCTTCTCGGCGTGTTCCGGGTGTTCCGCGAGGACTTGGAGCAGCCACATGATCGTGGAGGCCACTGTTTCGCTGCCCGGGGTGAGTATCGCGACGACCTGGTCGTGGATCTCCTGTTCCCCGATGGGGTCGCCATTGTCGTCCTTTGCTTCCAGCAATGCCGTCAGCAAATCGTCCGGCTTTTGACCAGATGCCCTCCGTTCGGCGACGATCTCGTCGACCAGGAGATGCAAATCGGCCAGGGCGCGGTTGAATTCGCGGTTGGCCGGGAACGGCAGCCGGTACAGCGGTCCGAGGGGGACGACCATCCTGCGGTACATGCCCCGGAAGACGGTAGCGAGGTCGGTGCTGAGCCGCTCGGCGCGCTCGTCCATGTACTCGCCGCGCAGCAGGCAGCGGGCGGCGATGCGGACGGCGACCCGGAAGGACTCCGAGGTGCACTCGACGGCCTCCCCGGGTTTCCAGCGGTCGGTCAGCGCGTGCGCCTCCTCCTCCATGATCGGTCCGTAGTGGGGGATCGCGTCCAGCCGGAAGGCGGGCTGGATGGTGCGCCGCTGACGCCGGTGCCGGGGGCCGTTGGCGGTGGCCACGCCCTCCTTGCCGAGGAGTCCTTCGAGGGACTCCCACAGCGGTCCGTCGATCTTGAAGTCGGGGCTGAGCGCGAGGGCGCCGGTGAGCGCCGGCGTGGTGACGGCGTACACCGTCTTGGGGCCGAGCCTGAGGCGCACGACGTCGCCGTGGTCCCGCAGGCCCGCCATGAAGGCGAGCGGGTCGCGGACCAGCTTCAGGCCGTGTCCGAGGCCCGGTACGGCGCCACCCGCCAGGGGCGCCTCGCGCAGTCCGGTCGGTTCGGGGGTCACGGGCTTGACCGACTCGACGGTCATTTCTCACCTGCCGCTTCGTTCGTCACGTACGGGGGCGTGGAGCGGTCGTCCCAGCTGTCGACCATGTACCGGCCGGACTCGTGGTGGAACCAGTAGGCGGAGCTGAACCAGTTGCGCATATTGCCGACACAGGCCCGCACCGCGGTACTGAGTTCTTTACCGCGGGCGCCGTCGTCGGCAATTGCGTCGGCGAAGAGCAGTGCGTCCTGCTCGACTTCGAGGAATTCCTGGATGCACTCCTCGACGCGCCGCCTCACCTCGTCCACCGCTTCTTCGAGAGTCAGCCCCTCATGGGTGATGAGACTGATTCCGAGATTGTGGACCTCGTCTCCCGCTATTTCTTTCGGGAGCGAGCACAGGTCGTTGTACCAGGCGGCGAATTCCTGGGTCAGCAGCGCGGCCCGGCGATAGGCCGGATGTTCCCGCACGGTGTCCGGGAGTTCGCACATGACGCTGGGTTCCAGGAGGTCCGTCCATATCCAGTGGGCGAAGGTGTGCCGGCGCAGGGCGAGGTATTCCTCGACGCCGGGTATGTAGCCCTCGGTACGGTTGCGGAATTCACGGTCGTAGGCCTCGATCACCGCGTGGAAGTGCCGGGCGAACCGCTGGTTCCAGGTGCGCGACAGGAAGCCGTACAGCCGCAGCACACTGTCCGCGAACCCGGCGACCAGCGGGTCGGGGTGGTGCAGGTGGTGCCTGGGTGCGTCCAGGGCCGTGTGCAGGCGGTTCCTCAGCCGCCGCCAGTCGCCCGCCCGGCCGTGCACGATGTCGCGGTCATGACGGTCGTCCCAGATGAAGAACCACGCACTGTAGTCGGCGATGGCCTGGAGCACCTGGTCCGGGGCGTTCACGTAGAAGCCCGCCATCAGGTCGGTGTAGCACAGTCCGTCGGCATATTCCTGCACCTTGCCCGCGGGCATGAGCCGTTTTTCCAGCACCCACAGGCGGGTCGTCTCCTGGAGGCGCGGCCAATACGGGTGCAGTTGCCGGGGAAAGCGGGATTCGATCACCGGGAGTGCCAGTGTGGGTGGTACTACGACCGCCGTCGGCGTCGCTGTGGTGCTGTGTGGGAAAGCTTGCATGAACAAACCCCTCTCAGCCGCCAGGAGCACACGCCCCTCCCGTTGTGCCGGGCGTGCGCCGGTGCGTATCCCCGCCACTCCATTCAGCACCACAACTGACCGGTCTGGGAACGGATTTGCGCCTTTCACTACCCCAAGGTGCCGAGAATCCCCCCTTGTGTGACTGATTAAGGATCAGTAGAGGGCCGCAAGAGTTCGGTCGTACCACGCACGGACGAACGGATCCTGGCATACGAAGGGCGCCCGGCCGGGGGGTGACCCCGGCCGGGCGCCCAACGGCCTCGCCGTGCCTAGTCGTTGGCGACCACCGGGTAGCGTGGCTCGTTCTCGGCCATCTGCCGCATGACGTCCTTGCGCTCCCGCTTGGACAGCCGGTCGATGTAGAGGCGGCCGTAGAGGTGGTCGGTCTCGTGCTGCAAACAGCGTGCGAAGTAGCCGGTGCCGCGGACCTTGATCGGGTTGCCCTCGATGTCCTGGCCGGTCACCTCGGCGTAGTCGGGACGCGCGAGCGGCGCGTAGGCCCCCGGCACGGACAGGCAGCCCTCGTTGCTGTCGTCCAGCAGCCGCTTCTCGGCGGGCAGCTCGACCAGCTGCGGGTTGCAGACCACGCCGACGTGCCGGGTGCCCTCGTCGTCCTGGCAGTCGTAGACGAAGACCTTCAGGTCGACCCCGATCTGGTTGGCGGCCAGGCCCACACCCTCGGCGGTGCGCTGGCTGGCGAACATGTCGGCGACCAGTTGCCGCAACTCCTCGCCGAACTCGGTGACGTCCTGGCACTCCTTGTGCAGCACCGGGTTGCCGACGACCGTGATCGGCCGGGAGGTGCCGCGCTCGCGCCAGGCCTGCTCGCGCTCCTCGCAGTCCTCCGTGTCGACGATGAACTCGTCTTCGAGCTGCTGATCGGTGTCCTGCTGCGCCATGACCGACGTACGCCTTCCTGCAAACCTTGGAGATGTCCCGAGTCGAAAAGTCTCGGGTACAGACTAAAGGTGGCTGGTCACCGCCGGCTCAGCAAACCTCTTCGAGATCCCGCCAGTCCCGCGAGTCCGGACTGTCGGCGACCCAGCCGTCCAGCAGGCCCCGCACCAGGGAGGCCGGCGCGGCCACCCCGCACTCGCGCTCCGGCACCCACAGCTGCCCGTCCGTGCGGTGTCCCAGCGGCCCCGGATGCCCCGGCTCGCTGTGGTCGTGGGGGTCCAGATGCACCCCGTCGCCCTCGTCCGACGGCATCCGCGACTCCGAGCACATCCGGCACAGCAGCCGCACCGACGAAGACCAGTCCTCCGCGGCGAACCCGGCGTCGGCGGCCAGCTGCTCCAGCGCGTCCCGGTCCGCCTCCGTGGCCGCCTCCAGCAGGACCACCCAGGTCGGCACGGGAGAGGGTGCCCACAGCTCGATCTCGTCGAAGACGGGGTAGGCGTGGCCGGCGGACGTCGTGCGCTCGCCGTGCGGGACGCCGTCGTGCAGCACGACCTCCCCCCAGCGTCGCCCGGACGAGGGAAGCGGGATGGAGAGGACCTCGATGCGGGCCGGGTCCAGCCTGCGGCCCCAGACGACCTCGGCCTCGCCCTCCGGGGAGAGCCGCACGGCCGCGCTGCCCAGCTCCATGCCGACCGGTTCCCCGGCCACGGTGGCGCCCCCGGGCACCTTCAGCCCGTACGCCTGCCAGGCGCGGCGGGCCAGCGGCCAGTCCTGCAGGGCGGTGGCGGCGATGCCGACGTTCCACCAGTCGGGCGTCCCGGTCTCGCGGTCCAGCAGGGCGACGGCGCGCAGCCCGGCCGCGCGGGCCTGCTCCCAGTCGTGGCGGAACTTGTGCAGCAGGGCGAGGTTGAACCACGACTCCGACAGCCAGGGCTCCAGGTCGGCGGCCCGTGTCAGCAGCTCGCCCGCGTCCTCGTAGCGGCCGTCGCCGATGAGTGTGAACGCGCGGTCCGTGGCCTGCCGCCAGGAGGCGGAGGGCCGGTGCCGTCCCTTGCCGAAGATCCTCACGATTCCCGCCTGCCAGTTCCAGTTCCGCACAGTGGGCTGGCTTGTGCCCCCGGACACCCTCTCCCTCGCATCCAACCACGTGCCGTGGGAAAGGCGCTCATTACCCATGGGTTACCCAGCCGCGCACGGGGTCAGACAGTGCCGTGCGTCTCCCGTCGTCCCGCACCGGCGCGCTCTCCCGCCAGCCGCGGGGGCGGGCCAGCACCCGGGCGAGGGACTCGACGACCTCGGGGGCGTACTCCCCGGCGGCGGCGAGCCGCAGCTCCTCCAGTGCCCGCAGCGGACCGTCCGGGCCGGTGTCCCGGGTCTTCTCCTCGTAGGCGTTCACGGCCCGGACGATCCGCGCGGCGAGCGGCTGCCCGTGACAGGGGTCGGCCTGCCGCTCGACCACGACGGCGACGGCCGCGTCCACCCCGGTCTGCCGTACGACGGCCCCGCCGAGCAGCGCGATGCGGCGCTGCTCCTCGGGCGGCAGTCCCGCGGTGGCGCCGGCCGGTACCGGGTCGACCAGGCTGAGCTGGCCGATGTCGTGCATGAGGGCCGCGTACTCCAGAACGGTCAGCTCGGCCTCGCCCATGCCGAGATCGCGGCCGACGGCGAGGCTGAGCGCCGCGACCCGGCGCGCGTGGCCCGTGGGGGTGCAGCCGGCGATCTCGGTGGCGCGGGCGAGGGAGGCGATGGTCTGCCGGTAGGTGGCCCGGACGGCGGTGTACCGGCGCATGGAGAGCTGGGTGAGCAGCAGGGGGAGGCAGAACACGGGCAGCGCCCACAGCCCGACGACGGCGACCGCGAGCGCCATCACGGCGCCGGTGGCACCGACGGCGGAGCCGATGCCGAGCAGCCCGCGCAGTTCCTCGCGCAGGCGCGGCCCGAACGGCCAGCGGGTGCGGGCGTGGGCGAGGACGGCGGCGAGCACGGCGTCGCACAGTCCGGTCAGGCCGAGCAGCGCGATGAGGACCAGGGCGTACAGCGGACCGGCCCAGGAGTCGAACAGACCCCGGTGGCAGAGGGGTTGGAAGCAGACGGCGGTGAAGCCGACCGTGAGGACGCGGCGGGCGAGATGGTCGGGGGTGGGCATGCGGCCGGACCAGATGTGGGGTACGGCGCCGAGCACCGCGGCGACGAGGACGACGGTGACGACCTGGGCGGCGGAGTGGGAGGCGGGCCTCCCGGCGTCGGCGCCGAGGAGGGCGTACGCCAGCGAGCCGGCGGCGGCGAGCGGCGCGGCCTGGCGGGTCCGGCCGTCCTGGCGTTCACCGTCGTCGTGCCGCCAGGTCAGCTCGCCGACGGCTATGAGCACCCCGAAGGCGAGCGCGGTCCCCCGGTCGGCGAGGCCGGTGCCCAGGGTGGCGGCGAGTGACCCGGTCGCGGCGAGGGCCGCCGCGCCGTGGACCAGCCGCAGCGTGGTCACCGGGCCGCCCCGGCGATGACCGCCGTGCCCCGGCCGCTCGGGCGGACACGGACGAGCGCGCCGACCGCCCCGACGCGAACCGAACACCCGGCCACGACCGCCGGGACACCCACCGGTCGGCGGGCACGCGGCCCCCTCCCACCGCGCCGCGTGCCGGTCATCCCCGCGTCAAGAGACCACGCGCCGACCGCACCGGCACCACGAACCCCCCGGCCACAACCACCACCCACCCCACCCCGCGGACACGGAGCACCAACGAACACACCAACCATCCAGGAGCGAACCGGACAACCCCACACAGCCGCCGGGACACCCACCGGTCGGCGTGCACGCGGCCCCCTCCCGCCGCGCCGCGTGCCGGTCACCCCCGGGCTCCGAGGCCGTGGGCCGGTCGCACCGGCTCGTGGGGCTCGTCGGCGGTGACCGCGGGCTGCCAGCCGTGCCGACGCAGCGCGCGCACCAGCGCGCCGACCATCCGGGGGTCGAACTGGGCGCCCGCGCAGCGCTCCAGCTCCGCGATGGCGGTCTCGACCGGCCGGGCCCGGCGGTAGGAGCGGGTGGAGGTCATCGCGTCGAAGGCGTCGGCGACGGCGACGACCCGGGCGCACTCGGGGATCCGGTCGCCGGCCAGGCCGTACGGGTAGCCGCTGCCGTCGAGGCGTTCGTGGTGGTGCAGGATCGCGGCGCGGGCCTCGCCGAGGAAGGAGATCCCGCGGACCATCTCATGGCCGTACTCGGGGTGCAGTTCGATGATCCGGCGCTCCTCGGGGGTGAGCGGGCCGTCCTTGCGCAGCAGCCGGGTGGGGACGCCGAGCTTGCCGACGTCGTGCAGGATCCCGGCGAAGCGGAGCGTCTCCACGCGGTCGTCGTCCATGCCGAGTTCGCGGGCGATCAGCACGGAGGCGTGGCCGACGCGTTCGCTGTGGCCGCGGGTGTAGCCGTCCTTGATGTCGACGGCCTGGACGAGGGCGCGGATGGTGGCCTGGTGGGCGGCGCGTTCACGGTGGTACTGGGCGAAGACCCACCAGGAGACGCACATCGGCAGCAGCACGAGCAGCGCGGCGACCGGGCCGTAGCGGCTGCGCCACAGGACGGCCATCATCAGTCCCGCGAGCCCGTGCACGGCGACGGGCGCGAGCGAGCGGCACAGCAGCCCGCGCCAGGCCCGGCGCAGCGGCACGTGCTCGGCGGTGGCGAGGATGCCGCCGTCGAGGGCGGTGAGGATCAGGCAGAAGGCGAGGACGGCCGCGCCGGCGGGCACGAGCGCGTGGGGGAAGTCGGGGGCGACGACGGCGTCCCGGCCGCCGAGCGTCCAGTGCACCTTCGCCGCGCCCCACACGGCGAGCGACGGCTGCGCCGCCCGCCAGACCCGTCTGAGGAGGGCGTGCCGCTGCCGGACCGGGCAGAGCAGGGCGGCGGGCAGCGGGACGAGCGCGGCGGCCGGCGGGGGCAGCAGGAACGCGCCGGCGAGCAGGACGGGGTGGAAGGTGCCGCCGAAGCGGCGCCGTACGACGTACTCGCAGACGGCGTGGAGCGCGCAGAGCAGGGCGAGCGCCCACCAGGGGGTGCGCACCGTCGGCAGCGGCAGCAGACACAGCAGCGCCGACACGGCGACGACGGCCACATAGCCGCGCGCTCCCGCCGGTACCGCCTCCATGGCCCCTCCCCGACCGTGCCTGCCCAGGCTGGGAGCCTAGGGCGGGAATCGCGGGGTACGGGGCTTATGACCTGAGGATTAGCACGTTCGGGTGACGACCTGGCGGTCAGCTCTCCCGGGGCGCGGCGGCCACGTCCTTGTCCGGAACGGTGTGGCCGGAGCGGATCAGCTCGATCCGCCCCATGACCTTGGCGCGCAGGTCGGCGGGCACGTCGTCATGGCCGCAGCACCGCTTGACCAGCTTCTTCACGGCCTGCTCCAGGCCGTACTTCTCCAGGCACGGAGAGCATTCCTCGAAGTGGTGCTGGAACTTGTCGCGGTCGACGTCCGGCATCTCGCTGTCGAGGAACTCGTACAGGTGGTCGAGTACCTCACTGCAGTCCGTCTCGTGCGGCTCTCCGCAGCTCATGAGCCCGAGCCTTTCGCTTCGTTCGACTCTCCGGCGCCCGCCGGGACGAGCCCGCGCTCACGGGCGTAGTCCTCCAGCATGCCGCGCAGCTGACGGCGGCCCCGGTGCAGCCGGGACATCACCGTACCGATGGGTGTCCCCATGATGTCCGCGATCTCCTTGTACGCAAAGCCCTCGACGTCCGCGAGATACACGGCGATGCGGAACTCCTCGGGGATCGCCTGCAGCGCCTCCTTCACGTCCGAGTCGGGCAGGTGGTCGAGCGCCTGCGACTCGGCGGAGCGCAGGCCCGTCGACATGTGCGACTCGGCGCGGGCGAGCTGCCAGTCCTCGATCTCCTCCGCCGCCGAGCGCTGCGGCTCGCGCTGCTTCTTGCGGTAGGAGTTGATGAACGTGTTGGTGAGGATCCGGTAGAGCCACGCCTTGAGGTTGGTGCCTTCGCGGAACTGGTGGAAGGACGCGTACGCCTTGGCGTACGTCTCCTGCACCAGGTCCTCGGCGTCGGCCGGGTTGCGTGTCATGCGCAGCGCGGCCGAGTACATCTGGTCGAGGAATTCGAGCGCGTCCCGCTCGAAGCGCGCGCTGCGCTCGGCGGTGGACTCGGAAGACGTCTGCGCACTCATGCCCCGGCCCTCGGGCTGCTCCGCCTGGCCGTTGTCGGTCCCTGCGTCGGTACCGGTGACCGGACCCACCTCCTCAAGATCCCGGGCGGGACCGAGTCCGGTCCCACTCGTTTCGGAGGATAGAACACGACCCGGGCCCGCCGCCGCTCGAATAGGAGCGGTCCTGGCCGCGTGCAGCACCGTCCAGTCCAGCTCACCGGCGCTGCGGCGGTTCGGGCAGATGGTCGAACCCATGCGGCGGACTTCCTCTCCGTACGACGTCGGTGCCGAGGCCTCAGCACTTCTGTCCGCCTCAACAGCGGTGTGCCGCGAGGCATTCCCTGCCGTCACCCGAGTGACGCGACCCACTCCACGACAGCGTCGGTGATGATCTCCAGGGCCCGCTCCTGGGTGATCCCGGCGCGCTTGGGCACCGCGAAACCGTGATCGCCGTACGGCACCTCGATCAGCTCGTACGGCCCCCGCGGGAACTCGGCCGGCCTGCCGAAGGGGTCGGCCCCGCCCTGCACGACGAGCGTCGGCACCCCGGTCCCGAGCAGCTCTTCGGCGCGGGACTTCTCGGGCCTGCCCGGCGGGTGCAGCGGGAAGCTCAGGGCGAGCACCGCGTGCGCGCCCAGCTCGCCGGCCGTGCGGCAGGCCACCCGGGCGCCCGCGCTGCGCCCGCCGGCGATCACCGGCAGCTCCATCCCGGCCAGCGCGGGCCAGATGCCGCGCCAGCCGGCGTCCAGGGTCTTCGGCGCGGGCGCGACCTTCTTGCCGGCGACCCGCCAGGGCTGCTCGACGAGGGCGACGGTGACGCCGTGCGCGGGCAGGGCCCCGGCGAGCGCCCGCAGGTCCCGCGCCTCGACGCCGCCGCCGGCGCCGTGGCCCAGGGCGAGGACGAGTGCGGGCCGGTGCGCCTTGTGCCAGGTGACGCGTGCGGTCCCGGCGTCGGTCTCGACAATCTCGATCACGCTAGAAGAGTGTGCCCTCTTCCGGCGCCGGCAGCTCCTTGAGCAGGTCCGCGCCGTTGTTGCGGACGTTGCTGACGGCGGTGGAGACCGGGTAGGCGCGCATGCGGCCGGGCGGGGGCGGGGCGAGCAGCTCGCGCAGGGCGTCGGGGTCGGTGCGGGCCGGGTCGAGCCAGGCGTCCCAGCGGTCGGGGGTGAGCATCAGCGGCATCCGGGGGTGGATCTCGGCGAGGGAGTGCGGGCCCTCCTCCGGTGCCACGGCCAGCGGAGTCCGCTCGGCCTCCGTGGTGATCACCGAGCAGGTGACCCACCAGGCCTGCGAGTGGTCGTCGGGCAGCGTGCGGTCGCGCCAGAACTCGTAGAGCCCGGCCATCGCGAACACCGAGCCGTCGGCGGGCAGCACGAAGTACGGCTGCTTGCGCGGCCGCTTCTTCCTTCCCTCGACCTCCAGGTCCCGCTCCTCCTTCCCGGTGACCCACTCGTAGTAGCCGTCGGCGGGCAGGACGCAGCGCCGGGCGGCGAAGGCGCGGCGGTAAGCGGGCTTCTCGTGCACGGTCTCGGCGCGCGCGTTGATCATCCGGGCGCCGCCCTCGGGCGTCTTGGCCCAGGACGGCACCAGTCCCCACCGCAGCTTGCGCAGCTGGCGAACCGGACGCGGGGAGTCCGCGTCTTTCAGGGGACGGTCGAGGACGGCGTAGACCTCCTTGGTCGGCGCCACGTTGTAGTCCGGCTCCAGGGTCTCCTCGGGCTCCCACTTCTGGATCTCAAAGATTCCTGCGAGATCCTCGGGCCCACGACTCGATGCATACCGTCCGCACATACGTGCCACACTGCCAGATTCCGTCCGGTGAAAGGGAGCCACCAGCCGACATGGACAGCCTCGCCGCCCTCGCGCTGCCCGACCTCTGGGACCGGCTCGCCGGCACCCAGCCCGACCCCGCCCTGTGGGTGGTGATCGCCACCCTGTGCGCCGCGCTCGCCGTCGTCGTGCCGCACCCGGTGTGGCGCATATCCCGCAACGCGGTGACCATCGCGCACGAGGGCGGCCACGGCCTGGTCGCGCTGCTCACCGGGCGGCAGCTCACCGCCATCCGGCTGCACTCCGACACCAGCGGCCTCACGGTCAGCCGGGGCAAGCCGTACGGGCTGGGCATGATCCTGACGGCGGCGGCCGGATACACCGCGCCCTCACTGCTGGGGCTGGGCGGGGCCGCGCTGCTGGTCGCCGGCCGGATCACCCTGCTGCTCTGGGTCGCGACGGCCCTGCTGGTGGCGATGCTGGTGATGATCCGCAACGCGTACGGCGTACTGACCGTGGTCCTGGCGGGCGGCGCCTTCCTGCTGGTGTCGTGGCTGACGGGTCCCCAGGTGCAGGCCGCCTTCGCGTACGCGGTGGTGTGGTTCCTGCTGCTCGGCGGGGTCCGGCCGCCCTTCGAACTCCAGGCGAAGCGCTCCCGGGGAGGCGCCGGGGACTCGGACGCGGACCAGCTGTCCCGGCTGACGCACGTCCCGGCGGGGCTGTGGCTGTTCCTGTTCCACGCGGTGTCGCTGTGCTCGCTGGTCGGCGGGGGCCGCTGGCTGCTGGAAGGTTGACGGCCCGCCCTCCTTATAAAGTGGGCCCATGGCCCCGAACACCGCCCTTCCCGCACTCTGGCCCGCCCCGCACGCGAGCGGAGCCGTCGACGCGACGGTCCACGTGCCGGGGTCCAAGTCGGTCACGAACCGCGCCCTCGTCCTCGCCGCCCTCGCCTCCGAGCCCGGCTGGCTGCGCCGCCCGCTGCGCTCCCGCGACACCCTGCTGATGGCCGGCGCCCTGCGCGCGATGGGTGTGGAGATCGAGGAGACGGTGTCCTCCAGCTCCTCCGTCGCGGGCGGCCCCGACGGCACCGGCGAGGCCTGGCGGGTGCTGCCCACCGGACTGCGCGGCCCGGCCACGGTCGACGTCGGCAACGCCGGCACGGTGATGCGCTTCCTTCCACCGGTCGCCGCGCTGGCCGACGGCCCGGTCCGGTTCGACGGGGACCCGCGGTCGTACGAGCGCCCGCTGAACGGCGTGATCGACGCGCTGCGCGTGCTCGGCGCCCGGATCGACGACGACGGCCGGGGCACGCTGCCGCTGACCGTGCACGGCGGCGGAGCGCTGGACGGCGGCCCGGTGTCGATCGACGCGTCCTCCTCGTCCCAGTTCGTCTCGGCCCTCCTGCTGTCCGGCCCGCGCTTCAACCAGGGCGTCGAGGTCCGCCACACCGGCGCGACCCTGCCCTCCCTGCCGCACATCCGGATGACCGTCGACATGCTGCGCGCGGTCGGCGCCCAGGTGGACACCCCGGAGTCGGGCGGCGAGCCGAACGTGTGGCGGGTGACGCCGGGGGCGCTGCTCGGCCGGGACCTCACGATCGAGCCGGACCTGTCCAACGCCCAGCCGTTCCTCGCGGCGGCGCTGGTGACCGGCGGCAAGGTGGTGATCCCGGACTGGCCGGAGCGGACCACGCAGCCCGGCGACCGGCTGCGGGAGATCTTCAACGAGATGGGCGGTTCCTGTGAACTCACCGAATACGGGCTGGTGTTCAGCGGTTCGGGCGCCGTCCACGGCATCGACGTGGACCTCGGCGACGTCGGCGAACTGACCCCCGGCATCGCGGCGGTGGCCGCCCTCGCCGACTCCCCCTCCACCCTGCGGGGCGTGGCCCATCTGCGGCTGCACGAGACGGACCGGCTGGCCGCGCTCACCAAGGAGATCAACGAACTCGGCGGTGACGTCACGGAGACCGCCGACGGCCTGCACATCCGCCCGCGCCCGCTGCACGGCGGGACCTTCCACACCTACGAGGACCACCGCATGGCGACCGCCGGCGCGATCCTCGGCCTCGCGGTCGAGGGCGTGCGGATCGAGAACGTGGCGACGACGGCCAAGACCCTGCCGGACTTCCCCGAGTTGTGGACCGGGATGCTCGGGCAGTAGGGACGTCACGCCATGCGCCGCTACGGCAAGCACACCGACGAGGACGACATCCGCACGCGTCCCAACCGCAAGGGCAACCGGCCCCGGACCAGCATCCGGCCCAAGCACGAGGACGCGGCCGAGGGCATGGTCCTCACCGTCGACCGCGGACGGCTTACCTGCCTGGTCGAGGGCCGTACGGTCATGGCGATGAAGGCTCGCGAACTGGGCCGCAAGGCCGCCGTGGTGGGCGACCGGGTGGCGCTGGTCGGTGACCTGTCCGGCACGAAGGACACGCTCGCGCGGATCGTCCGCATCGAGGAGCGTTCCTCGGTGCTGCGCCGTACGGCCGACGACGACGATCCCTACGAGCGGGTCGTCGTCGCCAACGCCGACCAACTGGCCGTCGTCACGGCCCTCGCCGACCCCGAGCCCCGCCCCCGCCTGATCGACCGCTGCCTGGTGGCCGCGTTCGACGGCGGCCTGGAGCCGCTGCTGGTGCTGACGAAGTCGGACCTGGCTCCGCCGGACAAGCTGCTGGAGCTGTACGGCGACCTCGACATCCCCTACGTCGTCACCAGCCGCGAGGAGTTGGAGAACGGGGACGCGGCGGACCGGGTGCGCGCCCATCTCGACGGCCGGATCACCGCGTTCGTCGGCCACTCCGGCGTCGGCAAGACGACCCTGGTCAACGCGCTGGTCCCGCGGGACCGGCGGCGGACGACCGGACACGTCAACGCGGTGACGGGCCGGGGCCGGCACACCACCACCTCGGCGCTGGCGCTGCCGCTCAGCGACGACGGGGGCTGGGTCGTCGACACCCCGGGCGTGCGCTCCTTCGGCCTCGCGCACATCGACCCGTCCCGCGTCATCCACGCCTTCCCCGACCTCGAACCGGGTACGGAGGGCTGCCCGCGCGCGTGCAGTCACGACGAGCCGGACTGCGCGCTGGACGCCTGGGTCCAGGAGGGCCACGCGGACCCGGCGCGGCTGTACTCCCTGCGCCGGCTGCTGGCCACGAGGGAGCGGCGGGAAGGCGACTGACCATCGCGTTGTTTGGCCGGACGAGAGGCCGGTAAGTGCATACTCGCACCGAGCCGGTGATCCGGACCAACGGGAGGACAGCGCATGGCATGGCTGCTGGTGGTCGTGGCCGGGGTTCTGGAGACCGGATTCGCCGTGTGCCTGAAGCTCTCGCACGGATTCACCCGCCTGTGGCCGACGATCGCCTTCGCCTCCTTCGCGCTCGGCAGCTTCGGGCTGCTCACGCTCTCCCTGCGGAAGCTCGACGTCGGCCCCGCCTACGCCGTGTGGACCGGGATCGGTGCGGCGGGCACCGCGATCTACGGCATGGTCTTCCTCGGTGACCTGGTGTCCACGCTGAAGATCGTGTCGATCACCCTCGTCATCGTCGGGGTGATCGGCCTTCAGCTGTCGGGCTCGGCGCACTAGTGCCCCGGCAGGCGACGTTTGCCCGTCAAGGAGCGGCGTCCGGTGCGTGCTGTCGGTGTGCCGGCCGGAAGTCCTCGTACTGGGCGTACGTGGGCTTTCGGCCGGTGCGGCGAGTGGGGGCACCTCCCGCGCAGCGGGGTGGCGTGCCGGGCGTCGCGACGGGGCGAACGCTGCCTGCCCGGGCACTAGTCCGGGCCTTGCGGGCTCGGCCGCGGTGCGGTCCCGTACGTACGGCGCGCGGATCCCGCCGTGCGGGTCGTCGGTCCCGGCGACGGCAACGGGCCGCCCGCTCGCCGGGCGACAGCGGTTGGGCGGGCTCGGCCTCCCCGAGGTCCCGCGGCCGCCGGGCGGCGGACCGCCGCTCCTCCTCCCCGCGCCCGCGGCGGCCGTACCCGCCAACTTCCGTGATTCCGGCGGGAGTACGGCGGAGTACGGCGGGCGGGGCGCACGCTCAGGCCGGCTGCCGGGGGACCACCCGGCGGACCAGTTCCGCGATGCCGCCCTCGCCCGGCGGGGCCGCGACGCAGGACAGGGCGAGGCGGACGACCAGTTCGCAGGGGTGGGCCAGTTCGGCGGTGTCGCCGGCGGTGGCGGTGGGACCGGCCAAGGCGGTGACCGCGCGGTCGCGCACGATGCGTACGAGGTCGCGGGGCGTCGGCAGCGGTCCGTCCGCGCGGCGCTGGGCGGGCACCGTGGACGTGGACGGCACGGCGGCGAACGGCGGGGCGGGCAGCCGCTCGCTCCAGCAGCCGGTGAGCACGGCCCGGATCAGCGGGTCCTCCCGCGCGGCCGAACTGGTCCACTCGGCGAGGGCGGTGAGCCGCTCGCCGGGTTCGGCGGACCCGGCGAGCGCCCGCTCGACACCGGCGAGGTAGCCGTCGGCCGCCCGCCGCACCAGGGCCCGGGCGAGGCCGTCCTTGCTGCCGAACTCGTTGTAGAGGGTCTGCCGGGACACCCCGGCCGCCGCGGCCACGTCGACCATCCGCACCGCGGACCACGGCCGGCGCGCGAGCGCCGTGAAGGCGGCGTCCAGTAGGGACTCCCGGGCAGCAGGCATCGTCGCCTCCCTGGGCCAGACCAGCTCTGCGCCCAGAGTTGACGCGCCCGTATGCACTGTCAAGGGCGCGCGAGCGCTCGCCCGCCCGGGGGACGTCCGTGAGCGCGACGCGCGGTGGCCCCGCCCCCGGTGGCCTCGTGGCCGCCGAGGCGGATACGGTTCCCTCCATGCCGGACTACCTCGACGACCTGCGCCTCGCCCACGTCCTCGCGGACGCCGCCGACGCCACCACCATGGACCGCTTCAAGGCCCTCGACCTGAAGGTGGAGACGAAGCCGGACATGACCCCGGTGAGCGAGGCGGACAAGGCGGCGGAGGAACTGATCCGCGGCCACCTCCAGCGCGCCCGCCCCCGGGACGCGGTCCTCGGCGAGGAGTACGGCGTCGAGGGCAGCGGCCCGCGCCGCTGGGTGATCGACCCGATCGACGGCACCAAGAACTACGTCCGCGGGGTCCCGGTGTGGGCCACGCTCATCTCGCTGATGGAGGTGGGCGAGGGGGGCTACCAGCCCGTCGTGGGCGTCGTCTCCGCCCCCGCTCTCGGCCGCCGCTGGTGGGCCGCGAAGGGGCACGGCGCCTTCACCGGCCGCAGCCTCACCTCGGCGACCCGCATCCACGTCTCCCGCGTCGGCCGGCTCGCGGACGCCTCCTTCGCGTACTCCTCCCTCTCCGGCTGGGAGGAGCAGGGCCGCCTCGACGGCTTCCTGGACCTCACCCGCCAGGTGTGGCGCACGCGCGCGTACGGCGATTTCTGGCCGTACATGATGGTCGCCGAGGGGTCGGTGGACCTCTGCGCCGAGCCGGAGCTGTCCCTGTGGGACATGGCGGCCAACGCGATCGTCGTCACGGAGGCCGGTGGCACGTTCACGGGCCTCGACGGCCGGCCGGGCCCGCACAGCGGCAACGCGGCCGCGTCCAACGGCCTGCTGCACGACGAGTTGCTGGGGTATCTCGGCCCGCGCGGCTGAGACACAACCCTTGTTGACCGTCCCTTTACCTGGCAGTGTGGGCCCATCCTCACTTGTGAACATGTGAATCCCGTGCGGTTCCAGGAGGTGGCCCGCCCATGCTCGTCCGCGACGCCATGACCACGGTGATCCTCACCGTCGGCCCCGCCCACACCCTCCGCCAGGCGGCCGCCCTGATGTCGGCCCGCCGGGTCGGCGCCGCCGTCGTCCTCGACCCGGACGCCGGCGGCATCGGCATCCTCACCGGACACGACATCCTGAACTCGGTCAGGCTCGGCCAGAATCCGGACACCGAGCGCGCCCCCGCCCACACCACCACCGACGTCGTCTTCGCCTCCCGGCCTGGAGCCTGCACGAGGCCGCCCGCGCGATGGCCCACGGCGGCTTCCGGCACCTGGTCGTCCTCGACCGGGGCGAGCCCGCCGGGATCGTCTCGGTCCGCGACCTCGTCCGCCGGCTGCTCCCGGCCGCCCGGCACGCCCCGACGCACTGACACGCCGACGCTCCGCCCGAGCCGAACGGGCCGGACCCCGAGCACCAGGGGTCCGGCCCGCCCTGAGGGACAACCCCCAGGCTCATGACGCGTAAGGGCCCGGCACGGACGCGCCGCCGGCCCTTGCTCGGCTCAGCCGCGCAGCGCGCCCACCGCCGCCTCCAGCCGCTTGCCGAAGTCGGCGTCGGCGCGCTCGAAGTTGCCGATCGCCCGCTCGACGATGTCCTCGCGCGAGACCGGCGCGATCGCCGCCGCCAGGTTCGCGATCAGCCGCTCCCGCTCCTCCTGCGACATCAGCCGGTAGAGGTTGCCCGCCTGGACGAAGTCGTCGTCCTCGGCGTGCGCCGGCGTGGGGTGGTTGCCGGTGGAGCCGCCGACGGATACCGGCTGCCACGGCGCACGGCCCGTCTGCTCCGGCCCGCCGAAGCTGTTCGGCTCGTAGTTCTTCGCCCCGCCGTGCCGGCCGTCGTACAGGAAACCGTCGCGGGAGTTGGTGCACGCCTCGGTGGCGTGCGGACGGTTCACCGGCAGGTGGTCGGCGTTGATGCCGACGCGGTAGCGGTGCGCGTCGCCGTACGCGAAGAGCCGGCCCTGGAGCATCTTGTCGGGCGAGGGACCGATGCCCGGTACGAAGTGCGCGGGCGAGAAGATCGACTGCTCGACCTCGGCGAAGACGTTCCGCGGGTTGCGGTTCAGCTCCAGCCTGCCGATCTCGATGACCGGGTAGTCCGCGTGCGGCCACACCTTGGTCAGGTCGAACGGGTTGAAGCGGTACGTCGCCGCGTCCGCCGCCGGCATGACCTGCACGCCCACGGTCCAGCTCGGGAACTCCCCGCGCTCGATCGCCTCGCGCAGATCGCGCTGGTGGGAGTCGGGGTCCTTGCCCGCGAGCACCTCGGCCTCCTCGGCCGTGAGGTTCTTGATCCCCTGGTCGGTCTTGAAGTGGTACTTGACCCAGAAGGCCTCGCCCGCGGCGTTGCTCCACTGGAAGGTGTGCGAGCCGAAGCCGTCCATGTGCCGGTACGACGCCGGGATGCCGCGGTCGCCGAACAGCCAGGTCACCTGGTGCGTCGACTCGGGCGACAGCGACCAGAAGTCCCACACGTTGTCGGCTTCCGTGCTGCCGGTGTACGGGTCGCGCTTCTGGGTGTGGATGAAGTCCGGGAACTTGATCGCGTCCCGGATGAAGAACACCGGGGTGTTGTTGCCGACGAGGTCGTAGTTGCCCTCCTCGGTGTAGAACTTCAGCGCGAAGCCGCGCGGGTCGCGGACGGCGTCGGCCGCGCCGAGGTTCCCGGCGACGGTGGAGAAGCGCAGGAAGACCTCGGTCTCCTTGCCGACCTCGGAGAGGAAGGCGGCCCGCGTGTACGGCGTGACGTCGGCCGTCACCGTGAACGTGCCGTACGCACCCGCGCCGCGTGCGTGCACGACGCGCTCGGGGATGCGCTCGCGGTTGAAGTGGGCGAGCTTCTCCAGCAGCAGTTGGTCCTGGACCAGGACCGGCCCGCCGACGCCCGCCGTCTCGCTGTCCTGGTTGTCGGCGACCGGAGCACCGGCCTCCGTGGTGAGCGGTCCCTGCGTCACGTGCGCCTCCTGCGTCATTGCTGACTGGTCATGTCCCAGTTCTGTCCTGCGGCCAAAGCCGTTCTGGATCCTACATTGGACTAGATCTAAGTCAAACAACGTTCCAATCTCACACCTGTTCCCATCCTGGGATGCCCTGCTGTTAGGCTGGTAGCCATGAGCGACCTTCTGGAACGGCTGCGTGGACGCGGATGGCGGATGACCGCGCAGCGGCGCGTGGTGGCCGAGGTCCTGGACGGTGAGCACGTCCACCTGACGGCCGACGAGGTCCATGCGCGCGCTGTCGCGAAGCTCCCGGAGATCTCCCGGGCGACCGTCTACAACACCCTGGGCGAACTGGTCACCCTCGGCGAGGTGCTGGAAGTCTCGACGGACAAGCGCGCCAAGCGGTACGACCCGAACGCGCACCGCCCGCACCACCACCTGGTGTGCGCGCGCTGCGGCGCGATCCGCGACGTCCACCCGACGGGCAACCCGCTGGCCGACCTCCCCGACGCCGAGCGCTTCGGCTTCACGGTGTCGGACGTCGAGGTGACGTATCGGGGGCTGTGCCCGGACTGCGCGAGCGCGTAAGCCGCGGGCAGAAGCTTGAGGGGGCGCGAGCCCCCTCTTTTTTGTCGCCTCCGGGATCCCGGGGACGCTCATGGCCTGGAAACGCCCGAGGGCCGGAACCCATCTCTGGATTCCGGCCCTCGGCCTTCAGTAGCGGGGACAGGATTTGAACCTGCGACCTCTGGGTTATGAGCCCAGCGAGCTACCGAGCTGCTCCACCCCGCGTCGGTGAACACGACATTACGTGAGGCACGCGCGCGGTGGCAAATCCGTTTCCCGGGACGTGGCGGGGCTCACCCGGTCACGCCGAGAGTTCTTCTCGCAGCGCGTCCCTGAGCCGGCCCGCCCGCTCCGCGACCTCCGCCGGCCCCAGGTCCACCGCGCGGTCGGCCCACCGCTGCCCCTCGGCCAGCTCGCCCCGACGCGCGTAGACAAGGGCCAGCCGCAGCGCCGCCCGGCCGTGCCCGGCGTCGGCGGCCCGGGTCCACCACACCGCCGCCTCCGGCTCGCTGCCCTCCCTGGCCAGCAGCAGCCCCAGGTTGAAGGCGCCGTTGCGCGACCCGGCCTCCGCCGCCCGCCGGTACCACCGCGCGGCCTCGACCACGTCCCCCCGGGCGGCGGCCAGCATGCCGACCCGCACCTGGGCTCGCCGGTGCCCCTGCGTGGCCGCGCGCTCGTACCACTCCTCGCACTCGGTCTTCTCGTGCACGATCTCGCCCAGCTCGTGCGCGGGCTCCGGCGGCCGGCGCGCGTCCAGCAGCGTGGCCAGCCGGTACGCCGCCTCCGCGCTGCCACCGCCCGCCGCGCACCGCAGATGCCGTTCGGCCTCCTGCTCGTCGCCCTCACGCAGCCGGGCGATGCCGACCTGCAGGGCCGCCTCGGTGTGCCCCGCGGCGGCGGCCCGTTCGTACCAGCGCAGCGCCATCCGCGCGTCCGGCCCGGTGCCGCGCCCGGCGTAGAGGATGCCGAGGTTGAACGCGGCGTCCACGCTGCCGGCCTCGGCGGCCTTGGAGAACCACGGCTCGGCACCGGTCGCGTCGCCGCCCTGGAGCAGCAGGATGGCGAGCGCGTTGGCGGCCTCCCGGTGCCCGGCGTAGGCGGCCCGCCGGTACCACTGCTCGGCCTGGGCGGTGCGGCCCTGCTCGGCGCAGAGCAGCCCGAGGTTGTACGCGCCGTTGTCGTCGCCCGCGTCCAGCGCCGCCCGGTACCAGCGCTCGGCGGTCTGGGTCTCGCCGCGCTCGGCGTGCAGCGCGCCGAGCGCGTTGGCCGCGTTGCCGTCGCCGTCCTGGGCGGCGCGCAGCCACCACACGGCCGCGCTCTCGGTGTCCCCGGCGTCGCGCAGCAGGAAGCCCAGGGCGCAGGCGGCGCGGGCCTCGCCGTCCTTGGCCGAGGTCAGGTACCAGCGCCCGGCCTCCTTCAGCTCGCCCCGCTTCTCCAGGATCGCCCCGAGGTGCAGCGCGGCCCGCCGGTGGCCGCGGGCGGCCGCCTGCCGGTACCACTGCTCGGCCTCCGCGACAGCGTTGTCGGACCCGGCCCCCTCCTCCGGGCCCGGCGCGCGGTCGAGGGCGCGCGCCAGCCGGTACGCCGCCTCCCGGTGCCCTCGCTCGGCGGCGGCGCGCATCCAGTGCTCGGCGCCGACGTCCCCGCGGTGCTCCAGCAGATCGGCGAGCGCGTAGGCGCCGAGGACGTGCCCCTGCTCGGCGGACTGGCGCAGCCAGTACTCGGCGGCGGGCTCGTCCCCGCGCTCACGGTGGTAGCGGCCGAGCGCGTGCGCGGCGGCGGCGGACCCGGCGACGGCGGCGATGCGCCACCAGCCGGCGGCCTCCTCGGGGTAGCCGCGCTGGTGCAGCAGGACGCCGAGGTTGTTGGCGGCGGCGCGGTCGCCGGCCGCGGTGGCGGCCCGCAGATGGGTTTCGGCTCCGTCGAGGTCGCCGCGGCGCAGCAGCAGGCTTCCGAGGACACTGGCGGCCTCGGCGTCACCGCTCTGCGCGGCGAGACCGAGTCGTACCTCCTCGGCGGCGTCCCCCATGTCGCTCACGTCGTCGCGGGTCGGCTCCTCACCGGGATTCTGCACAAATCGCCCTGACTCGAACAGAGTTGCCTTGTCCCCCATAACGTCCATCGTCGCACCACCTGCAACCTGGGTACACCCGGTATACCGCAGCCCGTGAGGTCACTTCAGCGTTTTGTCGACATGCCCACAGGGAGACAAGTCAAACACACACCCCTCAACTCCCCACGGCGGCGCGGCCGTACCTCCTTTCCGTATTTGAGTTCGCACACCACGAAGGCCCGGATCCCTTGGGATCCGGGCCTTCGATGCAGTAGCGGGGACAGGATTTGAACCTGCGACCTCTGGGTTATGAGCCCAGCGAGCTACCGAGCTGCTCCACCCCGCGCCGTTGCGTGTCAACCGTACCACGGCGCGGGGTGGTCTTGATCAACTCCCCTTCTTGCCTCCGGCCTTGGTCTCCGCGTCCGCGGCCCGCTTCAGCGCGGCCTTCAGGTCCTTCTGGGCCTTGTCGTACGCCGTCCAGTCCGGTCCGTTCGGATCCTTGAGGGCCTGCTGTCCCGCGTCGAACGCCTTCTGCGCGTCGGCGAGGGCCTGTTGGACGCTCGGGTTGGCGGAGGAGGGCGGGTTGGCGGTGCCGGTGTCCGGTGGCGTGGGGGTGGAGCCGTCCACGCCGAAGACCTTGTTCAGCGCCTGGTCCAGGGTGTCCTCGAAGGCCGTCTTGCCGTTGTAGGTGACCAGCACCTTGCCCAGCAAGGGGTACTTCAGCTTGCCGCCGAGGACGTAGACCGGCTCCGCGTACAGCAGTCCGCCGTCGAGCGGCACGGTCAGCAGATTGCCGTACTCGACCTTGGAGTGCCCGCGGGTGAGCAGGCTGATCGTCTCCGCGATGTCCGGCCGGGAGTTGAACTGGCTCTGCACCTGTTTGGGGCCGTCGGCCGTCGTGCTGGTCGGCAGTTTCAGGATTCTGATCTTGCCGTAGTCGCCGGTTCCCGGGTCGGAGTCGACCGCCATGAACGCGGCGAGGTTGTCACGTCCGTTCGGCGTGAACGTCGTCGTCAGCGAGAACGTCTGCTTGCTCTGGTCCGGCATCTTCATGCTCAGGTAGTACGGCGGCACCGCGCTGCCCGAGTCGTTGGTCGGGTCGTCCGGCACCTGCCAGACCTCGCTGCCGGTGAGGAACGTCTGCGCGTCCGTCACGTGGTAGCGGGCGAGCAGCTCGCGCTGGACCTTGAACAGGTCCTGCGGGTAACGCAGATGGGACATCAGGTCGGGCGAGATGGCGCTCTTCGGCAGCACCGTGCCCGGGAAGGCCTTCATCCAGGTCTTCAGTACCGGGTCCTGGGTGTCCCACTGGTAGAGCTTGACCTCGCCGGTGTACGCGTCGACGGTCGCCTTCACCGAGTTGCGGATGTAGTTGACCTGGTTCTGCTGGGCCACCACCGCGCGGTTGTTGTTGGCGGCGGTGAGCGAGTCGGCCGTGGTGTCGCCGAGGGTCGTGCGCGAGGAGTACGGGTAGCCGTTCGACGTCGTGTAGGCGTCGACGATCCACTGGATGCGGTGGTTCACCACCGCCGGGTAGGCGTCGCCGTCGATGGTCAGCCAGGGGGCGACGGCCTCGACGCGCTCCTTCGGCGTGCGGTTGTACAGGATCCGCGAGCCCTTGCCGATCGCGCCCGAGTAGAGGATCTGCGGCTCGTTGAACGCCACCGCGTACGCGGCCCGGTTGACCGCGTTGTCGAGGTTGACCCCGCTCTCGCCGGTGTAGCTGGTGGTCTTCTCGTCGCCGTTGTCCGCCGAGTAGTCGACCTCCTTCTGCGGACCGCCCACGATGGAGTACGTGGTGGTCTTCTCACCGTAGTAGACGCGCTGTTCGTACGTGCCGAGGTCGCCCTTGGAGGGCAGGTCGGACTCGGTGAAGACCGGCTGGCCCTGGTCGTCGGCCTCGGTGCCCTTGGCGGCGACCGCGCCGTACCCGTGCGTGTAGCGGAAGTGGTCGTTGATCCAGTTGTTCTTCGGGATGCCGTCCAGGTTCAGCTCGCGCAGGCCGATGACCGTGTCCTGCTCCTTGCCGTTCTTGTCCCGGTACCGGTCGACGTCCAGGTTGGTCGGGAAGGCGTAGTAGTTCTTCATCTGCTGCGCCTGCTGGAACGTCGGCGAGACGACGTTCGGATCCATGATCCTGATGCTCGCCGCGTCGTCCGCGTCACTGCGCAGCTTGGTCTTGTCCGAGGCCGTGGACTTGCCGTCGTACTCGGTGACCTTGGTGTCGCCGATGCCGTACGCCTCGCGGGTCGCCGTGAGGTTCTTCTGGACGTAGGGGGCTTCCTTGGCCTGCTCGTTGGGCTGGACCTGGAACTTCTGCACGATCGCGGGGTACAGGCCGCCGATCAGGATCGCCGACAGGACCATCAGGCCGAAGCCGATGACGGGCAGCTGCCAGGTGCGCCGCCACAGCGTGGCGAAGAAGAGCAGGGCGCAGATGACCGCGATGCAGAAGAGGATGGTCTTCGCCGGGAGGTAGGCGTTGGCATCGACGTAGCGCAGGCCGGTCCAGTTGCCGGTCGCCTTGAAGTCGCTGGACTTGACGGCGAGGCCGTACCGGTCGAGCCAGTAGGCGACCGCCTTGAGGGCGACGAAGATGCCGAGCAGCACCGACAGATGACCGGTCGCGGCGGCGGTGGCGCGCGCGCCCGGGCTGGTCAGGCGCAGCCCGCCGTACAGGTAGTGCGTGAGCGCGGCGGCGATCAGGCACAAGATGGCCGCGGCGAAGCCGAAGCCCAGCAGGAAGCGGTACCAGGGCAGGTCGAAGGCGTAGAAGGAGACGTCGAGGTGGAACTGCGGGTCCTTCTGGTGGAAGGGCACGCCGTCGACCCACATCAGCCACAGCCGCCACTGGCCGGCCGCGGACGCGCCCGCGACCAGCCCGACGAGGGCGGTGACGGCGAGCAGCAGCCACCTCTTGTACGGCGCGATGCCCATCCGGTAGCGGTCGAGGCTCTGCTGCTCCATGGACATGGCGCTCAGCGGGGGCCGCAGCCGGTGCGCGATCCAGATGTTGAGCCCGACGGCGACCGCCATCAGCAGACCGAAGACGAAGAACAGCCCGATCTTGGTCGACAGCGTGGTCGTGAACACCGACGAGTAGTGCACCGACCGGTACCAGAGCCAGTCCGTCCAGAAGCCCGCGAACATGGTGAACGCCATGCCGAGAACGGCCAGGACGCCCAGTGTCAGGAGCAGGGTCCGAACCCCGCGGGACGGGCGGGCCGCTCTGATCCGTGGCCCCGTCGGGCCTCCGCCGCGGTCCGGCATCTGGAAAGCCAAGGTGCGCACCTCGAAGTCGCTGTCGATCCGTCAGTCAGGCCCTCGTGTTCGCGGACCCGCCGTGGCCCCCCGTGATCGCGGACCCACACCTATGCAACTTACTCACCGTTTGCTCGGTTCCCGATTCCGGCCCTGAACGAGGCAGGATTGTGACCATGTCCAACACTCCCATGGCAGCGAACCCGCTCACCCGGGCCGTACTCGAGATCGACGAGTACGTCTCCGGCCTCGGCTGGGACCAGCCCGCTCGCCTCTTCGCCCTTGTCGACACCGCACGGCTGCGGGCTCAGGAACCCTCGCTCGCGGCCCAGCTGGGCCTCGACGGGGACGAGTCCGAGACCGCCGGTCTCACCCCGATCGAGCAGGACGAGCTGCCGTCCGGCAAGCCTCTCGACGACTTCCTCGGCACCATCGCGTGGCCCGACGCGGTGGCCGGCTGCGCGCTGGCGGTGGAGCGCCTGATGCTGCCGCCGTCCGCCGAGGCGCAGGTCCCGCAGAACCTGAGCGAGGCCAAGCTGACCCAGTGGGTCGCCCAGCACCCCGAGCGCCAGGAGGTCCGCATGACGGTGGCGGTGCTGCGCGACGGCACCCGCGAGTCGGCGATCCGGCTGCGCGAGAAGGACTCCCCGACCGAGGTCCTCACCGGCCCCGATCTGGTCCCCGGCCTGGCGGAGGCGCTGAAGGCGACGTTCGAGGACTGAGGTCCTCTTCCGGTACGGCGAGGTCCGGTACGGCGATGGGGGCGCCCCTGCTGGTGAGGGGCGCCCCCAGCCGTGACCACGCGCGCGTGCCGCTCAGCCCCTGGTGGTGCACCTGGGCAGCGCGCCGGTGTTCCCGCTGCGGATGTCCTTCAGCGCGCCGAGCGCGTCGCCGATGGTCCTCACCCTGACCAGGGTGAGCCCGCTCGGGATGTCCTTGGCGGCCGCCGCGCAGTTGTCGGCGGGTGTCAGGAAGTACTGGGCGCCCTTGTCGCGCGCGCCGACGGTCTTCATCTCGACGCCGCCGATCGGGCCGACGGTGCCGTTGTCGTCGATCGTTCCGGTGCCGGCGACGAACTTGCCGCCCGTGAGGTCGCCCGGGGTGAGCTTGTCGTAGATGCCGAGGGCGAACATCAGACCGGCGCTGGGGCCGCCGACGTCGGCGAGCTTGATGTCGATGCTGAACGGGAAGGTGTGGCCGGTCCCCGCGGAGATCCCGACGACGGCCCGCTTCGGCCCGCTGTCGTCGGACTCCTTGGTGGTGACGGTGATGTCCCGGGTCGCGGTCGCCGTCTTGTTCGCCTTCTCCGCGGCGGCCTGCTCCTTGGCGGGGACGACGGTGAAGACGGCGCTCTGGCCGGGCCTGTGCTTGGTGACGAGCTTGGCGACGTCGGACGGCTGCTTGACCGCCGTGCCGTCGACGGCCTTGATCACGTCACCGGCGTGCAGCCTGCCCTCGGCCGGGGAGCCCTTGACGACCGTGGAGACGATCACCCAGGACTTCACCGGGATGCCCAGCTGCTTCAGCGCGGCGACCTTGGCGCTCTCCTGGGACTGGCTGAACTCCTCGGCGTTCTGCTGCGAGGACTGCTCCTCCGTCGTCCCGTTCGGGTAGAGCGTGTCGTGCGGGACGATCAGGGTGTCCGGGTCGAGCCAGCCGTAGACTGCTTCCACCAGGTTCATCCGGAAGTCCGCGCTGGTCACCCGGACCGTGGTCATGTTCAGGTGGCCGCTGGTCGGGTACGTCCTGTGCCCGGAGATCTGCAGCACCGGCTCGCCGCCGTGGTCCCCCAGCGTGTTCACGGTCGGGCCCGGGGACATCTCCGCGTACGGCACGGGGATGAGCACACCCGCGCACAGGAGCGCGATCAGCATGAGGGTGGAGGCGAGCATCGTCGCGGTGCGGCGTGGCATGGCACGACAGTACGTGACGCCTGTGTCAGCGGCCCGTCAGGGCACCCCCCTCACCCACCGCCCGCGCCCGAGTGCGACTTCTCCATCGCCGCGCGGAATCGCGCGTATCCGTCCAGCTCGGGCCCGTCGCCGCGCACCTTGCGGGTCCGATTGGCCCAGCTGCCCCAGAGGCCGCCGCCGATCGCGGCCAGAAGCGGAATCAGCAGCCAGACAAGCGCCCCCATGCCGACCTCCCAACGCTCAGAGCGTCCGCAACTGACTGATCAGCAGATTAACCATCCGCACCGACAACGCTCACGCGCGGGGGGCGGTTACGCAACCGGTGGGACAGGTGTTGCTCCAGGTGACGGACACCGACGGGGCCTCGAGGGCGCGACGGGACGCCTCAGGGGTCAGCAGGCCCCCACCCACTCCTCGGTACCGTCCGAGAACCTCTGGTGCTTCCAGATCGGCACCTCGTGCTTGAGGTCGTCGATCAGCTTGCGGCAGGCGTCGAACGCCTCCGCGCGGTGCGGGCAGGACACGCCGACGACCACGGCGAGATCCCCGACCCTCAGCTCCCCGACCCGGTGCACGGCGGCCAGTGCCCGCACCGGGTACTCGGCGACGACCTTCTCGGCGATCCGCCGCATCTCGGCCTCGGCACTGGGGTGGCACGAGTACCCGAGCGCGTCGACGTCGGCGCCCCCGTCGTGGTTGCGCACGGTTCCCACGAACAGCGCGAGACCGCCGGCCGCGTCGTCCCCGACCGCGCGGAACACCTCGTCCAGGGAGAGCGCGGTCTCCCGGACGCCGATCAGCCTGATGGGATCCTGCGCCGCCTGCTCACCGGGGTGCTCGTTCGCGTGTGCCATGTGCCCATGGTGCCGCAACGCTGTGACAACGGGGAATACGAGATTCACCAGGCACGCGCGCGTGCCTGTTTGGTGAGTCCTACGACAGGGCGGCGGGGAACACCGCAACCGGGTACGTCATACGCGACGGCGCGCCTTGCGGGCCCGCCGTACGACAGCGGCGGCGCCCAGCAGCGCGACCGTCGCGCCCGCGGCACCCGCGGCCGTGGCGTCCTTGCGTCCCAGCCGCCGCCCGGCCACCGTGTGCCGCCCGGAGACCTCCTCCAGCAGCTCCGCCAGGACCTCCTCGTTGGTCCACCGCGGCCGCCACCCGGCGTCGTGCAGCCGGCTTCCGCTGACCACCCAGGGATACATCGTGTACGCCAGGTCCCCGGCCGGGGACGGCGTGAGCCCGATCCGGTGCAGCCGGGCCGCGGCGCCGAGCGCGACCGCCGACGGCAGCTCCATCCGCCGGATCCCGCTCAGCTCCTCGACCTCCTCCTGCTCCAGCCACCCGTCGCAGCCGACGGCCAGTTCCCCCTCGACCTTCTCCAGCACGGCGTACTCCAGCGCGCCGCACAGGTCCTCGACATGGCAGAACTGCCACGCGGGCCGCGACCCGGCGACGACGAGCAGCCGCGGCGACTCGAAGTACCGGGTCAGCGCGGTGTCCGTCCCGCCGACCAGCACGGCGGGCCGGACGACGGTGACGTTCAGCCCCGGGTGCGCGCGCGGCGCCCGGCGGGCCAGCCGCTCGATCTCCAGCAGGTCGCCGACGCCGGTGGCCTCGGCGGTCGCGCGCAGTTCGGCGTCCTCCGAAAGCGGCAGCTCGTTGTCCGGCAGCGCGCCGTAGACCATCGCCGAGGTGCACAGCACCACCCGGTGCACTCCGGCGGCCGCAGCGGCCGTGAGGACGGTCTGCGTCCCCCGGACGTTGTAAGCCGTGCGCGCCGCCGGATCCGTCTCCAGATCGAGGTCGAGGGCGAGGTGGACGACGACGTCGGCGCCGCGCAGCTTGTCCGCGATGGCGGGGTCGCGCACGTCCAGGATGTGCCAGTCGGCGTCGGCGCACTCCCCGCGCCGCTCGTCGATGGCCACGACCTGCTTGACCTCCCCGGAGGCGGCCAGCCGCTCGGTGAGCAGGGCGCCGACCCCGGTGGCGGCACCGGTGACCGCGACGACGGGGCCGCGCGCGGCGGGGGGTGCGGACGGGGTTGACCGGTTTCGCGCTGCGCGAACCTGCGGATCTGGGGAACTCACCAGGCGTCTCCAGCGGTTGTCTTCCATACGGGCGCGAACGACGCGTACGTACCAGGTGCATCCATCCTGCCGCAGGCCTTCCGTGGGCGAAGCACCGAGGCCCGATCGGGTCGGGGTGTCTACGCTGGGTGGTGTTGTCGGGCAGCCGCGCCGCCGGAGGAAGACCGGTGGCCTTACCAGCCGAGGAATCCCGTGAGTGACACCCCATTCGGTTTCGGCCTTCCGCCGGAGGAGCCGGAGGACGGCGACGAGGGCAAGAAGAAGGACCAGCAGGGCGGCGGTGGGCAGGGACCGGCCAACCCGTTCGGCTTCGGCGGCCTGCCCGGAGCCGGAGGCTTGGGCGGCCCCGGCGCCGACAATCCGCTCGCAGCGATGTTCGGCTCCATGAACCCCACCGACCTGGGCGCGGCGTTCCAGCAGCTGGGCCAGATGCTCTCCTACGAGGGCGGCCCGGTGAACTGGGACATGGCCAAGCAGATCGCCCGCCAGACGGTCGCCCAGGGCACCCCGGACGGCACGAAGGACGCGAGCGTCGGCCCGGCCGAGCGCAAGGCGGTCGAGGAGGCCGTCCGCCTGGCCGACCTGTGGCTGGACGACGTGACGTCCCTGCCGTCGGGCTCCGCCTCGGCGGTGGCGTGGTCCCGCGCGGAGTGGGTCGAGGCGACGCTGCCGGCGTGGCAGGAGCTGGTCGACCCGGTCGCCGAGCGGGTCGGGGCGGCCATGGGCGATGTCCTGCCGGAGGAGATGCAGGCCATGGCGGGCCCGCTGATCGGCATGATGCGCTCGATGGGCGGCGCCATGTTCGGCACCCAGATCGGGCAGGCCGTCGGCGTGCTCGCGGGCGAGGTCGTCGGCTCCACCGACATCGGCCTGCCGCTGGGCCCGGCCGGCAAGGCCGCGCTGCTGCCGGCCAACGTCGAGGCCTTCGGCAAGGACCTGAGCGTGCCGCAGGAGGAGGTGCGGCTCTACCTGGCCCTGCGCGAGGCGGCCCACCAGCGCCTGTTCGCGCACGTGCCGTGGCTGCGCTCGCACCTGTTCGGCGCGGTCGAGGGCTACGCGCGCGGCATCAAGGTCGACACGGCCAAGCTGGAGGACGTGGTCGGCCAGTTCGACCCGCAGAACCCCGAGCAGCTGCAGGACGCGCTCCAGCAGGGCATGTTCCAGCCGGAGGACACCCCGGAGCAGAAGGCCGCCCTCGCCCGTCTGGAGACGGCTCTGGCGCTCGTCGAGGGCTGGGTGGACGCGGTGGTGCACGCGGCCGCGAAGCCGCGTCTGGCCTCGGCCGACGCCCTGCGCGAGACCCTGCGCCGGCGCCGTGCGACCGGCGGCCCGGCGGAGCAGACGTTCGCGACGCTGATCGGCCTGGAGCTGCGCCCGCGCCGCCTGCGCGACGCCTCCCGGCTGTGGGCCTCGCTCACGGACGCGCGCGGGGTCGACGGCCGCGACGGCCTGTGGGCCCACCCGGACATGCTGCCGACGGCCACCGACCTGGACGACCCGGACGGCTTCGTGCACCGCGAGCAGCTGGACTTCTCGGAGCTGGACAAGATGCTCGGCGAGGCGGCGGGCGGCTCCGCCGGGAAGCCGGACCTCAAGAAGCCGGACCCGACGAAGGACGACGGCGAGGGCGACGACACCGAGTGAGCCTGTACGACGACGCGGTCCTCGTGCTGAAGGGGTACGAGGGCCAGGAGGAACTGCGCCAGGCCTACCTCGACCACCTGGCGGCCCACCCGGACGGCATGTGGAAGGCCTGCCACGCGGGCCATGTCACGGCGAGCGCCCTGGTCGTCGACCCGGCGCGCGGACGCGTTCTGCTGACGCTCCACAAGAAGCTGCGGATGTGGCTGCAGATGGGCGGCCACTGCGAGCCGGGCGATGTGTCCCTTGCCGCCGCGGCACTGCGGGAGGCGACCGAGGAATCGGGCATCGCCGGGCTCACGCTGCTGCCCGGCGGCCCGGTCCGCCTGGACCGCCATCCCATCCCGGCACCGTGCCACCGCCACTTCGACGTCCAGTACGCGGTCCTGGCCCCGCCGGGAGCGGTGCAGGCGATCAGCGACGAGTCCCTCGACCTGCGCTGGTTCGCCTACGGCGAGGTGGCCGACGTAGCGGACGAGTCTGTCGTACGGCTGCTGGACGCGACCCGCGCCAGGCTCTGACCGGCTGAGGGGTGACCGCATCGGCGGTCGCCCCTGACCGGAGGCTAGCTCCAGACGTTCCCCTGGTTCTGTCCCCGCGCCCCCTGCTGTCCCATTCCGAACTGGGCGGCGAGGCCCGAGCCGATCACCGCGTTCTGCGGCGGGAGCAGCTCACTGGGCTGGACGAGCGCGAAGCCGGTGCCCATGAAGCTCAGCTCCCAGCCCTCACCGGTGCTGCCGCGCCGGCGCCACACGCCGGAGGAGTGGGTCTGGGCCTGCAGCTGCACGCGCAGCCCGGCGGACCAGGCGACGATCGCGTCCGCGTCGCAGTTGACGTACCGGTCGGGGGTGACCTGCATCAGCAGCGGCGCACCCGAGGTCATCAGGGCGACCCTGCCGTGCCCGGTGATGTTCAGCTGGTACTTCCCGGAGCCGGAGATGCCGTAGAGGCTGTCGACGGCGACGACCTCGTGGTGCAGCGAGGAGTCCATGGCGAGGACGTAGGAGCTGTCGACGGTCAGCCCCTCCTGCTCGACGTCCATGATGTGCACGTGCTGGGCGAGGTTGGCGAGGTAGACGGTGCCCTGCCCGTGACAGCGCATCAGGTCCAGGCCTTCGCCGGTGTACGCACGCGCGCGTGCCCGGTTGTTGCTCTGGTACTCGGCGTCGAACTCCATCAGCCCCTGGTAGGCGACCATCGTGCCCTTGCGGGCGAGGATGTCGTCGTGGCCCTGCAGCGTGACGCGGAGGAGCTGCGCGTTCTGCAGGCTCCAGCGCTCCTGCGTCTGGAGGTCGTTGTGGGCGAAAAGCGGGCTCTGCATGACGGTGTGACTCCCCCTCAGCCCCGGATCCGGAGGCGGTCGGTGCTGTCCTCGCTGGGCTGGACGACGACGATGCCCTGGCCCGAGAAAGCCATCTGGTAGGCCTCGCCGCTGCCCCGGCCGATCAGCGACTGCGCCTTGAAGCTGCGCTTGCCGCGCACCTTCAGGTTCGGCGACCAGGCGACGAGCGCGTCGGGGTCGACGTACGTCTCGTCCTCGCCGCCCCCGCAGTCGACGACGATCGGCGTGCCCCGGGAGGTCAGCGCGACCCAGCCCTGTCCCGTGATCCGCGTGTTCCACAGCCCCTGGCCGGCGAACTTGGCCAGGCCCTTGACCCGCTCCACGCCCCAGCTCAGGTGCGCGTCGAAGGCGAGGAGGTTGGTGGCGTTGACGGAAATCCCGTCGCCGCCCAGGTTGATCACGACGACGTTGGCGCCGTAGTCGGCGAGGTAGAGCAGTCCGTCGCCGGAGCACTTCATCAGGGGCGCCCCCTCGCCGGTGATCCAGTCGCGGGCGATCTGGCGGACGGCGGGCGGGTTGGGCTCGTAACTGACGAAGCCTTCGTAGGCGACCATCGAGCCCACGCGCGCGAGGAGGTCGTTTCCGGTCTGCATGGCGACCTTCAGCATGTGCTGGCCGTGGTTCTCCATGCGGGCGGTGACGGGTGCGGGGGCGAAGCCCGCGAGCGGCTGGTTCATGACGGGCTCCCTCTAGACCTCGTAGGGCTGTACGACGACGAAGTTGCCGGGCGCGCCCCGGAACTGGAGGTTGACGCTCTCGCCGGTGTCGCCCGGGTAGGCGCCCCGGCGCATGCGGACCTGGCTGGATACGATCACCTGGGAGGCGGCCGACCAGGCGACGACGGCGTTGCAGTCGGCGAAGGTGGTCGGCGTGACCGGCAGGACGACGGGGGTGCCGTGCGTCTTGACGACGACCGTGCCGGTGCCGTGGAACTGCATGGTGAACAGCGCGCCGCCGGGGATGCCGTGGCCCTCGATGCGGCGGACCTCGTGGTGCAGGCCCTCGTCGAAGGCGAGGACGTTCTCCGCGGACACGCAGATGGCGTCGCCCTGCAACTCGACGGGGTGCAGGTAGGTCGCGTTCTCGGCGAGGAACACCTGGCCCTGGCCCGTGCAGCGCATCAGCTGCATCTCCTGCCCGGTGGCGTTGCCGACGATACGGCCCATGACGCCCGCGCCCTTGTAACCGAAGTCGACCTTGCCCTGGTAGAGCACCATGCTGCCCTGCTTGGCCAGCACGGGCTGCCCGCCGATGCCGAGGTCGACCCGGACGAGCTTCTTGTTCTGGAGCGTCCAGCGCTGGCCCGTGGGCGTCTCCTTGAACATCTGCAGCGCTGCCGTGACCCCGGCACCGCCCCGCGGGGCGCCCTGCGGCGCCGCGTGAGCGGCCGCCTGCGGGCCGGGGACGACCTGCCCGTGGGGCTGCTGCCCGCCGTGGCCGGGGGGCACGGGCGCGCCCGGCTGTCCCCCGTAGGCGGGCTGCCGGCCGTAGCCCGGCGGCAGCGGCGCGCCCGGCTGCCCGCCGTACGGCGGCTGCTGCGACGGGTACGACGGCCGGCCGTAGGGCTGCTGACCGTGCGGCGCGGGCGCGTGGGCGGGAGCCGGGGCCGGCGCGGGCGGCGGGACCGTGCCGGCGCCGGGCGAGCCCAGCGGGGCGATGAGCGTCGGCGCGGCGTGCACGTTCGACGCGGGAGCGGGAGCCGGGGGCGGGACGTGGCCGGGTTGCGGGGCGAAGCCCTGCGGGGGCGTGCTTCCGGCGGGCGGGGTGAAGCCCTGAGCGGCGGGGGCGGGGGCCGGGGCGGACACGGGCGCGGATGCGGGCGCGGGCGCGGGCGTGGAGGGAACGGCGAAGGCGGGCGGGGCCGTGGCCTGGGAGGGAGGCGCGAAGCCGGGGACGGCGCCGGGCTGCGGCTGTTGCGGGGCCGCGGGCGCCTCCTGCTCCTCCTCCAGCACCTCGCCGCCGAAGTTCCTCAGCAGCGCCTCCAGTCCGCCGTCGAAGCCCTGTCCGACGGCGGCGAACCGCCACACGTCCTTGAGGTAGATGTCACCGAGCATCACGGCCCGCTCGGTGGAGAACTCCGCGCCGCTGAACGAGTACCGCGCGACCTCCTCACCGCCCGCCACGATCCGCAGATAGCCGGGGGCGATCTGGGACATCTGCCCGGCCCCGTCGATGGTCGCGGTGAAGGACAGCTTGCGGATGTGCGGGGGGACGCGGTCCAGGGTGATGCGGAACGACTCCGTGTCGCCCGCCTGGGCACCCAGCAGTTGGAGGGACTCCTCAGGGGACTTCGGCTGGTTGAAGAAGACGAAGTAGCGGTCGTCCGAGAGACGCTCGTCGCCGTCCAGACCGAAGCAGCTGATGTCGAAGGTCAGTCCGGGGGCGGAGACCTGCACGCCTACGTACAGATCCGTGCCCGCCGTGAGGTCACTGATCCTGGCCTTGTGGCCGCGTTGGAATTCCCTGGCCATGCGTGACGACCGTCCCCCATCCGGAAGTGAGTGCGTCGCGCCAGGCTAACGGCAAAGTCCGACAACGCGCGCGGACGGTACGGACCCGCTGCACAACCGCATCCAAAGGTGCGTCAACGGCCGCCCGGGGGCGCGCACGGGCCCGGTTCACTCCCCGCGCGCGCCGGGGAGGTGCGGCAGCCGCTCGGCGGCCACGACCCCTTCGAGGTAGCCGCGGGCCCGCTCGGTGCGCGGGTAGGCCTCCAGGAGCCGCCAGAAGTCCGCGCCGTGACCCGGCACCAGAAGATGGGCCAGTTCGTGGCAGAGGACGTAGTCGATGACGTACTCGGGCATCCCCTGGAGCCGGTGCGAGAGCCGGATGCTGCCCTCCGCCGGGGTGCACGAACCCCAGCGCGTGTTCTGGTTGGTGACCCAGCGCACGGTGGCGGGGCGGGCGCGGCCGTCGAAGTACTGCGCCGACAGCCGCTCGGCGCGCTCGGCCAGCTCGGCGTCGCCGAGGTTCCGTTTGCTCTCCTGGGCGGCGAGTCTGTCGAGCATGACGGTGACCCAGCGCTGCTCCTCCGCCTTCGACATCCGGGCGGGGATCAGGACGACGGTGCGATCGCCCTCGCGGTACGCGGAGACCGTCCGGCGGCGCCGGGCGCTCCTGCGGACCTCGATCGCGCTCGCCTTGGAGCCGCTGGGCGGCTGGCTCGTCGTGCTGCGCTGTGGCTTTCCGGCGCGGTGCAGTGGGTCGGCGGGCACGCCCCGACGTTACCCGGTGGGCCCGGCCGAAGTCCCGGCTCCGGGACGGTTCGATGCCGATCCACCACCATGCGTGGGATTCCTATGACTCCTACGACTGTTCCACCCATCCGGTCGACAGACCTCCACCGACCGGTGTCACGGAGCGGCTCGCCCGGCTCCGATCAACCGGTCCAACACGCTTAATGCTTCCGATTTACCCGACTTCGCCCGGCCGGTTCGTATGACGAATACCCCCAGCCTGTGGATAACTCGCGGCGCCGGGCGGACCGGCACGGCATGCTGGCAGGCGTCGGCGGAGCGGGACCGGCTCCACGGCCGACGGGAAGTTCCAGGGATGCTCTCTACCGATACGGGGGTCAGTCATGCATCCGGTGATGAAGCCCGCGCTGCGACGCGGCTGGCGTGATCGCGACACCATGCAGTTCGGGATGACCGCGGCGCACGCGCAGACGCTGGGACCCGTGGACCCGGCGACACGCGGCTTCCTCGATCTGCTGAACGGCACGCGCGGGCTGCCGTTGCTGCGCGAGGAGGGCCGCCGCATGGACCTGCCCGCCGACCGGGTCGACACCCTGCTGGAGCAGCTCACGCGCGCGGGCCTCGTCGACGACGCGCGCGGCGGCGGCCCGGCCGCGGACGCGCTGCGCGAGCAGGACGACGTCCTGCAGCGGCTGCGCCCCGACCTCACCTCGCTCTCCCTGACCACCGCCGAACCGGGCGCCGCGCTCGCCCGGCTCGCCGCCCGCCGCGCGCTCAGCGTGCGGGTGGAAGGCGCGGGACGGGTCGGCGCCGTGCTGGCGTCGGTGCTCTCCGGCGCCGGTGTCGGCGAGATCGACGTGCGCGACACCGGACGTGTGGAGCCCTGGGACGTGGCCCCGGGTGGCCTGTCCGCCGACTCCGTCGGCGACCGCCGCGAGGCGGCGGCACGGGCCGCCGTCCGCCGCGCGGCACCGCACCGCCCGCCGCGCCCGGCGCACTCCCCCGGATCGGGTGCCCGGGACTCCGGGCTCCGCCTGGTGATCCTCACCCCGCGGGACGACGTGGGCGTGCACGCGCCGGACCCGGTCGCCGCGGAGCCCCTCATGGCCTGCGGAACGCCCCATCTGTACGCCGGTGTCGTGGAGGGCACGGGTGTCGTGGGCCCGCTGGTCGTGCCCGGGGAGACCGGCTGCGCCCGCTGTCTGCACTTCGACCGCACGGACCGGGATCCGGCCTGGCCGCAGCTGATCGCCCAGTGGCGCTCCGCGCGGTCCCGCCGGGTCGGGGCCTGCGATCTGACGCTGGCCACGGCGGTCGCCGGACTGGCCGCGGCGCACGCGCTCGCCTTCCTCGACGAGCGCCCGCCAGCCGGCACGGCGGCCCGCTGGGAGGTGTCCCTGCCCCGCCTGACCTGGTCCGCCCGGCCGGTCCGGCCGCATCCGGCCTGCGGGTGCGGCGCGGCACGGAAGGCCGCGGAGGAAGCCGAGGGGGAGTACTCCTCAACCAATGGCCGGCCGCGCGCGACAATGGCGGTGCAACGGCCGTCGAGGGAGCGACGTCGCGAAGCGGGCGCGGCGCGGCCGACTGGGACTTGGAGGGCGCATGTCTGATCTTCCCCGGAAGGCGGTCACCCGGACCGCCAAGCTCGCCGCGCTCCCGCTCGGCTTCGCCGGGCGGGCGACCTGGGGGCTGGGCAAGCGGATCGTGGGCGAGTCCGCGGAGATCGTCGGCCGCGAGCTGCAACAGCGCACCGCGGAACAGTTGTTCAAGGTGCTCGGCGAGCTGAAGGGCGGTGCGATGAAATTCGGGCAGGCCCTGTCCGTCTTCGAGTCCGCGCTGCCCGAGGAGGTCGCCGGCCCCTACCGCGCGGCCCTGACCAAACTCCAGGAGGCGGCACCGCCGATGCCGACCCGCACGGTGCACGCCGTGCTGGAGGAGCGGCTGGGTCCGGACTGGCGGGAGCTGTTCGAGGAATTCGAGGACAAGCCGGCGGCCGCGGCCTCCATCGGACAGGTGCACCGGGCGGTGTGGCACGACGGCCGCGAGGTGGCGGTCAAGGTGCAGTATCCCGGCGCCGGTGAGGCACTGATCTCCGACCTCGGCCAACTGAGCCGATTTGCCCGCCTGTTGGGCCCTCTCGTCCCCGGCATGGACATCAAGCCGCTGATCACGGAGCTGAAGGACCGCGTCTCCGAGGAGCTGGACTACTCGCTGGAGGCCCAGGCCCAGACGGTGCACGCGGAGGAGTTCGCGGACGATCCGGACATGGTCGTTCCGGCGGTGGTGCACCAGTGCGAGCAGGTTCTCGTCACGGAGTGGATCGACGGGATCCCCCTGTCGGAGATCATCACGCACGGCACCGAGGAGCAGCGGGACCGGGCCGGCCAGCTCCTGGCCCGCTTCCTCTTCTCGGGCCCGGCCCGCACCGGCCTGCTGCACGCCGATCCGCATCCGGGGAACTTCCGCCTGCTGCCCGGCGGCCCGTCCGGCGAGGACGACTGGCGGCTCGGGGTACTGGACTTCGGCACGGTCGACCGGCTGCCCGGCGGCCTGCCGACGCCGATCGGTGTCTCGCTCCGGATGACGCTGGACGGCGAGGCCGAGACGGTCTACGAACTGCTCTGCGAGGAAGGCTTCGTCAAGGAGTCCATAGAGCTGGACCCCGACGCCGTGCTCGACTACCTGCTGCCGATCATCGAGCCGGCCCGGGTCGACGCCTTCACCTTCACCCGCGCCTGGATGCGCAGCCAGGCCGCCCGCATCGCCGACCCCCGCTCCCCCGCCTACCAGCTGGGCAAGCGGCTCAATCTGCCGCCCGCCTACCTGCTGATCCACCGGGTGACCCTCAGCACGATCGGCGTCCTGTGCCAGCTGGGCGCGACGGTACGGTTGCGCGAGGAACTGGAGCAGTGGCTGCCGGGATTCGCCGAGGAGCCCCGGGAAGCCCTGGAGGAGGGCGGCCTGGAGGAGGAGCCGGCGGCGGAGGCGTGAGCCACGGCGGCGAGCATCACCACCAGGACGAGTCCAGCCGGCCCTCGATCGCTCTCAGGTTCTCGCGGGAGCAGGCATCGCAGAAGTACTGGCGGATGCCGTTCTCCACGGAGCAGGTCCAGGTGGCCGGCGGGGAGCCGTCGGCGGGGGTGCCGCAGCGGGCGCACACGAGCACGCGGCGCTCCGCAGTGGAGCCGCCCTGATCACCGTCGCCGGGAAGACTCGTCACCCGGTGACGATAACTCCGGGCTCCGGCGATCGCGCGCACAACGCACCGCGGGGGCCGGTCCGTTCGGCCGGACCGGCCCCCGCGGGGAAGTCTTCGCCTCCCTCGGCCGGGAGGCCACCGCTTCTCGGGTGTGATCGTTACTGCATGACGGCCTGGGCGAGCGCGCGGCGGGCGCGCAGCGAGGCGCGCTCGGCCCGGCGCTGCATCCGCTGGGCGACCACCAGGCGCAGGGCCCGGCGCTCTCTCCCGGCGTCATGGAGGCGCTCGTGCATATGCGCACGAGCCAGGGCTTCTTGCATGAGTTGCATCTCGCGGGTCCTGTTCTGGCGCGCCTCGGTGGCGCCGGTGGCGGGGAAGTCTGTGGTCGCGGAGCCTGCGGGCTCGCTGGTGGACGGCTTCATCGGGGCCTGCTTCTTGGGGTCGTGCGTGAGGGGGCGATCGATCGTTCCTGCGATGTTCATGCTGTGACCGGGTTCTTCCGCGGGCGGCCACGCGGCCGCTTCCGGGCGACGACGACACCCTGGACGAACAGCTCGCCGCCCCAGACGCCCCAGGGCTCCCGCCGCTCCTTGGCCCCGGCGAGGCAGGCCTCGATCAGCGGGCAGGTGCGGCACAGGGACTTGGCGTACTCCACGTCCGCCGGCGACTCGGCGAAGAAGACCTCCGGGTCGTAGGAGCGGCAGGGGACGGGTACGCCGAGGTTCTCGATGGCGTCGTCGAGCGCGGTGAGCGCGGTGAGGGGGGTCAAGGTGGAGTCCTCCGTGAGGCCGGGCGGGGGGATCGTTTGCGAAGGCGGTACGGACGGGGCGTGCGCTTCGAGTTGCACGGTTGGTCTTCCTCGTCTGGTCGTTCCGGCCGGTTGACCGGGTGTCGGCTGGTACCGGGTTCTTTTCTTGTCCCGAGGCCCCTTCGGCTCCGTCTTCCCGCGTGAGGGAAAACAGAAGGGCCGCGGATCCCGGATGGGGTTCCGCGGCCCTGAAGGCGCCGGCCTGATCGGCGATCAGGCTGGATCACTCCAGGGTTCTGGCCCACGGAAGGCCCACATCAGGTGGTGCTGCGTCGTCTGCTTCCGGAATCCGGCACCGGCCGCCGCAAAGGCATAGGCATGTGCCTGTGCCGCTACCGCTTCCAGTGCCTTGGTCGGTCGCTCATTGCCCTCACGGATGGGAAGACCCGCGAGAGCGAGGGAGGACGCCGGACGGGCGGCACGGATGCCGGACAGACCGGTGCCCTGGTTCGAGGCGCCGAGCATGCACGTGGAGACGGTCGAGCGATCGGTCAGTTTGGCCGTGCTGGTGGTGCTGGTGTTGATGCTGATCACTGGACTCGCCTCCTCTCGGCGTCTAAGGGACCGGGGTCAACCGGCCCGTTCGGATATGCAAGTACATCACGGAGCGCGGCCTTCGAGAAGGCCGCTGCTTCCGTGCCTAGAACCTATGGGGATTGCTGGGGCATGCGCAAACTATTTTTTCGACGAGTTCGCATCAGTCGTCGCTCTCGCCTTCGTTGAGGTCCTGGCCTGCACAGATGGCCAGAACCTCGGCTCCGTAGCTGCGCAGCTTGCGGCTGAGGACACCAGGGATGCGGGAGAGTTCGGCGGAGTTCTCGGGCCGTGCCTCGGCGATGGCGACGAGGGTCCGGTCGGTGAAGACGCAGAAGTCCGGCTGCCCGCTGCGCTCGGCCTGGACCGCCCGCCACGCGCGGAGGCGCTCGTAGAGCCCCTCGTCCATGTCCGAGGGGCAGTCCTCGCAGCGCATCAGCTTCATCTCGCCCGCGTCGGTGAGGGTGCGCCCGCAGACCCGGCAGCGCGCCGGGCTGCGCTGGGCGCGGCGCGGCACTGCGGTCGTGTCCCGGCCGGGGCCGCGTTCGACGCCCGCGCCGGCGGTGGTGCCGGAGTGACCGGCCGCGGCGGTCGTGCCGGGGCGCAGGCCGTCGAGGAAGCGACTGGCCCTGCGGTGCGGGCGGCCGCCGGGGGAGCGGGACAGGGCCCAGGAGACGTGGAGCCGTTCCCGCGCACGGGTGACGCCGACGTAGAGGAGCCGGCGTTCCTCCTCGATCTGCTCGTCGGTCTTGGCGTAGGTGATGGGCAGCATGCCCTCGGCGACGCCGACCAGGAAGACGACATCCCATTCCAGGCCCTTGGCAGCGTGCAGGGAGGCCAGGGTGACGCCCTGGACGGTGGGGGCGTGCTGGGCGTTCGCCCGCTCGTCCAGTTCCGCCACGAAGTCCGCGAGGGTGGCCTTCGGACTGGCGGCGGCGAGGTCCTGCGCGAGATTGACCAGGGCGGCCAGGGACTCCCAACGCTCTCTGACGGCGCCGGAGCCGGCCGGGGGCTGGTGGGTCCAGCCCTCCCCGGACAGCACGGCCCGGACCTGGGAGGGCAGGTCGACGGCGTCGTCCAGGAGGGAGTCGTTGCCGCCGAATCGGGCGGCGCCGCGCAGGGCGAGTCCGGCCTTGCGGACCTCGGGGCGGTCGAAGAAGCGCTCGGCGCCGCGCAGCTGATAGGGCACGCCCGCGTCCGCGAGGGCCTGCTCATATGTCTCGGACTGGGCGTTCGTACGGAACAGGACGGCGATCTCGGCGGCCGGGACACCGGCGTCGATCAGCTCGCGGATGCGGCGGGCGGCGCCTTCGGCCTCGGCGGGCTCGTCGGCGTACTCGGTGTGGACGGGCTCGGGGCCGGGGGCGCGCTGGGAGACCAGTTCCAGCCGGTGGTCGGCGGCGCGGCCATGGGCCTGGGCGAGCAGCCCGTTGGCGAGGTGGACCACCTGCGGGGTGGAGCGGTAGTCCCGGACCAGCTTCACGACGGTGGCGCCGGGGTGCCTGGCGCGGAAGTCGAGGAGGTGGTCGGGTGTTGCGCCTGTGAACGAGTAGATGGTCTGGCTGGCGTCGCCGACCACGCACAGGCTGTCGCGGTCGCCGAGCCACAGCTCCAGCAGCCGCTGCTGGAGCGGGCTGACGTCCTGGTACTCGTCGACGACGAAGTGCTGGTACTGGGCGCGGACCTGTTCGGCGATGTCGTGCCGGTCCTGAAGGATCCCGACGGTCAGCAGCAGGACGTCCTCGAAGTCGATCACCGAGCGGTCGCGTTTGAGGTTCTCGTAAGCCGCGTAGAGGTGGGCGATCTCGGCGGGGTCCCGGGGGGCCTCGCGACCGGCTTTCGCGGCCGCGTACGGGTAGTCGGCGGGGACCGTCTGGGTGACCTTGGACCATTCGATCTCGGCTGTCACGTCCCGCAGCTCGCCCCGGTCGAGCCGGGTGCCGCAGGCGGCGGCCGCGTCGGCGACGAGCTGGATCTTGCGGTCGACCAGCCGGGGCATGCCGCCACCGATCGCTTTCGGCCAGAAGTACTGCAGCTGGCGCAGCGCGGCGGAGTGGAAGGTGCGGGCCTGGACGCCGTGGGCCCCGAGCTGGCGCAGCCGGCCGCGCATCTCTCCCGCGGCGCGGTTGGTGAAGGTGACGGCGAGCACGCTGGACGGTTGCAGGATGCCGGCGCGCACGCCGTAGGCGATGCGGTGGGTGATCGCGCGGGTCTTCCCCGTGCCCGCTCCGGCCAGGACGCACACCGGCCCGTGCAGGGCGGTGGCCACCGCGCGCTGCTCGGGGTCGAGCCCTTCGAGCACCGCGTCGGCAGAGTCCGGTACCTGCGGGAAGAGGGGGGAATGCGTTGCTGCTGTCACACCGCAATGCTGCCAGGTCCCCCGGGACGGCCGTGGCGGTTGTCCACAGGCAGCCACCCTTTGTCGTACTGATGCGGCGGGCGTCACAGCGCCTGTGGACAACGACGGGTGCGGGCCGCGCATACCCCGGGTGGGAATGGCAGGCCCGTGGCATACGTTCTCCCCCTGCACGCCTTTTTCCGAGCTGCCTGAGGAGCGCGAGAGACATGCAGGGAACTGTGACGATGTACAGCACGACGTGGTGCGGTTACTGCCAGCGGCTGAAGAAGCAGCTGGACCGGGAGGGGATCGCCTACAGCGAGATCAACATCGAGCAGGACCCGGAGTCCGCCGCTTTCGTGGAGAAGGCCAATGGCGGAAACCAGACAGTCCCCACCGTGCTCTTCGCCGACGGCAGCACGCTGACCAACCCGTCGCTGGCCCAGGTGAAGCAGAAGATCGGCGTGTGACGCTCCGCGGGTTTCCCGCGATGCCGCGGCGGGGCGGTCCCTGAGGCTCAGGGACCGCCCTGCGTCGCCCTGTCCCAGACCACGATGTAGCGCCACAGCAGCGCGCGCCGGTAGCGGCAGCCCGGCAGCAGGCGGCGGGCAGCCGCGCGGACCTCGCCCCAGCGCATCGTGGAGTCCTCCACCGGCATGCCGGCCGGGCCGCGCTTGCCCCCGCGCAGACGGGCGTAGAGCCGGCTCGCCGGCAGTCCGCAACCGCTGATCACCCAGTCCACCGGAGTGCGGTTGTACGCCAGCCCGACGACGACCAGCCGACCGCCGGGCGCGACGAACCTGGTGAGAGCGTCGATCGCGGCCTCGAAGGGAGCGTGGTGCACTACGGCGACCGCGCTGACGAAGTCGTACGCCCCTTCCGGAAGCGAGTTGTCGCCGAGGTAGTCGGCCTCCAGGAAGGTGACGTTCCCGGGCCGGCGGGCGCGGGCCTGCCGGATCATCTCCGGTGAGCGGTCCACGCCCGTGACCGTCCGCACGCGCGTGGCGAGCTTGCGGGCCAGGAGCCCGTCGCCGCAGCCGACGTCCAGCGCCGTGCGGCAGCCGTCGGGGACGGCCGCCAGCACGGCCCGGTGGTAGTGGACGTTGTGGTTCCAGTACGGGTCTGCGGACACCGGGAAGCGGCCTCAGACGAAGCTGCGCGTCGGCAGCGGCTTGCCGTACCACATCTCGATCAGGCGGGCCGCGATGGAGATGCCGTAGGGCGGCATGACCTCGCCGGATTCGAAGGCGTCGTGCAGCTGCTCGCGGGAGAACCAGCGGGCCTCGTGGATCTCGTCGCCGTCGACGTCGATCTCGGTGGACGTGGCGCGGGCCATGAAGCCGAGCATCAGGCTGGACGGGAAGGGCCAGGGCTGGCTGGCCACGTACTCCACGGAGCCGATGGTGACGCCGACCTCCTCGGACACCTCGCGGCACACCGCCTGCTCGATGGACTCGCCGGGTTCGACGAAACCGGCGAGCGTGGAGAAGCGGCCCTCGGGCCAGTGGACCTGGCGGCCGAGCAGGATGCGGTCCTCCGCGTCGGTCACGGCCATGATCACGGCCGGGTCGGTGCGCGGGTAGTGCTCGGCGCCGCAGGCCGGGCAGCGGCGGATGTGGCCGGCGGCGGCGATGACCGTGCGCTCGCCGCAGCGGGAGCAGAAGCGGTGGGTGCGCTGCCAGTTCTCCAGGCCGACCGCGTGCACCATGAGCCCGGCGTCACGCGGCGACAGCAGCAGTCCCGCCTCGCGCAGACCGGCGGGGCGCGCGGACTGGTCGATACGGCCGGGCAGCGCGTCCTTCTGGAGCGCGAAGTAGCTGACGCCGTCCTCGTCGATGCCCAGGAAGTAGCGGTGGGCCTCGGTGAGCGGAGCCTCGAAGGAGGGCGTCATCACGAGTTCGGTCCGGCCGTCCGGGGTCTCGTCGATGAGCACCTGGCCGCCGGACACCACGAAGCAGCGGGTCGTGGGGTGGCTCCACGCCGCCGCGAGCCAGGCTTCGTCGAGCCGGTGGTGGGCGGCTCGGTCGATGCCGCTCGGGGCGGTCAGTGAGATGGGTCGGTCGGCTGTGTCGTCGGTCCAGGTGGTCACGGTGCTTCCAACTCCCCCAGTACAGCGGTTGGTTCGGCGGGCGGTTCGGCAGGGCGTGCGGCGTGGGGCACCGGGCCGGGTGCGGGCGGGGCGTGCGGGGCGGTTCGTCCAGTGTGCCCCGCGCGCGCTGCCTCCCTTACGGCGCCGGTCGCTCAGGGCGTGGGACGCCAGTTCTCGGCCAGATCACCCCACAGGTAGGCGCTGGTCTCGACGCCCTTGAGCAGCAGGTCCAGCTCGACCTTCTCGTTGGGGGCGTGCCAGCCGTCGGAGGGGACGGAGATGCCCAGGAAGAGCACGGGGGCGCCGAGGACCTCCTGGAGGTCGGCGGCGGGTCCGGAGCCGCCCTCGCGCGTGAAGCGGACCGGCCCCTCGAAGGCGCGGCCCATGGCGCGCACCACGGACTGCAGGGCGGGGTGGTCGAGCGGGGTCAGGCACGGGCGCGTGGCCGAGCCGAAGTCGATCTCGCAGCGGATCCCGGCGGGCACCTGCTCGGCGGCCCAGGCGCGCACCGCCTTCTCGATGTGCTCGGGCTCCTGGCCCGCGACCATGCGGAACGACAGCTTCACCATGGCCGAGGACGGGACGACGGTCTTGCTGCCCGGGCCCTGGTAACCCCCGCCGATGCCGTTGACCTCGGCGGTCGGTCGGGCCCAGATCCGCTCCAGGGTGGTGTGCCCGGCCTCGCCGTGGGCGGCGCGTGACTTGGCGGTGCGCAGCCAGCGCTCCTCGTCGAAGGGCAGCTCGGCGAACAGTTCGCGCTCGCGGTCGGTCAGCTCGACGACGCCGTCGTAGAAGCCGGGGATCGCCACGCGCGCGTTCTCGTCGTGCAGTGCGGCGACCAGGCGGGCGAGGGCGGTCGCCGGGTTGGGCACGGCGCCGCCGAAGGAGCCGGAGTGGATGTCCTGGTCGGGGCCGTGCAGCCGGATCTCGCACTCGGCGAGGCCGCGCATGCCCGTGCACACCGTCGGGGTGTCCTCGGACCACATGCCGGTGTCGGAGACGATCACGGCGTCGGCGGCGAGCCGGCCCGCGCGCTCCTCCACCAGGGCCCGGAAGTGCGGGGAGCCGGACTCCTCCTCGCCCTCGATCAGCAGCTTCAGGTTGACCGCGGGGGCCGTGCGGCCGGTGGCGGCGAGGTGGGCGCGGACACCGAGTGTGTGGAAGAACACCTGGCCCTTGTCGTCGGCCGCCCCGCGCGCGTAGAGGCGGTTCTCCCGGACGACCGGCTCGAAGGGATCGCTGTCCCAGCCGTCCTCGCGGGCGGCGGGCTGCACGTCGTGGTGGCCGTAGACGAGGACGGTGGGGGCCTGCGGGTCGCCCGAGGGCCACTCGGCGAAGACGGCCGGGGCGCCGGGGGTCGGCCAGATCTCCACGGTCGGGAAGCCGGTCTCGCCGAGTTTGGCGGCCAGCCAGTCGGCGCTGCGCCGGACGTCGCCCGCGCGGTCGGGCTGGGCCGACACGGAGGGGATGCGCAGCCATGCCGCGAGGTCGTCGAGGAAGGCGGCGCGGTGCTGGTCGATGTACGTACGGACGGCGCTGTCCGGGGTCTGGCTCATGCTCACGAGCCTATCGGCCCGCACCGACAACCTCGGCGGGCGGTTCGTCACACCCGGCCCGCCGCCGGTGCCGCGCCGGGCTCGCCGGTGAGCAGCCGCTCCAGCGCGGCCCGGTCCGGCAAGCCCACCGGGCGTACGACCTCGCCGGTGCGCACGTACAAGAACGCGGCCGTGACGGCCTCGGGCGGCACGCCCGCCTGCTCCGCCCAGGCCAGTCGGTACACGGCGAGTTGGAGCGGGTCGGCCGCGCGGGTGCGGCTGGTCTTCCAGTCGACGATCTCGTACGTGGCCTCGTCGCCGTCGCCCGTTCTGTAGACGGCGTCGATCCGGCCCCGTACGACGCGGCCGGCGAGGGTGAACTGGAAGGGCGCCTCCACCCGGTACGGCGTGCGCTGGGCGTAGACGCTGCGCTCGAAGGCCTCCTTCAGGGCCTCAAGGTCCTCCTCGTCGGCGATCTCGGCGTCACTGCCGGGCAGCTCGTCCGGTTCGATCAGGGGCAGGGTCAGCTCCTCGAAGCGGGCCTCGACCCAGGCGTGGAACCGGGTGCCCCGGCGCGCGGCCGGCTGCGGGGGGCGCGGCATCGGGCGGGCGAGTTCCTGCGCGAGCCCGTCGGGGTCCGCGGCGAGCAGCATCAGCTGGGAGGCGGTCAGCGAGGCGGGCAGGGGGACGTCCGTGACGGTCTGCCGGGCGCGCAGCAGCTCGCCGGCGAGCGCGTCCAGGTCGCGGTCCCAGGAGGCGACGGTGCGGGTCTCCTCCGGGGTGAGCCGGGGCTGCGGTGCGGCGGGGCGGGAGGCGTGCGGCGCAGCGGGCGCCTGGTGGGGGACGGTGGGCCGGGCCGTGTCCCAGGTGTCCCAGCCGGTGGAGCCGTCCGCGGCCCCCGCGGGCGCGGCTCCGGGTGCGGCGTCCGGGTCGTACGGCGGCTCGCCGTCGCCGAAGAGGCCCTCGTCACCGAAGGGGTCCTCGTCGTACGGCAGGTCCGCGCCGTGCTCGTCGTACGGGGCGTCCCCGTAGGGGTCGTCGTCCGGGGGCGTGGGCCAGTCCGGGTCGTCGAAGGCGGCGGGGTCGTGGGCGGCCGGCGGACGGCCGGTCTCCTCGGCGGCGAGGGCGTCCAGGTGGGCGAGGACGGTATCGGCGGCCGCGCGGCGGCGGGCCAGCGCGTCCTCGTCCAGCGGGAGCGGCCACGCCTGCTCGGCGGTCGCCGCGTGCAGGGCCGGGTTCTCCTCGCCCTCGGCGGGTTCGTCCGCCCACTGCTCGATCTCGCCGTACCCGGCGGCGCAGTGGTCGTACAGGGTCTGGAGGAAGCCGGACGGGCCGCGCGGCTTCTTCTGGCTGGGGCCCCACCAGTGGCCGGAGCCGAGCAGGAGGGAGCGGGGGCGGGTGAAGGTGACGTAGCCGAGGCGGAGTTCCTCGGTGTGCTGGTGCTCCTTCATGGCCTCGTGGAAGGCCTTCATGCCGCGCGCGTCCCAGCTGCCGACGTCGGGCAGGGTGTCGGTGTCGCCGCGCAGCGCGTGCGGCACCACCTTGGCCTGCGCCGTCCACTTCTCGCGTCCCTGGGCGCTCGGGAACGTGCCCTCGACCAGTCCGGGGACGGCCACGACGTCCCACTCCAGGCCCTTGGACTTGTGGGCGGTGAGCACCTTGACGGTGTTCTCGCCACCGGGCAGGGCGTTGTCGAGGCCCTTCTCGTACTGCGCGGCGGTGCGCAGGAAGCCGAGGAAGGCGAGCAGCGTGGCCTCGCCGTCGCTCGCCGCGAAGGAGGCGGCGATGTCCAGGAAGTTGGACAGTGTCTCGCGGCGGCGGGCGGCCAGGGCGTGCGGTGACGCCGACAGCTCCACTTCCAGGCCGGTGACGGCGAGGACGCGGTGCAGGACGTCCATCAGCGGGTCGGACAGGGAGCGGCGCAGGTCGCGCAGCTCGGTCGCCAGGCGGGCGAAGCGCACGCGCGCGTCCGCGGAGAACGGCAGCCCGTCGTCGTCGCCCTCCGTCGGTGTCTCCAGGAAGGTGTCGAGGGCGTCGGCGAGCGATATCACCTCGGAGGGGTCGACGCCCTCGACGGCCGCGGCGAGCCGGCGGTCGGGGTCGTCGGTGTCGGACACGCGCGCGTGGGCGACCAGCAGCCGGGCCCGGCGGCCGAGCAGGGCGAGGTCGCGGGGGCCGATGCGCCAGCGCGGCCCGGTCAGCAGGCGCACCAGGGAGGCGTTGGCGCCGGGGTCCTGCAGCACCTCGCAGACGGCCACGAGGTCGGCGACCTCCGGCAGGTGCAGCAGCCCGGACAGGCCGACGACCTCCACGGGGATGTCGCGTGCCACGAGGGCGCCCTGGATCTCGGCGAAGTCGGTCGCCGTACGGCACAGGACGGCGATCTCGCCGGGTGCCGTGCCGGTGCGCACGAGGTGGGCGATCGAGTCGGCGAGCCAGTCGATCTCCTCGGCGTGGGTGCGCAGCAGGGCGCAGCGGACCGTGCCGTCGCGTTCGGCGCCGGGGGCCGGGCGCAGGGCCTCCACGCCCGCGTGCAGGGCGCGCAGCGGCTCGGCGAGGCCGTTGGCGAGGTCGAGGAGGCGTCCGCCGCTGCGGCGGTTCTCGCTGAGCGCCTGCCGGGTCGCGGGGCGGCCGCCGGCGCGTGCGAAGTGCGCGGGGAAGTCGTCCAGGTTGGCGACCGAGGCGCCGCGCCAGCCGTAGATGGCCTGGCAGGGGTCGCCGACCGCGGTGACCGGGTGGCCCGTGCCCCCGCCGAACAGGCCCGCCAGCAGCACGCGCTGGGCCACGGAGGTGTCCTGGTACTCGTCCAGGAGCACCACGCGGAACTCCTCGCGCAGCAGTCTGCCCACGTCGGGCACGCGCGCGAGGCGGGCGGACAGGGCGATCTGGTCACCGAAGTCGAGCAGGTCGCGGGCGCGTTTGGCGGCCCGGTAGCGCTGGACGAGGTCGGCGAGTTCGCGGCGCGCTGCGGCCGTCTCGGGGACCTTGCGCAGGTCGGCGTTGGTGAGCTTGGCGCTGTGGAGGGTGTGCAGGAGGTCCGCGTCCCAGGCGCGCAGTTCCTCGGGCTCGACGAGGTGTTCGGCGAGCTCGGAGTCGAGGGCGAGCAGGTCGCTGACGAGGTCCGCGAAGGAGCGGGTCAGGGCGGGGTAGGGGCCGGGGGCCTCGCGCAGCACGCGCGCGGCGAGCTGGTAGCGGGTGGCGTCGGCGAGCAGCCGGGAGGTGGGCTCCAGGCCGATGCGCAGGCCGTGGTCGGTCAGCAGCCGGCCGGCGAAGGCGTGGTACGTGGAGATCACCGGCTCGCCCGGGGGGTTGTCCGGGTCGATCACGTCGGGGTCGGTGACACCGGCCTTGACCAGCGCCGTGCGCACGCGTTCGGCCAGCTCGCCGGCGGCCTTGTTGGTGAAGGTCAGGCCGAGGACCTGCCCTGGGGCGACCTGTCCGGTGCCGACCAGCCAGACCACGCGCGCGGCCATCACGGTGGTCTTGCCCGACCCGGCTCCGGCCACGATCACCTGCGGGGCGGGCGGCGCGGTGATGCAGGCCGTCTGCTCCGGGGTGAACGGGATGCCGAGGAGCTCCTTGAGCTGCTCGGGATCGGTGATACGGGCGGGCATGTCGCAAAAGGCTAGCGGCGGGCACTGACAGCCGGGTACGGATCGGTCGTACGGCGGGGAGGACGCGCAGGTCAGCGGGGGTCGTGCCCTGCGTCACGCCGGCATCCGCGACACCCGGACCCCGGTACGCCGACCGCCGGCGCCGGCGCCGGCTCACTCGACCACGTGCCGCCCCTCGGGCCGGGCGCTGCACGAGGCGCGGAACGCGCAGTGCGTGCAGTGCTGGCCGGTGCTCGGCGCGAACCGCTCGTCGAGGACCTTGCCCGCGGCGGTGGCCAGCAGCTCGCCGACCCACTCGCCGGACAGCGGCTCCTGGGTCTGCGTCTTCGGCAGCCCGTCGCCTCCGTCGCGCTTGGCGGCACCCTGCCGCAGGTGCACCAGTTCGGCGCCGCCCGGTTCGGGCCGCACGCCGTCGAAGGCCTCGTCCACGGCGCCTTCCCGGACGGCGAGCTGGTAGACGGCGAGCTGGGGGTGGCGGGCCACGTCGGCGGCGCTGGGTGCCTGTTTGCCGGTCTTGAAGTCCACGACGTAGGCGCGTCCCTCGCCGTCGGCCTCCACACGGTCCATCTGGCCACGGATGCGGATCTCGTAGTCGCCCGCTCCGAGGGTGACGTCGAAGTCCTGCTCGCTCGCCACGGGGGTGCGGCCGGCGCGGTCCAGGACGTGCCAGTTCAGGAACCGTTCGAGCGCCACGCGCGCGTTGTCCTTCTCCTGCCGCGACTTCCACGGCGCGTCGAAGGCGAGCGCGTTCCACACCGAGTCCAGGCGCTCCATGAGGACGTCGAGGTCGGCCGGGGTACGGCCCGAGGCGACCTCGTCGGCGAGGACGTGGACCACGTTGCCGAAGCCCTGCGCGGTGGTGGCGGGCGCGTCGGCCTTCACCTCGCGGCCGAGGAACCACTGGAGCGCGCAGGTGTTGGCGAGCTGGTCGAGGGCGCTGCCGGAGAGCACGACCGGCTGGTCGCGGTGGCGCAGCGGCACCTTGCTCTCCGTCGGGTCGTACATGCCCCACCAGCGGTAGGGGTGCGCGGACGGCACCAGCGGGCGGCCGTCCTCGTCGGCGAGGGCGGCGAGCCGGGCCAGGCGGCGGGCGGCGGCCTCGCGCAGGGCGGCGGACGCGCGCGGGTCGACGGTGGTGGCGCGCAGCTCGGCGACGAGCGCGGCCACGGACAGCGGGCGGCGCGGGCGGCCGGTGACGTCGCGGGGCTCGACGCCCAGCTCGGTCAGGAACCGGGACGGCTGGTCGCCGTCGTCGGCCGGTGTCTTCACGGCGGTCACGATCAGGCGCTCACGCGCGCGCGTGGCGGCGACGTAGAACAGCCGGCGCTCCTCGGCGAGCAGCGCGCCCGGTGTGAGCGGTTCGGCCAGTCCGTCGCGGCCGATGCGGTCGGCCTCCAGGAGCGAGCCGCGGCGGCGCAGGTCGGGCCACAGCCCCTCCTGGACGCCGGCGACGACGACCACGCGCCACTCCAGGCCCTTGGCGCGGTGGGCGGTCATCAGGCGGACGGCGTCGGGGCGCACGACGCGACGGGCGAGCGTGTCGGCGGCTATGTCCTCGGCTTCGATCTCCTCCAGGAAGTTCAGCGCGCCCCGGCCCCCGACGCGCTCCTCGGCGCGCGCGGCGGTGGCGAACAGCGCGCACACCGCGTCCAGGTCGCGGTCGGCGTTTCGGGCGGCCGCGCCGCCGCGCCGGGCGGCCCGCTCCAGCCGCCCCGGCCAGGGTGTGCCCTCCCACAGGTCCCACAGGGCCTCCTCCGCCGTGCCGCCGCCCGCGAGGCGCTCCCGCGCCTTGCGCAGCAGGGCACCGAGGCGCTGCGCCCCGCGCACGTACGCCGGGTCGTGCACGGCCAGGCGCTCCGGCTCGGCGAGCGCCCGGGCGAGCAGCTCGTCGGACGGCGGCGGCAGCGGGTTCCCGGCCGCGCGCTCCTCCTCGCGCAGCGCGCGCCCGAGCCGGCGCAGATCGGCCGCGTCCATGCCGGCGAGGGGCGAGGTGAGCAGGGTGAGAGCGGTTTCCGTGTCGAGCCAGGAGGCCTCCGGGGGCCGCGCCGTGACGCCATCGGCGCCGGCATCGCCGGACTGCCCGGTGCCGGCCTGCCCGGTGCCGACCTCAGCAACGCCCGCTTCTCCGGCGCCGACATCCACAACGCCGGTATCCCCAGTGCCGGCCTGCCCGACACCCGCCTCCCCGACGCCCGCACCCGCCTCCCCGGCGCCCGGTTCCCCCGTACCCGCCTCCTCCGAGGCGTCCCCGCGCCGTGCGGACTCCGCCGTGGCGACCGCGCGCAGGGCCGTCAGCAGGGGGGCCACCGCCGGCTCGTGCCGCAGGGGCACGTCGTCGCCGTCGATGTCCAGCGGCACGCCGGCCGCGGTCAGAGCACGGCGGAGGGCGGGCAGGCGGGATCCGGCCCGGACCAGGACGGCCATGTCGCTCCAGCGCACACCGTCCTCCAGGTGCGCCCGGCGCAGGATGTCCGCGATGTTGTCCGTTTCCGTACCGGACGTCGGATAGGTATAGACCTCGACGCGGCCCCCGTCCCGTACGGCGGCCGGTTCCCGGTGGGCGCGGACCTTCTCGGCGGGCAACCGGGTCAGCGGCATGCGCTGGGTGACCAGGCGGGTGGCGGCCAGCAGGCCGGCGCCGGAGCGGCGGGAGGTGCGCAGCACCTCGACGGGGGCGGGGCGGCCGTCCGCGCGCGTGAAGGCGGCCGGGAAGTCGAGGATGCCGTTCACGTCGGCGCCACGGAAGGCGTAGATCGACTGGTCCGGGTCACCGAAGGCGACCAGCGTGCGACCACCGCCCGCGAGGGCGTGCAGCAGCCGTACCTGCGCGGGGTCGGTGTCCTGGTACTCGTCGACGTACACGGCGTCGTACCGGGCGGCGAGCCGCGCGGCGGTGTCCGGCTGCCCCGCGAGCAGGACCGCGCGGTGCACCAGTTCGGCGTAGTCGATCACGCCCTGCAGGTCGAGCACGTCCAGGTACTCGGCGAGGAACGCGGCCGCCGCCCGCCAGTCGGGGCGGCCGATACGGCGGGCGAAGGCGTCCAGGGCGTCCGGGCCGAGGCCCAGCTCGCGGCTGCGGGCGAGGACGGCGCGGACCTCGTCGGCGAAGCCGCGCGTGGTCAGGCAGGCGCGCAACTCGTCGGGCCAGCGCACATGCCGCCGGCCGAGGGTCTGCTCCAGCTCGACATGGCCGGCGAGCAGTTCGCGGACGGCGACGTCCTGTTCGGGACCGGAGAGCAGGCGCAGCGGCTCCGCGAACAGACCGCTGTCCTGGTGGGCGCGCACCAGGGCGTAGCAGTACGAGTGGAAGGTGGTCGCCCTGGGCGCGCGGGCGGCGCCCATGCGCAGGGCCATGCGGTCGCGCAGCTCGACGGCGGCCTTGCGGCTGAACGTCAGCACCAGGACGCGCTCGGGGTCCACCCCGCGCGCGATCCGCGCGGCGACGGATTCGACGAGGGTGGTGGTCTTGCCCGTGCCCGGACCGGCGAGGACGAGCAGCGGTCCGAAGCGATGGTCAACCACGGCGCGCTGGGCCGCGTCCAGACGAGGGGGGCCCGCCGCGGCGGGCGGGGTACGGACCAGCCGGTAAGCACCACGGCTCCCCTGCCGTACCTGGTGGTGCGGCAGGCGTCCGGTGGAGGAAGAGGAGCTCACGTGGTTGGCCGGTCCTGGTGGTCGTGCTGATGGGCGGGCGGTCACGCGCGCGAGGCGCAGGCCGCGGGGTGTGCGAGACGGGTGCGGCCGACGCTACGCCGCCGCTGCGGACGGAAGCGGGAGTTCCGCTTCGTCCCTCGCGGCACTCGTGCCACTCCGGTCCCCACTCTCACGAACGTACGTCATGCCACGGATGTCCCCCCTGTCCCCCGTACGGGCCACAGGCTCTCCCCGACGGCCCGCGATGGCGGAAGCTGTCAGGTGTGACCCTCCGCGCCCGCCCCGCCGTCCCACCGGGCCCGCCGCATGTCGAGCCGCGGCAGATGCCCCTCGGCGCTCCTGCCCGCCTCTCTCAGCGGCGTGCCCTCCGCGCGGTAGTGGGCGAGGGCGCGCAGCTCGTGTCCGGGCAGCAGCACCCCGTCGGCGCGGACGACCCGCCACCACGGCACCGCGCCTCCGTAGAGGGACATCACCCGGCCGACCTGGCGCGGCCCCCCGTCCTCGAGCCACTCGGCGACGTCGCCGTACGTCATCACGTGCCCCGGCGGGATCCGCTCGGCGACCTGCAGGACCCGCTCGGCGTACTCCGGCAGCGCGTCCGCGTACCCCTCGTCGGCCGTCCCGGCAGGGCTCTGCTCGTTCATTCGTCCCATCCTGCCGCACTCCACCGACAGCGCGGCGCGGACCTGGGGGACGCCCGTCTCGCTCCCGGACGGCGCTTCGGGCAGACTGTGCGCCCGCGCATCCGCACCCTGACGGCCCCGTGGGTCGGTGGGGCATGCCACCATCGTGCGGGCGGTGACCGGTGATACGAGACCGAGAAGAGACCATGAATCAGCAGGGCGTGCACCCCGAAGGCGCGGCGGGCACCCCTGACGCCGCCGCGCGCCCCGGCGCCGCCGGCGCGGGCGACGGCACACGCCGGGAAGACACCGGTCCGCGCGAGGACGGTCCCACGCGCGCGCGTGGGAACGACGACGACGCCGGTGGCCGCGAGGGCGAGGGCGCACGCGCGCGTACGGACCGCAACGACGACACCGAGGGGACGCACGTCCTGGAGAACACGCCCCCCGGCCACGGTCCGGGCAGCGACGGCGAGCCGCACGCCGGCGAGGTGGAGGGCGACGAACCGCTGCTCCCCGCGCGCGTGCACCGCCCGTCGGACCTCATGCGGCTCCTGGTCGGCGTACTGGCCATCGCGGTGCTGCTCGCGATCGCCGCGTTCGCGCACGGCACCACCTCCGGCCTCGAACAGGACATCAACAAGGGCACCGGACAGGCCCCCGACCTGCTGATCCGGTTCGCGGGGCTCGCGTCCAGCATCGCGATCCTGCTGGTGCCGGTCGCCTTCGCGATCGAGCGGCTGATCAAACGCGACGGGCTGCGCATCGCCGACGGCGTCCTCGCGGCGGTCCTCGCCCACGGAGTCACGCTCGCGACCGACCTGTGGGTCGCGAGAGCCGCCCCGAACTCGATCCAGGAGGCGCTCACCCAGCCCTCCCCGGGCGACCTGCACGCCCTGACCGACCCCGTGCACGGCTATCTGGCCCCCGTCATCGCCTATATGACGGCCGTCGGCATGTCCCGCAGACCCCGATGGCGCTCGGTGCTGTGGATCGTGCTGCTGCTCGATGCGTTCTCGATGCTGGTCACCGGCTACACCACGCCGTTCTCGATCATCCTGACGGTGCTGATCGGCTGGACCGTCGCCTACGGCACGCTGTACGCGGTCGGCTCCCCCAATGTCCGCCCCACCGGGCAGACCCTGATGGCGGGCCTGCGGCACGTCGGCTTCCACCCGGTCGCCGCCGCGCGCGAGGAGAGCGGGGAGAGCGAGAACGGCGATCGCGGACGGCGCTACTTCGTCACCCTGGAGGACGGCCCGCCGCTGGACGTCACGGTCGTGGACCGCGAACAGCAGGCCCAGGGCTTCTTCTACCGGGCGTGGCGCAACCTCACCCTGCGCGGTTTCGCCACCCGCTCCAGCCTCCAGTCGCTGCGGCAGGCGCTGGAACAGGAGGCCCTGCTGGCGTACGCGGCGATCGCGGCCGGCGCCAACGCCCCCAAGCTGATCGCCACCTCAGAACTCGGCCCGGACGCGGTCATGCTCGTCTACGAGCACACCGGCGGGCGCACACTGGACTCGCTGGCCGACGAGGAGATCACCGACGAACTGCTGCGCAAGACCTGGCACCAGGTGCAGGCCCTGCAGTCGCGGCGCATCGCGCACCGCAGGCTCGCGGGTGACGCGATCCTGGTGGATCGTTCCGGCAATGTGATCCTCACCGAGCTGCGCGGCGGCGAGATCGCCGCCGGCGAGCTGCTGCTGCGCATGGACGTGGCCCAGCTGGTCACCACCCTCGGCCTGCGGGCGGGCGCCGAGCGGGCGGTGGCCTCGGCGGTCGGGGTGCTCGGCCCGGACGCGGTCGCCGACTGCCTGCCGCTGCTCCAGCCGATCGCCCTGACGCGCTCCACGCGCGCGACGCTGCGCAGACTGGCGCGGGAGCGCGCCGAACGCGAGCGCGAGGCGGTCCTGGAGGCGTCCCGGCAGTCCAAGCAGGCACGGCTGGAGGAGGCCCGGGCACAGGGCACGGACACCGCTGAGAAAACCGACAAGAAGGCCGTACGCGCGCAGGAGCGGGCCGAGAAGCGGGCCATCGACGAGGCCGTCGAGGAGGCGCGCGAGGAGGATCTGCTCAGCCAGATCCGCCATGAGGTGCTGCGGATCAGGCCGCAGGCACCGGTGGAGCCGGCCCGGCTGGAGCGGGTCAGGCCGCGCACCCTGATCAGTCTCATCGCCGGTGCCATCGGCGCGTACTTCCTGCTGACGCAGCTCACGCACATCGAGTTCGGCCCGCTGGTGGCCAACGCCCAGTGGGGCTGGGTGGTCGCCGCCGTGCTGTTCTCGGTGCTCAGCTATGTGGCGGCGGCGATGCAGCTGCTCGGCTTCGTGCCGGAGCGGGTGCCGTTCCTGCGGGCCGTGGCGGCCCAGGTGGCCGGCTCCTTCGTGAAGATCGTGGCCCCGGCGGCGGTCGGCGGGGTGGCCCTCAACACCCGGTATCTCCAGCGCGCCGGAGTCCGGCCGGGGCTGGCGGTGGCGAGCGTGGGCGCGTCGCAGCTGGCGGGGCTCGGCGCCCACATCCTGATGCTGCTGTCCTTCGGCTACCTCACCGGCACCGAGAAGACGCCGTCCCTGTCGCCCTCCCGGACGGTCATCGCGGGTCTGCTGACGGTCGCGGTGCTGGTGCTCGTGGTGACATCGGTGCCGTTCCTGCGCAAATTCGTCGTCACGCGTGTGAGGTCGCTGTTCGCGGGCGTCGTGCCGCGCATGCTCGACGTGCTCCAGCGGCCGCAGAAGCTGATCACGGGCATCGGCGGCATCCTGCTGCTGACGTTCTGCTTCGTGATGTGCCTGGACGCCTCCATCCGGGCGTTCGGCGACGGTACGGCCTCGCTCAGCATCGCCAGCGTCGCAGTGGTCTTCCTCGCCGGCAACGCGCTCGGCTCAGCGGCGCCCACCCCGGGCGGTGTGGGCGCGGTGGAGGCGACCCTGACGGTCGGCCTGATCGCCGTGGGACTGCCCAAGGAGGTCGCCGCCCCGGCCGTCCTGCTGTACCGCCTGCTCACGCTGTGGCTCCCGGTCCTGCCGGGCTGGCTGGCGTTCAACCACCTGAGCCGCAAGGGCGCCCTGTAGGGACCGCGGGCGCGGGTACCTCGTACGGCCCGTGCCCCGCGCGCGGTGCCGGGCCCGCCGCCAGGATGGGGGCATGGCGAACCCCTTCCGGCTGCGCGCCGCCGCCCTGACCACCGCCGCCGTGCTGCTGCCCACGCTGCTGGCCGGCTGCGGCGGCGACGACGCCAAGGACGGCAATCTCACGGCGCAGCGGCTGGACTGGAAGGACTGCCCGGCGCCGTCCGAGGCCGAGGGCGGCGGCAGCGCACCCTCCCCGCTGCCGGGCGGCGGCACATGGCAGTGCGCCACCATGAGGGCGCCGCTGGACTGGAGCAGGCCGAAGGGCGACACGATCGGCATCGCCCTGATCCGCGCCAGAGCCAGCGGGCCCGCGAGCGAGCGCATCGGTTCGCTCGTGTTCAACTTCGGCGGGCCGGGCGGCAGCGGCGTCAGCTCGCTGCCCTCGTTCAGCTCCGACTACGAGACCCTGCGCACCCGTTACGACCTGGTCAGCTTCGACCCGCGCGGGGTCGGCCGCAGCGCGCCGGTGACCTGTGAGAGCGACGCCCAGCTGGACGTGTACTTCCAGCAGGACGCGACGCCCGACACCAGCGCCGAGCGCGCCCAGCTGCTCGACCGCACCAAGCAGTTCAACGCGGCCTGTGAGCAGAACTCCGAGAGCATCCTGCCGCATGTGGCGACCACGGACGCGGCCCGCGACATGGACCTGATGCGCCAGGTCCTGGGCGACGCCAAGCTGCACTACTTCGGCATCTCCTACGGCACCCAACTCGGCGGCGTGTACGCGCACCTGTTCCCCGGGAACGTCGGCCGGGCCGTGCTCGACGGCGTCGTCGACCCCACCCAGAACCCCGAGGAGAGCGCGCTCGGACAGGCCAGGGGCTTCCAGCTCGCGCTCGACAACTTCGCGGAGGACTGTACGTCGAAGACCACCGACTGCCCGATCGGCGACACCCCGGACGATGTGAAGAACCGGATCGCGAAACTGCTGAGAGACCTGGACAAGACGCCGATCCCGGGCATCCCGCCCCGCCGGCTCACCCAGACCGAGGCGACCAACGGCATCGCGGAGTCCCTGTACTCCAAGGACTTCTGGGAGTACCTGACCGAGGGGCTGGAGGACGCCTACATGGGCGACGGCAGGATCCTCATGCTGCTGTCCGACTCGATGAACGGACGCAGCGAGAACGGCCAGTACAGCAACATCACCGCGGCCAACATCGCGATCAACTGCGCCGACGCGAAGCCGCGGTACACCGTGGACGACATCCAGCGGAAGCTGCCCGAATTCCGGGCCGCCTCCCCGCTGTTCGGGGACTACCTGGCCTGGGGCCTGATCAGCTGCACCGGCTGGGCCGTGCCCGGCGCCGCCGACCATCCCGACGTCAGCGCGCCCGGGTCGGCGCCCATCCTCGTCGTGGGCAACACCGGCGACCCGGCCACCCCGTACGAGGGCGCGAAGAAGATGGCGGACGCGCTCGGCAGGGACGTCGCGGTGGAGCTGACGTACAAGGGCCAGGGCCACGGTGCGTACGACAGCAAGGACAGGTGCGTCCAGAGCACGGTGAACAGTTACCTGCTGGACGGGAAGGTGCCGAACACCGGCGCGGTCTGCTCCTGACGCGCGCGGCATCGGCGGGCCGGCCTTCTTGCCCCGGCCACGCTTCCTCCGGCAGTCGTTGTCAGGACCGGGCGTTGACCTCGCCTGGGACAATGCACCCATGAATGACGCCTCTGGACCGCAGACCTTCGCTTCGCCGCTCAAGCCCGTCGACCTGCGCACCATCGCGCCTGAACGTGAGGCCTTGGCCGGGTGGCTCGACTACCAACGCGCCGAACTGCTGAGGAGGCTCGACGGGTTGACCGAGGAACAGGCAGCCCGGCGTGTCGTTCCGTCCCTCACCACCCTGCACGGATTGGTGCGACACCTCACCAAGGTCGAGTTCGTCTGGTTTGTCAACGTCATCGAGCAGAGCGAGGAACCCGCGCCCTTCGGCTGGCCGGAGCGCAGGGACGGTGACTTCCTGTTGGACGACGGCGCGACACTGCCTGAGGACGTCGCGCGCTACGTGGCCGCCTGCGAGCGCAGCCGCGAGATCTTCGCCAGGGTTTCACTGGATGATGTTTGCACGCACCACCGATTCGGGGATCTCGACGTGCGTTGCATCATGATGCACGTGATCAGGGAATACGCCCAACACAACGGCCACGCGGACGTCATCCGCGAGCTCATAGACGGCAGTACGCAGAGCTGAGTCCCCTGGGCCTTGTCGGGAATCCTGGTGAGCTGGGTCTCTTGTGGGTCAGCTCGGCGCAGTGGCGCGGAGCCAACCGGCGAGCGCGGCGAGGCCGGCGTCCACGAGGCCTTTGGTCGGGTCGACGCGATGAAGGAGTGACGGCCCAGGATGTCGGCGACCCAGACGCGGTCGATGGCGCTGATCTCGTCGTCGACCCGGATGAAGGACCGGCGGTTGGCCCAGTCGACGAGGTGGCGGGTCTTCCGGTGCAGGCCGCGCGGGCCGCCGTCGGCACAGGCGTCCGGCCACTTCACGACAGGCAGTCTTGGTAGTCCGAGGCGTGGGGCGGCGGCCTCGTTCGCATCCCCCAGGTCGAGGCCCATGCGAGCTGACAGCCCAGAGCCATGAGGCCCGGCCCCAGGCCGGGGTCAAGCCGTTCGAGCAGTGGGTTCCCCTGGTCGAGGGACGTCTCAGAGCGGGAGGCACAAAGCCCACGGCGTCTGAGCTGGTCAGAGCCGTGGGCTTCGTCAGTCTCGCCGGTCGGCCGGAGCGGTGATCAGTAGACCGGCTTGTGCGGTTCGATCTGGTTGACCCAGCCGATGACGCCGCCGCCCACATGGACGGCGTCGGCGAAGCCCGCGGACTTCAGCACGGCGAGGACTTCCGCACTGCGGACACCCGTCTTGCAATGCAGGACGATCTTCTTGTCCTGTGGGAGTCCCTCCAGGGCGGTGCCCATGAGGAACTCGTTCTTCGGGATGAGCCTGGCGCCCGGGATGGAGACGATCTCGTACTCGTTCGGCTCGCGGACGTCGATGATCTCGATGTTCTCGCCGTCGTCGATCCACTCCTTGAGCTGCTTCGGAGTGATCGTGGAGTCGGCGGCCGCCGCCTGGGCCTCCTCGGACACGACGCCGCAGAAGGCCTCGTAGTCGATCAGCTCGGTGACGGTCGGGTTCTCGCCGCAGACCGCGCAGTTCGGGTCCTTGCGGACCTTGACCTGGCGGTACGTCATCTCAAGGGCGTCGTAGATCATCAGTCGGCCGACCAGCGGCTCGCCGATGCCCGCGAGGAGCTTGATGGCCTCGTTGACCTGGATGGAGCCGATGGACGCGCACAGCACGCCCAGGACGCCGCCCTCGGCGCAGGAGGGGACCATGCCCGGGGGCGGGGGCTCCGGGTACAGGCAGCGGTAGCAGGGGCCGTGCTCGGACCAGAAGACGGAGGCCTGGCCGTCGAAGCGGTAGATCGAGCCCCACACGTACGGCTTGTTCAGCAGCACGCAGGCGTCGTTGACCAGGTAGCGGGTCGCGAAGTTGTCCGTGCCGTCGATGATCAGGTCGTACTGGCTGAAGATGTCCATCACGTTGTCGGCTTCGAGCCGCTCCTCGTGAAGGACCACGTTCACGTACGGGTTGATGCCCTTGACGGTGTCGCGGGCGGACTCGGCCTTGGAACGGCCGATGTCGGACTGGCTGTGGATGATCTGGCGCTGGAGGTTCGACTCGTCGACCTCGTCGAACTCCACGATGCCGAGCGTGCCCACGCCCGCGGCGGCCAGGTACATCAGCGCGGGCGAGCCCAGGCCGCCGGCACCGACACAGAGCACCTTGGCGTTCTTCAGCCGCTTCTGCCCGTCCATGCCCACGTCGGGGATGATCAGGTGGCGGGAGTACCGGCGGACCTCGTCTACGGTGAGCTCAGGAGCTGGCTCGACCAGGGGTGGCAGCGACACGGGGACTCCGTTGGTCGGTCAAACAGTACGGTTGTTCTCCCCGTAACACTGCCACGGCCTTTTTCATTCCGAGACACCTGTCCCGATAAGCGAGACGATGTCGTCCCAGTAGCCGGGCATCGTCCCCCACGGGTCGGTGCGGCCACCGCGGTCCGTGCGGTCGGTGAAGTAGATCGTCGCGGCTCCCTGCCAGCGGGCGATGCGCAGGGCCTCGTCCAGGTGGCCGCGGGGCACGCCGTGCACGAAGTGGCAGAAGCGGTCCGGCGGGTAGTCGGCGGTCCACTCGGCGGCCTGCGACCAGCGGTAGTCGGACCAGGGCCCGGAGAAGGTCACCAGCTGGTCGGCGCTCTCCGCGTAGCCGGGGTACGGATGGCGGCCGTGGCCGAGTACGACATGGGCGGCGTCACTGATCGCCCGCAGCGTGGTGACCGCCCGGCGGACCTCGGGGAGCGCCGCGCGTTCGGTGGGGCAGCGAGCCAGCAGGAAGCCGTCGACGCGGTACCAGTCGAGGTGGCGGTGCGCGTCGCCGAGCAGGTCGGCGAACGAGCGGGCGCCGTACGTGACGTCCAGGTGGCCGAGGACCCGCGCACCGGCGCCGCGGAGCAGGTCCGCGGCCTCCAGGCAGTGCGGGTCGGGGCGGGTGCCCGGCCCCGACGACACGTTGAGGACCACCCAGTCCAGCGGGACGCCCGGGCGGGCGAGTCCGGCCCACTGGGCGGGCGCGACGAGCGGGTGGGCGAAGCCCGGGACGCCGAGGGCGGTGCGCAGGCCCGTGCTCGTCGCGCCCGCCGCGGTGCTGGTCAGATGCGGCATGCCGCCTCCATCCAGATGTCGGCCAGGGATTCTTCGAGGTTGATGCGGGGCCGCCAGCCGAGCCGGTCCCGGGCGGTGCGTACATCGGCCTGCTGCCAGCTGCCGCAGCCGTCCGGGTACGGGTACGCGACCGGTGCGGCGTGGTCGGCGTCGGCCCGCGGGTGGCCGATGGGGGCGCGGGGCGGGCCGGGCGGGGCGTCGAGTTCGTGCAGGGTGCCGCCGTACCCGGCGACCCGGGCGAGGACGGCGGCGGCGTCGCGGAGCCGGACGGCGCGGCCGGAGCCGATGTTGATGACGCCCTGCGCGGCGGAGAGCGAGGCGGCGTGCACGGCGCGCGCGACGTCGCGGACGTCGATGAAGTCGCGCTGGGCGCCGAGCCCGCCGAGCTTGAGTTCACCGTCCCCGGCCTGCATGGCGCGGCGCATGGCCTCGGCGAGGCGGCCCAGCGGGGAGCCTGCCGGCGTTCCGGGGCCGGCCGGGGAGAAGACGCGCAGTACGACGGCGTCCAGGCCCGAGCCGAGGACCAGTTCGGTCGCGGCGAGCTTGCTGACGCCGTACGGGCCGCCGGGGCGGGGCACGGCGTCCTCGGCCGTGGAGGAGCCGGGCTGGCTCGGACCGTACTCCGAGCCGCAGCCGATCTGTACCAGCCGGGCTCCGCACCCGCTGCGGCGCAGGGCCTCGCAGACGGTGGCGACCGCGATGGTGTTGTGCCGGGTGAGTTCCCGGGCGCCGCCGCGGGTGGCGCCCGCGCAGTTGACGACGACCCCGGGGTGGACCGCGTCGAGGAAGCGGGTGAGCGCGCCCGGGCTGCCGGTGGCGAGGTCGAAGCGGACGTCGGCGTCGTCGCCGCGGCCGAGCGCGGTGAGCTGGACGGCCGGGTCGGCGAGCAGGCGGTCGGCGACGAAGCGGCCGATGTACCCGTTTGCTCCGATCAGCAGAACCCTCATCGGGCGCCTCCCGGGGTGTGCGCGGCGGCGGGACCGGCCGCGGCGAGGGCACCGGTCGCCGCGGGCGCTCCGGCGGTTCCGGGGGCTCCGGACGCTCCGGGTCGGGAGGTGGTCATCTGGTGTTCTCCTTCGAAGGGGTGACGCGGGTGCCCGCGGCGGTGGGGCGGTGTCGGAAGGTTCACTCGGGAGCTCACTCGCAGGCTCCCGCGGGCGCGTGGGCCGAGGCCCGGGTGAGCGTGCGGCCGGCGTGGCACAGCAGGGCCAGGGCCGCGGCGCCGCAGGCGAGGGCCGGTACGGCGGCCGGGCCGCAGGCGCTGACGAGGGCCCGCACGGGGGTCGCCAGGAAGGCGCAGCCGGGCAGCCGGCCGGCCAGCGGCAGGGCGAGGGCCGCCGCCTCGGTCGTGGCGGCGGCGCCCAGCGCGAGCGCCGGCGCACGCCGGTGGCGGTGTACGGCCAGCAGGCGCGCGAGCAGGAGCAGGGCGCCCAGGGTGAGGGCCTGGGCGTAGGCCGCGGGTTCGCGCAGGACCGCGCCGCAGAGCAGGAGCAGGCCGGTGAGCGCGCCCAGGAAGAGGGTGAGCGTGCCGAACAGCAGTGGCCTGGCGGCGGACGTGAAGTCCGCGAGGCCACGGCTGCCTGCCAGCCTGCGGCGGGCGCCCGTGCTGAGCAGATGGGCGCTCCAGGCCGCCGGAGCGCACGCCAGCGCGAGGGCCAGGGCGGGCGCCAGGGCCGTGGGCCAGGGGCCGTCCGGGGCGCCGGTCGGCGGGGCGTCGGGGCCGCCGGTCAGGACGCAGTCGAGCAGGCCGTCGCCGAGGAGGGCGTACCCGAGCAGCCAGAGGGTCCACGCGCGCGTGCCGCCCGCCGGGTGCCGCGCGGAGCCGCCGGGCGGTCCCGCGAGGGGGCCGCGGCGCAGCACCGCGCGCGTGGCGAGGCAGAGGGCGAGGAGACCGGCCAGGGCGACGAGGAGGCGGAGGTGGCCGTGGGTGAGGCGCAGCCCGGCCACGGTGGCCGCGCCGAGCGCGCCGGGCAGCGGGGTGAGCAGGACCCAGTCGGCGCGGACGCGCGGGACGGGCAGGGCCCCGGACCCGGTCCCCGCCTCACCGCCGTCGCGCGGCACGCGCGCGTACAACTCCTCGGCCAGGGAGAAGACGTCCCGGTGCCGGAAGCGGGCGGCGCCGCGGTCGGTGATGCCGTGCGCCTCCAGCCCGGCGGCGATCTCCAGCGGATCCACCGCCCGCTCGCACAGCTCGCGGTGCCGGTGCAGCAGCGCCTTCACGGGGTCACCGGCGCCGCGCCGGGTCGCGGTGCGCACGGCCGAGCCCGCGACACCCGCGGTGGGCGCCGGTGCGGGCACGTCTGTTCCGGCGGACGGCGGGGACGCGCCCGCGGAAGGCGCCGGCAGGGGCGAGCCGGATCCGGCAGACGGCGCGGGTGCGTTCCCGGCGACCGACCGCTCGGGCCCGCTGCCGGAGACGGCGGGTACGGGCACGCCGGGAGCGCTCCAGCCCGCCACCGGCGCGGAACCTGCGGAACCGGCCACTGCAGCCTCCGCCGCCCCCACCGGCCCCCTTCCGCCGGGTGCGCTCCCCGCTGCCGCTGTGGGGGGCCACTGCCCCGACCACGCGTCCCACGGTTCCGCTCCGCTCGGCCTGCAGGGCAGGTCGGCCCCGCCGGGCCTGGCCCCCTCGGCGCAGCCGTCGTCCTGTACGTCGGTCACGTCGCTCACACCCCCTCCGCGGCCGCCAGTGCTGTCGCGCGGACCGGCGCGGTCGTGGCCCAGCCCGGGGCGGTCCGGGGCAGGGCGCGGGCCGTGGGGCCGGTCCAGCGGCCGGGGACGTGGGACTCGGCCGGGGCGGCGAACGGCAGGGGCTCACCGGCCTCGTCGAGGACGACCCGGCGCACCGGGCAGTGCGAGACGATCTGCAGGTAAATGCCGTGAAATGCCGCGATGTTCTGCTCGACGGTGAACAGCTCCAGCGCGCGGGCGCGCGCGGCGGCACCCAGGCGCGCGCGGCGCTCGGGGTCGCGCAGCAGCGCCAGGCACGCCTCGGCGAGCGCCCGTGGATTGCGCGCGGGCACGACCAGGCCCGTACCGCCGATGACCTCGACCACCGCGCCGGCGTCCGTGGACACCGTGGCCCGGCCGCAGAGCATGGCCTCGACGAGGCTGATCGGGAAGCCCTCGACGACGCTGGACAGCACGACGACCGCGCCGGCGGCGTACGCGTCGGGCAGCGTCGGCGCCTCGGGGCCGCCGATCTCCTCGAAGGAGACCGGGTTGTCGCCGACGGTGTGCACGCCCTCCGCCTCGTCGGGGAAGAGCTGGGCGGCGAGCGCCCGGCAGTGGCCGAGATAGGCCGCGCCCTCGGCCCCGGCGGGCGCGCCGACGATCCTCAGGCGCGCGCGGGGCTCCTCCTTGCGCACGTCGGCGAAGGCGTGCAGCAGCCCGATCAGGTCCTTGGCGGGTTCCACGCGTCCGACCCAGACCAGGGTGCGGGGGTCGGCCCGGTCCGGTGACTCGCCGGCCTCCGTGAAGCGGGTGGCGTCCATGCCCGGGTAGACCGTGCGGATCCTGGCCCGGTCGGCACCGCACCGTTCCTGCCAGCGGCGCGCGTGGGCGTTGCCGGGGGTGAGGATCTCGGCGCGCCGGTACACCTCGGCGGCGAGCCGGCCGTGGAAGGCGCCGAGCAGCGCGCGTACGGCGGGGGCGGCGGTGTCGGGGCCGAGGGCAAGGTAGTGCGAGCGGAGCTGCACGCCGTACTCGGTGACGAGCAGCGGGACACCGGCGAAGTGCCGGGCGAGCAGGCCGGGCAGGGCGGCGGTGCCGCCGGCGGTGGCGTGGCAGAGGTCGGCCGCGCCGAGCCCGTCGTCGCCGTACCAGTCGAGGGAGAGGGGACGCAGGGCGCGTTCGAGCTGCGCGGTGACGGTGAGCAGATCGGGGACGCGCGCCTCGCGCGCCGTGCGCAGCGCTCCAGGAGCGTGGCAGGCGCGCTCCAGGGCGCGTACGGCGGTGTCCGAGCTCAGGGCGCCGACCAGGCCGCCGTGCTCGCGGGCGAGTTCGGCGAGCCCGTACAGCGCACTGCCGAAACGGTCCGCCAGATCGGCCGCCCCCTCCCCGGACCGGCTCCCGTCGCCGTCCGACGCGCCCGCGCGGGCGCCGTCCGCCCCTGGGGCGGCTCCGGCGCACACGGCCCCGACCAGTTCCCCGTAGCACTCGGCGAAGCGCCGGCGCGCGCGCCGGCCGTAGCCGACCCCGCCCTCCTCGGCCGTCCACAGCGGCGCCGTACGCACCCGGCTCACCTGCGGCGGGAGCGGGACCCAGCCCTCGTCCTCCTGCCGTCGGCCGCGGCTGAGCGCGTAGAGGTCGAACTCGTGCTGTGCGAGCCCGCGCACGAGCCGGTCGCACCAGAGCCCGGCGTCACCGCTCACATACGGATAGCCACCCTCCGTAAGCAGTCCGATGCGCACGTGTGCACCCCCGATCTCCCGTCTGGGGAGCCACCGTTGTCCCGGCGGCTCGCAGCGGGACGAACGTAAGCGGACAAGGCGGTGGCGCGACGGACGGTTGTCCATCGCGCCACCAAAAGGGGTGAACGGTCGTAACTTTCGCGTGCGGGTCGCGTTCCGTAGCGCTAAGGGTTCAGAGCGTCATCGTCCGTGCGCGAAACGTTACGCCACGGCGGGCTCCCGCCGGGCCGCGCGCCGCCGGGCCGCCAGGTCCGGATCGAGCGCGGGTACGGCGGCCAGGAGCTGCTTCGTGTAGGGCTCGCGCGGGCTGTCGTACACCTCGTCGGCGGGCCCGTACTCGACGAGCCTGCCCCGGCGCATGACCGCGACCCGGTCGCTGACCTGCCGTACGACGGCGAGGTCGTGGGCGATGAAGACCAGCGCGAGGCCGAGTTCCCGCTGCAACTCGCCGAGCAGCTCGACCACCTCCGCCTGTGTGGTGACGTCGAGCGCGGAGACCGGCTCGTCGCAGACGATGACCCGCGGTTCGGCGGCGAGTGCCCGGGCGATGCCGATGCGCTGGCGCTGGCCGCCGCTGAACTCGTGCGGGTAGCGGTCGTAGTGCGCCTTTTCGAGCCCCACGCGCTCCAGCAGTTCCGCCACGCGCCCCCGGATGCGCTGCTCCTCGCGTTCCCCGCGCGCGCGGAGCGGGTCGGCGATGGACTCGCCCACCCGGCGGCGCGGGTTGAGGGAGGAGACCGGGTCCTGGAAGACCATCTGGACGGACGGGTGCACCGCCGTGTGCGGGCGCCCCTCGTAGCGGATCGTGCCGGCGGTCGGCTCCAGCAGCCCGACCAGCATGCGACCGAGGGTGGTCTTGCCGCTGCCGCTCTCGCCGACCACGCCCAGGGTCTCGCCGCGGCGGACGGTCACCGAGACGTCGTCCACGGCCGCGAACGCCCGCTTGCCGCGCCCGAACTCGCGCCGCAGCCCGGTGGCCTCCAGCACGGCCTCCTCGGTGGCCCCGGAGCCGGTGCGGCGCGCGTCCACGCGCGGGACGGCGTCGAGCAGCTCGCGCGTGTACGCCTGCGCGGGCGCCGCGAGGACGGTTCCGACGGGGCCGCGCTCGACGGCCCTGCCGTGCCGCATGACGAGGACGTCGTCCACGCTCTCGGCGGCGACGCCGACGTCATGGGTGACGAGCAGCAGGCCCATGCCGGTCTCCTCGCGCAGCGTGTGCAGCAGGTCGAGGATCTGGGCCTGGACGGTGACGTCCAGGGCGGTGGTCGGCTCGTCGGCGATCAGCAGGTCCGGCTCGCAGGCGAGGGCCATGGCGATCAGCGCACGCTGGCGCATGCCGCCGCTGAACTCGTGCGGCCGGGACCGGGACCGCCGTGCCGCGTCCGGGATTCCAACCCGCTCCAGCACCTCGACGGCACGCGCGCGTGCGCTGCGGCGCGACACGCGCGCGTGCACGCGATGAACCTCGGCGATCTGGTCGCCGATCGCGTAGTACGGGTCGAGCGAGGAGAGCGGGTCCTGGAAGACCATGGCGGCCTTGGCGCCGCGCAGCCGCCGCAACTCCTCGTCCGGGGCGGCGTGTACGTCCGTACCGGCCACCCGCACGGATCCCGTGACCCGCGCCCCGGTGCCCCGGTGCAGGCCCAGCAGGGCACCCGCGACCGTGGACTTGCCGGAGCCGGACTCGCCGACGAGGGCGAGCGCGGCACCCTTCGCCAGGCTGAAGGAGACCCCGTCCACGGCCCGCAGGGAGCCGAACTCGACGGTCAGGTCCGTGACGTCCACCAGGCTCATGCGAGCACCACCCGTCGGTCGGCCACCGCGTACAGCACGTCCGCGACGGCGTTGGCGAGAACCACGAAGAAGCCGACGACCAGGACCATGCCGACGACCACCGGCAGGTCCACGACCTTCACCGCGTGCACCAGCTCCTGGCCGATGCCGGGCAGGCCGAACAGGGTCTCGGTGAGGACGGCGCCGCCGACGGCCGACCCGAAGGTGATCGCGTTGAGCGCGATGACGGACGCGGTCGCGCCGCGCAGCGCGTGCCGGGCGATCACCGCGCGCTCGCCGACGCCGTACGCGCGAAACGTGCGGATGTGGTCCTCGGCCAGCGTCTCCAGCATCGACGCCCGGGTCAGCCGGGCGAAGCCCGCCGCCTCGATCAGGGCGAGGGAGAGCCAGGGCAGCAGCAGGTTCCACGCCCACTGTTGCGGGTCGTCGGTGAAGGCGACGTACTCGGGGAAGGGCAGTAGCTGGAGCTGGCCGCAGACGACGACCATCAGCACCAGGCCGATGACGAAGACGGGCGTGGCCGTGCCCGCCAGCGTGACGGCGGTCAGGACGCGCTCGCTGAACCGGCCGCGCCGCCAGGCGGAGAGCACACCGGTACCGACGCCGAGCAGCAGCCAGATCACCATCGCGCCGAGCACCAGCGAGAAGCTCACCGGCAGCTTGGTCAGGATGATGTCGGTGACCTGCTGGTCGTTCTGGTACGACTCGCCGAGGCAGGGGGCCGAGCAGTGCTCCACGCCGGTGCCGGTGGAGAAGTCCTGGCCGGCGAAGATGCCCTGGAGGAAGTGCCAGTAGCGCACGTACAGCGGGTCGTCGAGGCGCAGTTGCGCGGCGACCTGGTGGACCTGCTCCGGGGAGCAGCGCGGGCCGCAGGTGATCTGGGCGACGTTGCCGGGGGTGACGTAGAAGACGACGTAGATGATCACCGAGAGTGCGAACAGGGTGATCACGGCGCCGAGCACGCGGCGCAGGACGAAGCCGGTGAGGCCGTTCATGCCCGGTCCCCCTTCCGCACGGCGGTCGCGTCCGCCGTGGCCGCGCGGGCCTCCCGCTTGCGGCCGGTGCCGACGCGCAGGCGCGAGGCCGCGCGCGGGTCGAGCGCGACGCGCACGCCGTCGCCGAGGACGGTCAGCGAGAGCACGGTCACGAACAGGGCGGCGGCGGGCAGCAGCAGGTACTGCGGTGCCGCCTGGTACCAGACGTCGGCGGAGGTGAGCATCTGGCCCCACGACGGCGTCGGCGGCTTCACGCCGACGCCGAGGAAGGACAGGGCCGCCTCGGCGCTGATGTTCGACGGGATCAGCAGCGCCGCGTACGTGATGACGGGCGCGGCGAGGCCCGGCAGGAGTTCGCGGACGGCGGTGCGCCAGGTGCTCCAGCCGCTGAGCCGGGACGCGGCGACGTAGTCGAGGTTCTTCAGGGTGAGCGCCTGGGCGCGCACCATCTTCGCCGTGGTGCTCCAGCCGGAGACCAGGGAGATGACGAGGGCGACCAGGACGGGCCGCGGGAAGCTGTCGGGTACGACGGCCAGCAGCGCCAGCGCCATGATCATCAGCGGCATCGCGACGAAGATGTCGGTGACGCGGCTCAGGACCAGGTCGACCCAGCGGTTGCCCAGGCCCGACGCCAGGCCCACGGCGACGCCCAGGACCACCTGGAGCACCGTGGCGGCCAGGGCGACGCCCAGCGACACCCGTGCCCCGTAGACGAGCCGGGCGAACATGTCGCGTCCGGTCTGCGGTTCGACGCCCAGCCAGTGGTCGGCGCCGATGCCGCCGAAGGCGCCGACGGGCACGCCTCCGCGCGCGGAGTCGATCAGGGTCGGGTGGTACGTGGTGGGGTCCTGGCCCTCCAGGGCGGTGAACAGCGGCGCGGCGAGCGCGACCAGGACCAGCAGCGCGACGACGGCCGCGGCGACCAGGGCGGCGCGCTGCGCCCGCAGCCGCCGCCAGAACCGACGGGCCCCCGAGCCCGCCGGGACGGATGCGTCGGATCCGTCCGTCCCGGCGGTCTCGATGGCGACAAGTGCCTCGCTCACGGCGCTACTTCACCGCGACCTGGGAGATGTCGAGAACGCCGGTCCAGTCGCTGACGACGATGTTCCTGACGTCCTTGCCGTACAGGCGCTTGTAGACCGGGTGGAACAGCGGCACGACGAGGGCCTGTTCACCGATCTTCTTGTCCAGCGCACCCCAGCGCTGGGCGGCAGCGTCAAGGTCGGTCAACTTGTTGATCGCGTCAATCTCGTCATTGACCGACGTGTCGTTGAGCAGGCCCGTGTTGAAGTTCGCGCCGTCCTTGACGATCTGCCGGCCGTCGAAGATCGGGGCGAGGAAGGGACCGCCGGAGGGCCAGTCGGCACCCCAGTGCGCGAGGAAGAACCCGGGCTCGGTCTTCACGCCGTGGATCGTGTCCCGGTAGTCGTTGTCCTCCAGGCCCTTGAGCTTGACGGTGACGCCGGCCTTCTTGAGCGCGTCCTGGACGGCGGTCGCGATCTCCGGGCTGGTCTCGAAGTCCTTGGCGTTGGAGTGGGTCAGCGTGATGGTGAGGCCGTTCTTGTAGCCGGCCTGCGCGAGCAGTTCCCTGGCCTTGGCCGGGTTGCCGGACGCGCCCGCCGGGAACGGGTCGTAGGGCGTGTAGCCGAAGGACTTCTGGTTGGGCAGGAAGGTGGTGGCGGGCTCGGCGAGCGCGCTGCCGCCGGCCGCGTTGACGACCGAGGAGCGGTCGACGGCGTACGCGATCGCCTGGCGCACCTTGGGGTTGTCGAACGGCTTCACGGTCGGGTTGAAGGCGATGTAGTTCGTGTAGCCGAAGTGGCCGGTACCCACGCGCGCGGCGAGTTCCTTGTCGCCGCTGACCTTGGCCAGTTCGGCCGGGCCGAGGTTGGTGTCCGTGGTGACGGCCGCCGCGTCCGCTCCCTGGGACGCGGACAGCCGCTGGTTGATCACCGAGGAGTCCAGGCCGGAGCGCACGTCGACCGTGTCGGGGTACGCCTTGCGCTGGTCGTCGGTGGCCGGGGACCAGTAGGGGTTGCGCGCCAGCAGCAGGTGCTCGCCGTCGTTCTCGTTCTTGACGACCTTGTAGGGGCCCGAGGAGACCGGGTGCTCCTCGTACTTGGTGCCGGTGTCCTTGCTCCTGGGCACCGGCGTGAACTGGGTCTGCGTGGCGAGGAACGGGAACTCGCCCTCGGGCTTGTCCAGGTGGAAGACGATGGTCCGGGCGTCCGGCGTCTCGATCGCCGATAGCCCCTTCTTGTCCTTGTACGGCCCCTGGTAGTCGGCCGCGCCGGCCAGCCAGTCCCGCAGGTAGGGGGCGCCGCCGGACAGCTCGGGGGCGAAGGAGCGCTCGATGCCGTACTTGATGTCGGCCGAGGTGATCGGCGTGCCGTCCTCGTACGTGAGGCCCTTCTTCAGGGTGTACGTCCACACGGTCGCGTCCTTGTTGGGGCGCCCGGTGTCGGTGGCGAGGTCGGGGACGACCTTGGCACCGGCGGCGCCGTTCGCGCGGTTGCGCGTGGTGAGCGTGCGGAAGACCAGCGAGGGGACGTTGCCGCCGCCGGAGGTGTACAGGCGGGCGGGGTCGAAGTCGGTCTGCGGCTGGGCGTTCAGGACCGTGAGAGTGCCGCCCTTGTGGGGCGTGGAGTCGCCACCGGAGCCCTTGGCACCGCTGTCCTTCGGGCCGCAGGCGGCGGCGCCCGCTGCCACGACCAGGCTGACGGATGCCGCTGCCACGCGGCGCGCTGTGACGGACGGTTGACGCATCGGAATGACGACCTCTCGGATACTGAGACTTGTGGACGAGGAGTGAGACGGCTGCGGACAGACGTCGGCCCCGGCGCCGGGTCGTCGAAAAAGCCCGTGACGGGATCACGGGCGCGCGGGAGGACGCGCACAAGGGAAAAGAGGTCGCGACGCGAACGCCAGGGAGGCGGCGTCAGCGACAGTGGATGTCGGCCACGCAGAGTGCGGTCACACCGATGAGCGCCAGCTCGATGGCGGCGCTGTCGGAGACGGCATGACTAGACCACATGCGCAAAAATATGAACGAACATACGTCTCATGTCAATGCGACATAAGTGACGCCTGTCAACTCCCGGGATAAGGCCAGGGGTTGGGCAGACAGTGGATTCCGTCGTGGTCCAGAAACTTGGTCTGCTGCTGCATGACCGGCGCCGGCTCGCCGGTCTTCTGGCATGTCACGTGGCCGTGGCCGAGCCGGTGGCCGACCTCGTGGTTGATCAACATCTGCCGGTACGCATGGATCTTGTTGCCGTACGTCGTGCTGCCCTGGGCCCACCTGTACGCATTGATCATCACTCGTTCGGTGGCCGCCGAGTCACAGGAGACGTTGTCCTCCGTGGTGTCCAGCCCGGACTTGGCACACCAGGCGGCGGTCGTGCCGGGGCTCGCCAGCGTGATCACGAAGTCGGGCCTGCCGGAGGAGATCCGCTCGAAGGTACGCGCGCCGCCGTGGGCCCAACTGCGGTCGTCGTTCAGGGTCTCCTGCACGGCCGCGGCGAACAGCGTGCCGTCCAGCCCCAGCCCCTGCTCGACGTCGACCCGGTAGGTGTACTTGCGCCCGGTGCCCGGCGCCTTGTCGAACCCCGGTACGGCGTCGAACCTCCCCGAGCCCTTCAGCGTGGCGCTGAGCGGGTACGTCCGGTCCATCGCCTGCTCGTACGTCGGCGCCGGCGCGCTCGCCGAGGCGGAGGGCGCCGCCCCTCCCGGGGCCCCGGCGTCACGTTCCTGGTCGGCCGCGGACCGCGACTGCGCCGTCCCGCCGTCCCGCCGCCCTTCGGCCACATGTCCGGCGACGATCACCGCGAGCACGGTGGTGACGGCCGCCGCCGCGACCCCGGTGAAGGCCCGCCCCTTGCCGCCGGAGCGCTGCGCGGGCACATCGGCGCCGGGTGCACCGACGGGGAGTGCGCGGCCGCCGGCCCCGCCGTCCACCGCGGTCGCCAGGTCGGCCACCGGCGCGACGGTACGGCGCGGCCCACGCGCGCGGGGCGCGAAGACGTCGACGTCCTCAAGGCCCGCGCCGCCGCCACCGGTGTCGCCGAAGGCGTCCAGGTACTCCTGCCGGGGCCCGCCGCCCTGCCCCGCCTTCCGCTGCCGCGGAAGCGCACCGGGACCGGCCCCGGCTCCGGGCCGCCCCGCGAACTCCCCCCAGCCGCCCCCGGCTTCCCGCTGCTCAGGGTGCCCACCGCGCACGGCGGCCGCCTGACGCAGGCCGGGCACGCCACGGGCGGGCGTCCCGTCGGGGAGCCGGGGCACCCCGTGCGCGGGCGTGCCCTCGACGAACCGGGGCACCGGCTGGGCGGGCGGGCCGTCGGCAAGCCTCGGACGCCCCTGCTGCACCTGTGGCTGTTGCCGCTGCCGCTGCTGCGCGGATCCCGGCCGTTCCGTCCGCCGGGCGCCCTGCGCCTGCGGTGCCCTCTCGCTCTGCTCCGCCTTCTGCGCGCGCCGCGCGCTCGCGGCGGCGTCGGCCTGGGGGGCCGGTCCGCGACGGCTGTGGCGTCCCACGCCGGCCTCAGCTCCCCGCGCCGGGGACGGCGGCCTCGGCGGCGGACCCGCGCCCGGTGTCCGTGCCGCGGTCCGCGGTCTCGGCCAGGAGCTCCCGGAACGCCCCGGCCACCACCTCCGGGTACTCCATCATCGCCACGTGCCCGGCGTCCGGCAGGGACAGCAGGCGGGAATCGCGGAAGGAACGGGCGGCCCTGGCGGCCATGCGGAAGCCGACCAACTGGTCGCGGCCGCCGTAGATCAGCAGGGTCGGCGCGAGCACGCGCTCCGACTGGCGCCACAGCCCGTGCTGGCCGCCGAGTGTGTACGCGTTGACGATCCCGCGCGCGGAGCGGGCCATGGCATCCCAGAAGTACGGCAGTTGCAACCGCCGCTCCAGCTCCTCGACGGCCTGCTGGAAGGCCTCGGAGGACACCCGCGAGGGATCGCCGTAGCAGAGCGCCATGACCCCGCGGACCCGCTGCTCGGCCGTCCACTGCCTGGTCATCCGGGTGAACAGGGCGGCGATACCGGGCACACCGAGCAGCGCGGTCGGTACCGCGGTGCGCTGGACGCGCAGCTCGGGCAGGGCGGGCGAGACGAGGGTGAGCGTACGGACGAGGTCCGGGCGGACGGCGGCCACGCGCGTGGTGACCGCGCCGCCCAGCGAGTTGCCGAAGAGGTGGACCGGGCCGCGGCCGGCCGCGTCGAGATAGCGGATCACCGCGCGCGCGTGCCCGGTGACGGAGTAGTTCCCGTCGTCCGGGGGCGGCGAGTCGCCGAAGCCCGGCAGGTCGACCGCCTCGCTGTGGACGACGCCGTCCAGCTCGGCCATGAGCGAGGACCAGTTCTGCGAGGAACCGCCGAGCCCGTGGACGTAGAGCGCGGGCGGCAGGCCCTCGCGGGCGGGGCGGCGCGAACGGATCGACAAGGTGACACCGGGCAGCCCCACGGACCGCAGCCGCTCGCCCTCGCCGACCCGTACGGGCGCCACCCTCGGAAGGACACTGGCGGCCGGAGCGGACGGCGACTCGGTCGAAGACATGCGGCAATGTTACGAGGTGATCACGCCGAGGTTCGTGTGGTGGCCGTCACAACGCGAGCCGTGTGCGAGACATGAGCCGCACGCGCGTGGGAAACCGGACGGCGAACGGGCGTGACGGCATGGCGTCCGGATCCGCCGTCTCCTAGGCTCGTACACAGGGCACCCGTGTGTGTGGCCCCTGTGTTTTCCAGGGACGTTCGTAGGAAGGGAGCCCACGATGGCCTATGACCCCACCGAGCCCGACGTGACCGACGACCTGGACACCGAGACGGCTGCCACGGAGTTCGACGTCGAGGCCCCGGACGCGGACATCGCCGAGCAGCAGGCCGATCTCGCGCCGGACCGCGACGACCCCCTGGCCGGGGTGGACCCGGACCGGGCCGCGAACGAAGCCGATCAGGCCGAGCAGGCGCGCGTGGTCACGCTCGACGAGGACGACTACCGCTGACGCCCGGAACCGCACGGCCACACCATGGGCCTGATCAAAGGATGATCACGGCTTTCGCCATCGTCCGGTACGTGAAATTCTGCGCTCGCACCGCGCACACCACGGTTACCGAAAAGTACGATGGCCGCGCGGCCGACACCGCATGTGGACGACTTTGGGAGGCGGCGTGACAGCCATCGAGCAAACTGAGGCAGCACGCCCTCGTGGCACCCGTCTGCCGCGCCGAGCCCGGCGGAACCAGTTGCTGGGCGCCGCCCAGGAGGTCTTCGTCGCGCAGGGCTACCACGCGGCGGCGATGGACGACATCGCCGAGCGGGCCGGTGTGAGCAAGCCGGTGCTGTACCAGCACTTCCCCGGCAAGCTCGACCTCTACCTCGCCCTGCTGGACCAGCACTGCGAGTCGCTGATCCAGTCCGTGCGCACCGCGCTCGCGTCCACCACGGACAACAAGCAGCGCGTGCGCGCCACCATGGACGCCTACTTCGCGTACGTCGAGGACGACGGCGGTGCCTTCCGGCTGGTGTTCGAGTCGGACCTGACGAACGAGCCCGCGGTGCGCGAGCGCGTCGACAAGGTCACGAACGAGTGCGCCGAGGCGATCTGCGACGTCATCGCCGAGGACACGGGCCTGTCCCGCGCGGAGTCGATGCTGCTGGCCTCCGGTCTCGGCGGGCTCGCCCAGGTGGTGGCCCGCTCCTGGCTGCACAGCGACCGCAGCGTCCCGCGCGACCAGGCGGTGCAGCTGCTCACCTCGCTGGCCTGGCGGGGCATCGCCGGCTTCCCGCTGCACGGCACCGAACACCACTGACGGCCGTTTGTTCCCGTTCCCTGTTCGCTGACGGCGTTTGCGGCCCGCGGCCTGTACGTCCCCTCACCGGGCTAATGTGGGCTGCGTACGGCGCGGAAGATCGCGCACATCACTGGCCGTCGGAGGGACATAGCCGTGGAGGTCAAGATCGGCGTGCAGTACGCGCCCCGCGAGATCGTTCTGGAGAGCGGTCAGAGCGTTGAGGAGGTCGAGCGTCTGGTGAGCGACGCGCTGGCCGGAAAGACGCAGCTGCTGAGCCTGCAGGACGAGAAGGGCCGCAAGGTCCTGGTGCCGACGGACCGTCTGGCGTACGTGGAGATCGGCGAGCCCACCGTGCGCAAGGTGGGCTTCGGCACGCTGTAGGCCGATGCGGTGAGAAGGGCCCGGCGGCACTCGGCCGCCGGGCCCCTTGCCTGCGGGGATCCGCCCACAGGAGGGCCACAACTCCCCCACAGCGGAGGATTGCGCTCCGCAGGTCACGGGTATGACGGGCTACGACCGCACCTGGGCAGCCCGGCCGTGGGAGGGACCCCGACATGATCCTGGAAGCACTCGCGTCCGCAGTGCTCGGTCTCGTCCTTGCCTGGGCGGCGGTCCACCGCCTCTCGCACCGGCTCCCGGCCCGCCCACTGGTGTTCTCGACAGGTATCGCCGGAGCCCTTTTCGGCGACTTCGTGACCCACACCGCGCTCGGCTCCGACACCGCCTGGCTGAGCCTGCTGGGCGCGGCGGTCATCTCGGCGGCGTCCCTGTCCCTGCTGCTGCGCCCGGCGGGCCGCATCCGCCGCTCAGCGACGGCGTAGCAAGGGTGCCTTCCCGAGGCGCGTGAGCGGCGATCCCCTGGGGGCGCGGGGAACCGCGCGACCAGCCCTCACGGACCCGCAGCCGCGCAACTCCCCGCAACCACCCCTCACAGGGGTCAGGCCGCCAAGCCGAGCGCAGCCATCCGCTTCGTGTGCGCCTCCGTGATCCGCGAGAACATCCGCCCGACCTCCGCGAGATCGAACCCGTCGGCGACGCCGCCCACGAGCATCGTCGACAGCGCGTCCCGGTCGGCGACGACCCGCTGGGACTGCGACAGCGCCTCGCCCATCAGCCGCCGCGCCCACAGCGCGAGCCGGCCGCCCACGCGCGGGTCGGCATCGATGGCGGCCCGCACCTTCTCCACCGCGAAGCCGGCGTGCCCGGTGTCGTCGAGCACGGCGAGGACCAGCTCGCGGGTGTCGGAGTCGAGCCGGGCCGCGACCTCCCGGTAGAAGTCGCTCGCGATCGAGTCGCCGACGTACGCCTTGACGAGGCCCTCCAGCCAGTCCGAGGGCGCGGTCTGGCGGTGGAAGCCGTCGAGCGCGGCGACGAACGGGTCCATGGCGGCCGTCGGCTCCTCGCCGATCTCGGTCAGCCGGTCCCGCAGCCGCTCGAAGTGGTGGAACTCGGCCGAGGCCATCTTCGCCAGCTCCGCCTTGTCCGAGAGGGTCGGCGCCAGCTTGGCGTCCTCCGCGAGCCGCTCGAACGCCGCCAGCTCCCCGTACGCGAGCGCGCCGAGCAGATCCACGACCGCCGCGCGGTACTGCGGGTCGGCGGAGGCCTGCGCCCAGTCCTCGGCGGCGATGCCCGTGGGTGCGGCGGAGTCCTTCTCAGGCTTGTCAGAGCTAGTCATGAGGCGCACAATAGCCCGCTCGCGCCGCCCTGGACGTGCCTGGGCGATCAGTGTGACTACCACTACGTGACCAAATCGGCCATCGCATGTGCGCCGATCCGGGGTATGGTGGTAATGCGCCTGCTGAGTGCGTTGACGATGTTCGACGTGTTCCGACAGGGCGCACGCATGAGGATGCCCGGTCGGTGGCCCGATCGGCTCCGACCCGACAGCCCTCCCTGGCGTACGGCGCAGTACGTACGACGACCGGAGGGACACCCTCAGCGGTACGAGCGCTAGAGCGTCGGCAGAGGTCCCGTGTCATACGGCTTGCCCCAGTGGTTCGCCCGTACGGCAGCCGACGTCCCCGGCACGGTCAGCCATGACCCCCCGCGCTCGCCTCGCACCGCACCACACAGAAGAGGCAGCACCCTGACTACGACGTTTCGAGAACTCGGAATCCTTCCCGAGACCGCCGAGGCCCTGGAGGCCGTCGGCATCATCACCCCCTTCCCCATCCAGGAGATGACGCTCCCCGTCGCCCTTTCCGGCACGGACGTCATCGGCCAGGCCAAGACCGGCACCGGCAAGACGCTGGGCTTCGGCCTCCCGCTCCTCGAGCGCGTCACCGTCCCCGCCGACGTCGAGGCCGGACGCGCCGCCCCCGAGGCCCTCACGGACGCCCCGCAGGCCCTCGTCGTCGTCCCCACGCGCGAGCTGTGCACCCAGGTCACCAACGACCTGCTGACGGCGGGCAAGGTCCGTAACGTGCGCGTGACGGCGATCTACGGCGGCCGGGCCTACGAGCCGCAGGTGGAGGCCCTGAAGAAGGGCGTCGACGTGGTCGTGGGCACCCCCGGCCGGCTGCTCGACCTCGCGGGCCAGAAGAAGCTGGACCTGAAGCACGTCAAGTGCCTGGTCCTCGACGAGGCCGACGAGATGCTCGACCTGGGCTTCCTGCCCGACGTCGAGAAGATCATCGACATGCTGCCGGTCAAGCGTCAGACCATGCTGTTCTCGGCGACCATGCCGGGCGCGGTCATCGGCCTCGCGCGCCGCTACATGTCCCGGCCCACGCACATCCGCGCCACGGCGCCGGACGACGAGGGCGCGACGGTCGCGAACATCAAGCAGTTCGTCTACCGCGCGCACAACATGGACAAGCCGGAGATGGTCGCGCGCATCCTGCAGGCCGACGGCCGCGGGCTGGCGATGATCTTCTGCCGTACGAAGCGCACGGCCGCCGACATCGCCGAGCAGTTGCAGCGCCGCGGGTTCGCCTCCGGCGCGGTCCACGGCGACCTCGGCCAGGGCGCCCGCGAGCAGGCGCTGCGCGCCTTCCGCAACGGCAAGGTGGACGTCCTGGTCTGCACCGACGTCGCCGCGCGCGGCATCGACGTGGAGGGCGTGACCCACGTCATCAACTACCAGTCCCCCGAGGACGAGAAGACGTACCTGCACCGGGTCGGCCGTACGGGCCGCGCGGGCGCCAAGGGTACGGCGATCACGTTCGTCGACTGGGACGACATCCCGCGCTGGCAGCTGATCAACAAGGCGCTGGAGCTGGACTTCAACGACCCGGTGGAGACGTACTCGTCGTCCCCGCACCTGTTCTCCGACCTCGGCATCCCCGCGGGCACGAAGGGCATACTGCCGCGTTCGGAGCGGACCCGTGCGGGTCTGGAGGCGGAGGAGCTGGAGGACCTGGGCGAGACCGGTGGCCGCGGTGCGCGCGGTCGCGGTGGCCGCAGTGGCCGCGGCGGTTCCGACGCCGCTGCCGCCCCGGCGGAGCGCGAGCGCCCGTCCCGTACGCCGCGCCGTCGCCGCCGCACGCGCGGTGGCGCCCTGCTGGACGCCGCCGCCACGCCGGCCGCTACGACGGCCCCGACGCCGGCCGCCGAGTCCGGCCCGGCCGAGGATTCCGCGTCGGCGCCGCGCACCCTGCGTCGCCGTCGCCGTACGCGCGGCGGAGCGCCGGCCCAGCCGGCACCGGCCGCCGCGACCGTGGTGGAGCCGGTGGAGTCCCCGGCCGCCGCTCCCGAGGCCGCGGAGACCCCGGAGAAGCCGCGCCGCCGCCGCACCCGCACGTCGTCGGAGCCCACGGCACAGGCGCCCGCCGCCGAGGCGGCCGTGACGGTGACGGAAGCCGTGCCGGCGCAGGCCCCGGAGACCGAGGCCGAGGCCAAGCCGCGCCGCCGCACGCGTACGACGGCAGCCGCCACCACCGCCGCGCCGGTCGCGGAGCCGACGGTCGCGGACACCTCCGTCGCGGAACCGGGAACGACCGTCGCCACGGCCGAGCCCGCCCCGGCGACCAAGCCGCGCCGCACCCGCAAGACGGCCGCAGCCACGCCGGCCCCGGAGACCGAGGCCGAGGCGAAGCCGCGCCGCACCCGCAAGACGGCGGCCGCCGCGCCCGAGGTCACGGACGAGGCCACCGCCGAGGCCAAGCCCCGCCGCACCCGCAAGACGGCGGCCACGGCTGCCGCGGAGCCGGCCGACGCCCCCGAGGCCGAGGCCAAGCCCCGCCGCACCCGCAAGACGGCCGCAACCGCCGAGGTTCCGGAAGCCGACGCCGAGGCCAAGCCGCGCCGCGCCCGCAAGACGGCAGCCGCCGAGGCCGCCGTGGACACGGCCGAGGCCGCGGAGACCAAGCCCCGCCGCACCCGCAAGACGGCCGCAACCGCCGAGGTTCCGGAAGCCGACGCCGAGGCCAAGCCGCGCCGCACCCGCAAGACGGCAGCCGCCGAGGCCGCCGTGGACACGGCCGAGGCCGCGGAGCCGGCCGGCACCGCCGAAGCTACCGAGGCGAAGCCGCGCCGCACCCGGAAGAAGGCCGAAGCCGCCCCGGAGCCGGCCGACGCCCCCGAGGCCGAGGCCAAGCCCCGCCGCACCCGCAAGACGGCCGCAACCGCCGAGGTTCCGGAAGCCGACGCCGAGGCCAAGCCGCGCCGCACCCGCAAGACGGCCGTGACGGTGCCGGAGCCGGCCGAGGCCCCCGAGGCCGAGGTCAAGCCCCGCCGGACGCGGAAGAAGGCCGCCACGGCCCCGGACGCGGACGGTGTCGCCGAGGCGCCCGCTCCCAAGGCGCGACGGACTCGTAAGGCGGTCGCCGAGGTGCCCGCCGCCGAGATCCCGGCGCAGGCCGCCGAGGAGCCGGAGGCCAAGCCGCGCCGCCGGACCCGCAAGGCCACGGCGGTCGTCGAGGCCGCCGAAGGCTGATCCGGCAGCACCCCGTCACCGACGGCCCGGCCCACTCCCCGTGGGCCGGGCCGTCGCGCGTCCCGCGGACGACCCGGCCCACCCCCGCCCGGCGCCTCCTGGCCCCTCCCGGCCCCGGTCGCTTCTCTCCCCGCCCGATAGCCTCTCCTCATGAGCAGGCCCCCCACCTTCGTACCGCCCCCCGGCGCGCGCGCGTACACGCTGCGTACCGCGCGTGGGGAGTTCGCCGTCGTCGACGCTCCCGTGGCCGACGGGGTGGTGCCGAGGGGGGTCGCGGTGTTGCTGCCGGGGTTCACCGGCAGCAAGGAGGACTTCAATCCGCTGCACGTGCCGCTCGCGCGGCGCGGGTACCGGACGGTGGCCGTGGACGGGCGCGGGCAGTTCGAGTCGGACGGCTCCGAGATCGACGAACGCGCCTACGTCCAGGTCGAGTTGGCGCGGGACGTGCTGGCGCAGGTGGAGGCGGTCGCGGCCGGGGGGCCGGTGCATCTGCTGGGGCACTCCCTCGGCGGCCAGATCGCGCGCGCGGCCGTACTGCTCGATCACACGCCCTTCCGCTCCCTCACCCTGATGGCGTCCGGCCCGGCGCAGATCTCGGAGCCGCAGCAACAGCGCGTGAAGCTGCTCCAGGACGCGCTCGCGGTGATGGACATGGCCGAGGTCTGGGAGGCCATCCAGCGGATGGAGACGCCCGAGGAGACCGAGACGGCCGCGCTCGACGGCGGGCTCGACGACCGGGAGGATCTGCGGCGCCGCTGGCTCGGCACCAAGCCCGCGCAACTCCTCGCCACGGGACGGCAGTTGTGCACGGAACCGGACCGGGTCGCCGAGCTGGCCGCCGTGCCGCTGCCGTTCCACGTCCTGTCCGGCGACAAGGACGACACCTGGCCGCTGCCGCTGCTCGACGACATGGCGGAGCGGCTGCGGGCCCGGCGAACGGTCATCGCGGACGCCGAGCACTCGCCCAACACCGACCGCCCGCTCGCCACGGCCGGGGCGCTCGCCGACTTCTGGGACGCGGTCACGGCCTGATCCGCGCGGGTGGAGACGACTGCCCTGCTCCGACGGGGGATGCAGAGCAGGGCAGTCGTCTTCCGTGTGTGCCACTTCCGACCGCCCTGTCCTAGTCGGTCCACGTGGCGTGCAGGGCGCAGACGCTGAAACCGGGGCCGTAGGCGACGATCAGGGCCTGCTCGCCGTCGGCCGGAGGACGGCCGTGGGTGCGTTCCAGGACGCGAAGAACCGATACTCCTCCGAGGTTGCCCTCTTCCGACAAAGTGTCGAGCGAGTGGCGGGCGTCGTCCTCGGTGAGGCCGAGGGCCGTGGCGGTTTCCATGATGATCGGCCGGGAGCCGGGGTGGATGACCGGGACCGTGACCGAGCGGCCGGCGAGCCACTCCAGGAGCGCGGGCATGACGTGCTTGGCCCCGCCCATGGCTGCCTTGGTGGAGTCGAAGTGCAGGCCGCTGCCGTCGATACGGCCCGCGTAGAAGTCGAGCGAGCCCGGGAGGACGTACTCGAAGAGTCCCTCCGTGCTGTCGAGGGTGAGGCCGGGGCCGCAGGGCTCGTCGCTGACGACGGTGGCGGCCGCGCTGTCGCCGAACAGCGCCTTGTAGATCATGTGCTCGATCTTGGTGTCTGCGTGGTTGTAGGCCGCGGACAGCACCTCGGCGGCGACGACGAGGACGCGGGAACCGGGGTGGAGCAGCGCCTGTTCGACCGCGCGGACGAGGGCGGTGGCGCCGCCCGCGCAGGCCCCGGTGGTCAGGGCGGTGCGACGGATGGTGGGGCGCAGGCCGAGCCGGTCCACGAGGTGGATGTCGAGGTTCGGTACGGCCCAGCTGGTGGCGTGGGTGGTGATCAGGCCGGTGATCTCGCCCGGTTCAAGGCCGTGACTTCGCAGTGCGGAACGGGCCGCGCGCTCCGCCATGTCGAGAGAGTCGGCGAAGGCCCCGGGCGCGCGCCTCTCTATCGAGGCGGCACCGCTGACGGTGGGCGAATTCAGCGGTTGGGTGAAGTACCGGGTCTCGACGCCGCAGTTGCGCAGGACGCGGAGGATCGCCCCGAGGCGCGGATGGTCGGGGTGGTGGGCGCGGATGTCGTCGGCTATCTCCCCCGTGGTGACCTTGTGCGCAGCGAGGGCGGTACTGGGACGGGCGATGTGAACGGGCATGGGTCCCCCCTAGGACGCGCAACCTGATGGAGGTGACGGTACGGCAAAGTTGGCTGGTTCGTTTCCCTGCCGTCCTGGCCATGCTCTTTCGCCACCCGTCAAACGCGGGCGAGGAAGGGGGTTTCGGCGCCTCAGCGAGCTTGAAGCATCGGAGGACGTTGACTCGATCGCCGCGGACCTGGCCGAAAAATGAGAATCATGAATCTCGCCCCGGGGGCCGACATCGGCTGCGCCACGCACATCGTCACCCAGCCCGGACCGTCGGCCGCATGCCAGATCGGCCTTTCGTCGCCGTCGGGATGGACCGAAGTGCCGCCCACTTCGTACAGCGGGCGGGCCAGGGGGTCGCTGAGGATTTCCCGCTCGATCTCACACAGCACCTTGTCGTCGGGGCGCTGCGCAAGTGCCGCCTGGAGCTGGGTCATGACGAGCGGCGCCCAGGCGTTCGTCCAGTCCGTGAGCTGCTCGCGGCCGTCGATCAGCATCCAGCGCATGGTGTTCTCCGGGGCCCGCCCGGACGCGAAGAGGCGGTGGAACTGCTCGTTGCAAGTGAGCAGATTCCATGAGGCGTCGGTGACGTAGGCCGGATGCGCCACGGCGGCGACCGCGTCCTCCCAGGCGGAGGGGACAGCGTGACCGCTGGTGTCGTAGAGCGGGTTCGGCGGGTCCTCGCCGCGCGCGTAGCGGCACAGGGAGATCCACTCCTGCTCGTTGAGCGCGAACAGGCGGGCTATGTCGCGCAGCAGGTCGACGGGCGCGTTGGCGTAGGTGCCGGACTCCAGGCGGTGGTAGGTGCCGAACGCCCGGTTGAGGAGCTGGTCGACCTGGTGCTGGGACAGCCCGGGGGCGCGCCGGCCGGGCCCGGTGGGCCGGGTGAGGCCGTGGGCCTCGGGCGCGATGAGGGCGCGTCGGTCTTTGAGCAGTTGTTTCAGTGCTCGTTTGTTCACTGGTGCGTGCCCCCCGGCGTTGTTGACAGTCAGTCAGTGTAATTAATGGTGCTGGCTTTACTCCGAAAGATCTCCCGTAGAAAGCGTGGAGGTGCGTCCTGCATGCTCGGTGGTGCGCGGCGCCGGCCTGCCAGTGTGCTCACCTGTGACCGCGCGGATACCACCCCTGGCGGGTACTGGCTGGAAATATTCGAATTACCGGCTGGTATACGCCGGATGGGGCCGCAGAAAGAGCCGGTGAATCACCGGCGGCCAGGCTGCGGCCGGTGCCCTCCCGCCCCACACCAGGGGACTCGGCACCGGCCGCCGACGCGTTCCCCGGCCTCGCGGCCGTCCGGTACCGCCTAGAACTGCGCCTGCAGGTGCCCCCAGAACCCGTCCCGCAGGGCGCGGCGCAGATCCGCCTGGCCGCGCAGGGAGTACTGGAGCAGGCCCTCGGCCTCGACCAGCAGGTCCTGGTCGACGGAGCCGGGCAGGTAGGGGTGACCGGGCAGCAGCTCGACCAGTGCCTCACGGCCCCGGGAGGCCAGCCACTTCGCCGCGATCTGGGCGCCGACGAAGCGGACGTCCTCCCGGCTGGGCCGGGCCCCGGCGGAGGCGTCGTACGCGGCGGCCGTGCGGCGCGAGACGTACGGCTTGAAGAACTCCAGCTCGAACGTGCGCTGGCTGTCCACCTCCCAGAGCAGGGGTTCGGCCTGGTTGCGGCCCTCGGGTGCCTCGATGCCCCACAGGTGGACCCGGGCGCCGTAGCCCTGGGCCGCCTCGACCGCCGAGACCAGGTCCTCGTCGCCGCCGAGGAGGGCCGCGTCGCTGATGGCACGGTGGCGGGCCAGGGACTCCAGGTCCGAGCGGATCAGTGAATCGACGCCCTTCTGCTGGTTGTTGGCGTTGAGGTTGCCGAGGCGGACCTTGACGTCGGGCAGTTCGGCGATGGTCTGCTGCTCGGCGGTGTGGATCCGGCGGCGGGCGCCGTCGTACCAGTAGACGCGCAGCAGCCGGCTGTCCGCGAAGATCGTGCGGGCCTTGTCGATGAGTGCCTCGATCAGCCCCTCGGCGTCGAGGTCGAAGGCCCGGCGGTCCTCGGTCCCGGCGACGAGCCGCCCGGCGGCCGCGTACAGATAGCCCGCGTCGACGAAGATCGCGTGGGTGGAGGGCGTCTTCGCCACCTCGGCGAGCATGCGCTCCAGCAGCTCGTTCGTGCGGTCGATGCGGGCGGCCAGGGCCGCCGGGTCGTCGTTCATCGCCTCCATTGTCCCGGTGGTCACGCTGCGGACACAACCGGTCCCGGTCGGTTCCTTACTCGCTAGTAATTAGTCGTTCGAAAAATTTCTTTAGCGTAGGGAATGTTTGTAACACGAAGCACGTTGACTAGGTACGACAGCACGTCACACCAGTAGTTCTCCGCAGGAGGATGACCAGACGAAGGGAGAAGCCCATGCGCTTCGAGATCAGGCGACTCGACGAGGTCGACGGCACCACCGTGGACTGCACTGTCGTGGACGCCGCCTCCGTCAACCGGATCGTTCAGCAGGCCGCCGCCATCGGGCAGCGGCTGTGGATCCGCCCGGCCGAGACCCCGGCCTCGTAACGGGAACGCCCGTCACGGGACCCTTCACTCACGCTTTTCCGGGGGAGCCGGGCCGAGGGCGGCTCAGCTCCCCCGGATCACCTGGGTGACCCCGTTGATGATCTGCTGCACGGCGATCGCGGAGAGCATCATGCCCGCGAGCCGCGTCACGAGGACGACACCGCCGTCCTTGATGACCCGGATGATCAGCAGCGAGTAACGCATCACCAGCCACAGCACGACGTGGATCGCGAGGATCGCGGACCACACCGAGATCTGCGTGGCCACACTGCCCGCCTTCTGCACGGCCAGGATCACGGACACGATCGCTCCGGGCCCGGCCAGCAGCGGCATGCCCAGCGGCACCAGGGCGACGTTCACGTCCTTCGTCTGCTTCGGCTCGTCGGTCTTGCCGGTGAGCAGGTCCAGCGCGATCAGCAGGAGCAGCAGCCCGCCCGCGATCATCAGCGCGGGCACGGACACGTGCAGGTAGTTGAGGATCTGGTGGCCGAGGACGCCGAAGACGGCGATGACCCCGAACGCCACGCAGACGGCCTGGAAGGCCATCCGCCTCTGCACCTTGCCGGGCCGTCCGGCGGTCAGGGCGAGGAAGATCGGGGTGATCCCAGGGGGATCCATGATGACAAAAAGGGTCAGGAACAGGGAGCCGAAGACGGCGATGTCGAACATGGTTGTGCAGCAGGCCTTGCAGGGAGAAGTGATACGGGCGTGAGTCGGTGCGGCGGGCCGTGGGCCGGCCGCCTCACGCTCCGCCGGTGCCCGGGACGGGGAACGCGCCGGTGGCGCGCCGCGTGATCTCCCCGTACACCTCGGGGTCGGTCGTGTACGCGCCGAGCGAGACGGTCTTGCGGCTGCCGTGGTAGTCCGAGGAGCCCGTGACCAGCAGGCCCAGGTCCTTCGCCAGGCCCCGCAGCCGCTCGCGCGCGTCGGCGTCGTGGTCCATGTGGTCGACCTCGATGCCGTCCAGACCGGCCGCCGCCATCTCGGCGATGCGCGCCTCCGGTACGGTCCGGCCCCGCTTGGCGGCGGCCGGATGCGCGAAGACACAGACCCCGCCCGCGCCCTTGACCAGCCGGATCGCCTCGAAGGGGTCGGTCTCGTGCTTCTCCACGAAGGCCCGTCCGCCGTCGGCCAGCCACTTTTCGGTGAACGCGTCGCTCACGGTCGGTACGACACCCAGCTCGACGAGCGCGCTCGCGACGTGCGGGCGCCCCACGGAGCCACCGGCGGCGATCCGCTCCACCTGCTCCCATGTGACCGGCACATCCAGCGCGTTGAGCTTGGCGACCATCTCCCTGGCCCGCGGCACCCGGTCGTCGCGCACCAGCTCCCGCTCGGCGAGGAGCGCGGGCTCCTCGGGGTCGAAGAGGTAGGCCAGCAGGTGCAGGGACACCCCGTCGACACGGCAGGACAGCTCGGCCCCGGGGACCAGGGTCAGCCCCGCGGGCAACGCGGCGATCGCCTCGCCGTGCCCGCGCGTGGTGTCGTGATCGGTCAGCGCGACGACGTCCAGCCCGGCGGCGGCAGCGTGGCGCACCAGCTCGGCCGGGGTGTCCGTACCGTCCGAAGCCGTGGAGTGGCAGTGCAGATCTATACGCACGACGACTCCAGACACCGACGATTCAAAGGGGGACACCTGATAGTACCCGTAGTTTCAGCGCCCGCACGGGCACTGGGGACGGCGCGACCAGCCACCCTCCCAGCCGTACCGGCGCACGCGACACAGCCCGGCACCCCCGCGGGCGCTATGGCCGGAGCAGGCGCGGCGACAACGCTCCGCAGGGCACCAGGTCCAGCTCCGCCCCCGCCTCCCGCAGATCCGTCAGCACCAGCTCGTCGTACATGAGCAGCGCGGCCTGCTCGGGCCACATCACCGCCCACAGCCACATGCCGAGCGCCTCGCCGGCGAAGACCGCGCGGTCGTCGGGCGTGCGGAAGACGTGCCACAGCGGGGTCGGGCGGCCCGCGGCCAGCACCTTGGTCTCGGGGGGTTTCTCGATGTTCATGTACGACCCCGGGTCCGGGCCGTCGATGCCCGCGTAGCGCGCGCCCAGGCCGACGCCGAGTTCCTCGGCGACCAGGACGAGTTCCGCCGGGCCGCCGAGCGGGCCGGGGCCGGTGCAGGCCACGGCGGTGGCACGGCCCCCGCTGCGGTCGTCGCCCGCGTAGGCCACGCCCGTGAACAGCCAGCCGACCGGCAGCGGCCAGGGCATCCACACCGGGACGTGCGTCCGGTGCACGACGGCGGCGAGGGCTTCGACGCTGGGCGGGATCACGGGCTGCATCGGGTACACCGTGCCGTGCACATCGCACTGCCACGCATCGGCGAAGAGGCCGGGAGCCCTGACCCGGCCACCACACCTCGGGCAACTGGGTTCGCCCCTCATAGGGCCCCACGGTCCTACCCCCGCCCGCCCACGTCAAGGACGATCACCCGTCCGGACGGAACCCTTGACCGACCCCGCTTGCTTGTATATTACATTTATTAGCCGAGCTAACTTTGAGGGGAGAACGCATGGACCTCCTGCGACAGCCCAGGGCGGTCTGGGCCACGGCCGGCGCCTCCGTCGTCGCCTTCATGGGCATCGGGCTCGTCGACCCGATCCTGCCCTCCATCGCCCGGGGCCTGCACGCCACGGCCGGGCAGGTGTCCCTGCTCTTCACCTCGTACTTCCTGATCACCGCGGTGGCGATGCTGCTGACCGGCTTCGTCTCCAGCCGGGTCGGCGGCCGCAAGACCCTGCTGCTCGGCCTCGCCTTCGTCGTGGTCTTCGCGGGCCTGGCCGGCACCTCCGGCTCGGTCGCGCAGCTCGTCGGGTTCCGGGCGGGCTGGGGACTCGGCAACGCCCTGTTCGTCTCGACCGCCCTCGCCGTCATCGTCGGCGCCGCCGCCGGCGGCAGCGCGGCGGCGATCCTGCTGTACGAGTCCGCGCTCGGCCTCGGCATGGCCTGCGGCCCCCTGCTCGGCGCCGTCCTCGGCAACGTCAGCTGGCGCTACCCCTTCTTCGGCACGGCCACGCTGATGGCGATCGGCTTCCTGTGCATCACGGCGTTCCTGAAGGAGCAGCCGAAGCCGGTCCGCAGGACCTCCGTGCTGGACCCGCTCCGGGCACTCGGCCACGGCGGCCTCGCCTCGGCGGCGGTCTCGGCGTTCTTCTACAACTACACGTTCTTCACGGTGCTGGCCTTCACGCCGTTCGTGCTGGACATGACGCCGTACCGCTCGGGCGCGGTGTTCTTCGCCTGGGGGGCGTGCTGCTCGCCGTCTTCTCGGTGGTCGTGGCGCCGCGCATGCAGGCCCGCCACGGCTCGCTGAAGGTGCTCGGCGGCTCGCTGGCGCTGCTCGCCGCGGACGTCCTGGTCCTCGGCTACGGCGACCACACCACGGCCGTCGTCTGCACGGTCCTGTCCGGCGCCTTCATCGGCGTGAACAACACCGTCTACACCGAGCTGGCCCTCGGGGTCTCGGACGCGCCGCGCCCGGTGGCGAGCGCGGGCTACAACTTCGTCCGCTGGTTCGCGGCCGCCGCGGCCCCCTACTTCGCGCCGAAGATCGAGGAGTGGACCGACATCCACGTCCCGTTCGTGGTGGCGGCGCTCACCGCCCTGCTGGGCGCGGCCGTGGTCGTCGTACGGCGCAAGGCGCTCACGCACGAGGCGGCGGAACGCCAAGCCGCGCACGCCATGGAGGACGGCGTCAGCGCGTTCGCCGACTGACCGGATACCGCCTCGCGTCGGTGAGCCTGCTCAGTGCAGCGGGACGGATGTGCGGGCGGGATCCCGCAGATCCGTGCCGTGCGTCAGCCAGCGCTCCTGGAGGGCCTGGGCGCCGTGCACCCGCTTCCAGGCGGCCTCGTTCGGCGTCATCGGCAGCAGCGGCAGGAACCGTACGGGATCCATCGGGTCGTCCAGCTCCAGGTCCTCGACGAGGCCGCCGGGCTCGCCCACCAGCACCGAGGTGAAGGGGGCGCCGGGCCACAGCGGCTCGCCGGTGTCGAGCGAGGCGCCCGGCGTCACGACCAGCCCCTCCACCTGCGGGGACGCGGCCAGTACGGCCAGCGGGCGGAGCAGCTTGTCGGTGTCGGCGGCGCCGGCTCGGACGGAGAGGACCAGCTCGGCGCGGGGGCCCTTGACCGGGTCGGCGAGCACGGCCGTGGGGTCGGTCATGGGGTGCTGGGACATGCCGAGGGTGGCGTACCGCAGAAGCTCTCCCTCCCGGAACCGGAGCACCTCGATGCGGTCCGTGCCGAGGAAGGTGACGGCGGCGCGCGCGTCCGGCTCGCCCAGCGCGGTGCTCAACCGTGCCTCGACCAGAGGAAGGACATCAACCATGCGGTGAGCATAGAACTCGTCAGTAGCACCCGAAGCGGCACCTTGACAGTACGGGGCGGCTGATAACCTGACCGCCGATGAGACTCCCTTACGAGGGACCGGCCGGAGGAGGTGGGGCTGTCATGGATCGAAGTCGACCTGGTAGTACCACCCGCTCTTCCGGCCACTGATCCGGTCACCGACCGCCTCTCCCTCCTGGTCACCGGCAGACCGGTCTCCGGCTGCCCGCCGCCTTCCTGTGTGCGCCGTCGCCCGGAAGAGCACGTCAACGTCAGTTCTGCGTGAGCAGCGAAGTCGCCACCGCGACGGTGCGGTGCTCCCCGCTTTGTGGACGTGCCGGACATCCCGCGTTCAGGACCGTCCCCGTTGCGGGCAGTTCCACCCGTCGTCACGCGCCTTCGCCGCCTGCCCGCGAAGGAGTCTGCCCCATGTCGATGATCCGCGACCTGCGCGCCGTGGTCCGCCCGTCGTCCCGTTCCTCGCTGCGCAAGGACACCGGCGCCGCGTACGACACCACCCGCGACCCCTCGACCCCCTCGGCCGTCGTGGACTGCGCGGTCTACCGCGACGGCCGCCGGGTCGAGAGCGGCAAGCCGCTCGGCCCGCACGAGGCGATGCGGCTGGTGCGGCGCGACGGCGGCTTCGTGTGGATCGGCCTGCACGAGCCGACGGAGGCCGAATTCGCCGGTATCGCGGGCGAGTTCGGGCTGCACCCGCTGGCCGTCGAGGACGCGGTGCAGGCCCACCAGCGCCCGAAGCTGGAGCGCTACGACGACTCGCTCTTCACCGTGTTCAAGACCATCCACTACGTCGAGCACGACCGGCTCACCGACAGCAGTGAGGTCGTGGAGACCGGCGAGGTGATGTGCTTCACCGGCCGGAACTTCTTCATCACCGTCCGGCACGGCGGGCAGGGCTCGCTCCGGGCGCTGCGCCACCGCCTCCAGGACGACCCGGAGTTGCTGGCCAAGGGCCCGTCGGCGGTGCTGCACGCGATCGCCGACCACGTCGTGGACGGGTACATCGCGGTCGCGGACGCCGTGCAGGACGACATCGACGAGGTGGAGACCGAGGTCTTCTCGCCGGGTCCGGGCGGCAAGGTCTCGCGGGGCGTGGACTCGGCGCGGATCTACCAGCTCAAGCGCGAGGTGCTGGAGTTCAAGCGGGCGGTCGCGCCGCTGCTGCGGCCCATGCAGCTGCTGAGCGAGCGGCCGATGCGGCTGATCGACCCGGACATCCAGAAGTACTTCCGGGACGTCGCCGACCACCTCGCCCGCGTCCAGGAGCAGGTCATCGGCTTCGACGAGCTGCTCAACTCCATCCTCCAGGCCAACCTGGCGCAGGCGTCCGTCGCGCAGAACGAGGACATGCGCAAGATCACCGCCTGGGCCGCGATCATCGCCGTGCCGACGATGGTGACCGGTGTGTACGGGATGAACTTCGACCACATGCCGGAGCTGCACTGGAAGTACGGCTACCCGCTGGTCCTGACCGTGACCATCGCCGCGTGCGTGGGCATCCACCGGGTGCTGAAGCGCAACGGCTGGCTGTGAGCGGGCCTCGATAGGCTGACGCCATGCGAAGCGAGCTGCTCGACCGGGCCCTCATCGAGGAGGCCGCGAAGAAGTCCGGCCTGATCTGGGTCAGGGGCACAGGTGCCCCGGCCGCGCGTGCCCTGTGGCACGTGTGGCACGAGGGCGCGGTGTGCCTGGTCGGCGACGGCCCCGGGGAGCAGCCACTGGCCGGGCTGGCCGACGGCGGGTCCGCCGAGGTGACCGTGCGCAGCAAGGACAAGGGCGGCCGGCTGGTGACGTTCCCGGTGGCCGTGACCGAGCTGGCCGCCGGGTCCGAGGAGTGGCAGGCGGCCGTCGCGGAGCTGAAGGGCAAGCGCCTGAACGCCCCGGACGGCGAGGGGATGCCGGACCGCTGGGCGCGGGAGTGCCGGGTGCTGCGGCTGGCTCCCGCCGGACCGGTGGCGCCCCTGCCCGACGGCGACCTGGCGGAGCGTCCGGCCCCGACTCCGGCGACCACCCGGGAACCGATCCCGGCGGGGCTGCCGAGACTGCTCGCGAAGCGGCGGAGGAAGTAGCGGTCCGCACAGCCGCCCTACGACGTCGGCAGCTGCTTGCCGTAGTCCACCGTCTCCCCCTTGGCCGGCTGCGTCACCGTGAAGTCCTTGCCCCAGTCGGAGAAGCGAAGCGTCCCGGCGCCGCCGGCGCGGACCAGGCTGAGGGGGTACGGGGTGCCCTGGAGGGAGACGTCGAGGGTGCCGCCGGAGCCCTTGTCGCCGGTGATGCGGATGGTGGGGGTGCCCGACTGGTCGTGGTGGCCGTCGGTCGTCAGCGCTCCGTGCAGCGTCAGCAGCCCGTCGAGCAGCACCGACTTGTCCGTGAAGCCGCTGAACTTCCTGTACGCGGGATCCGCCTGCGGCACCTTGACGTACTTGCCGTTCAGCGTGCCGGCCGTGCTGTCGCCGGCGCTGCCGCTCGCGTGGCTCCAGAAGTCCGAGTCCGCCTTCAGATAGAGCTGCGCACCGACGCGCAGCAGCTGGAAGGTGGCGCCCTGCGAGGTCACCGAGCCGGTGCCGCCGTCGGACTTCAGACGCATGTCCAGCTGGTAGGTGCGCCCGCTGGTGACCACGGTTCCGGACAGCCGTACCGCCGGTGCCGCGTCCGCCGCCGCGCGGGTCCTCGACTGGATCTGGTCGGCGGGCAGCTTGCCCACGCCGTTGGTGCCCGCGTCCGGGTCGTCGCTGCCGCATCCGGCCAGCACCGCCGCCCCTGTCACCGCCAGTGCGCAGATCGCGGTCGCCCGCATCGTCCGGCGGGTTCGGCCCTGGGGAGTCGCAGTCACCGATGGAGCTGCCTTTCTGACGAGTCCTGGACGGGTCCTCAAGCGGCGTACGGCAGCGTACCGGTGCCCCGGCCGCCCGGCGGAGCCAGTCCGTCCGGACCGCCCGCCAGGGCGTGTCCGACCGCCACGGGCTAGCCTGAAGCGCACGCGAGCGGGCAAATCCGAGCAATTCAGAAAGAAGGTGGAGCACCCTGTTCGGTGGGGACTCCCCTCAACGAGAGATTCCCAGGCCACGTCAGCAGAGGAAGCAAGCCATGGCAGCCGGCGCCCCCCGGATCTTCGTCTCGCACCTCGCCGGGGTCCCCGTCTTCGATCCCAACGGCGACCAGGTGGGCCGCGTACGCGACCTCGTCGTCATGCTGCGCGTCGGCAGACGGCCCCCGCGCGTGCTGGGGCTGGTCGTCGAGCTGGCCACCCGGCGCCGGATCTTCCTGCCCATGACCCGGGTGACCGGCATCGAGTCCGGCCAGGTGATCACCACCGGCGTCATGAACGTCCGGCGCTTCGAGCAGCGGCCCACCGAACGGCTGGTCTTCGGCGAGCTGCTGGACCGGCGTGTGAGGCTCACGGAGAGCGGCGAGGAGGTCACGGTCCTCGACGTGGCCGTGCAGCAGCTGCCCGCCCGCCGGGACTGGGAGGTCGACCGCGTCTTCGTCCGCAAGGGCCGCAAGGGCGGGGCCTTCCGGAGAGCCAGGGGGGAGACGCTGACCGTGGAGTGGTCGGCCGTCACCGGCTTCTCGCTGGAGGAGCACGGCCAGGGCGCCGAGAGCCTGCTCGCCACCTTCGAGCAGCTGCGCCCCGCCGACCTCGCCAACGTCCTGCACCACCTTTCCGCCAAGCGGCGCGCGGAGGTCGCCGCCGCGCTCGACGACGACCGCCTCGCCGACGTCCTCGAAGAACTGCCGGAGGACGACCAGATCGAGATCCTCGGCAAGCTGAAGGAGGAGCGCGCGGCGGACGTGCTGGAGGCCATGGACCCCGACGACGCGGCCGACCTGCTCTCCGAGCTGCCCGAGGCGGACAAGGAGCGGCTGCTGAGTCTGATGCAGCCCGCCGACGCGGCCGAGATGCGGCGCCTGATGTCGTACGAGGAGCACACGGCCGGCGGTCTGATGACCACCGAGCCGATCGTGCTGCGCCCGGACGCCACGGTCGCCGACGCCCTCGCCCGGGTCCGCAACCGGGACCTCTCCCCCGCGCTCGCCGCCCAGGTGTACGTCTGCCGGCCGCCCGACGAGACGCCGACCGGCAAGTACCTGGGCACGGTCCACTTCCAGCGGCTGCTGCGCGATCCGCCGTACACGCTGGTCAGCTCGATCGTCGACACCGATCTGCAGCCGCTCGACCCGGACGCGGCGCTGCCGGCCGTCGCCGGGTTCTTCGCCACGTACGACATGGTCGCCGCGCCCGTGGTGGACGAGGCCGGATCGCTGCTGGGCGCGGTGACCGTGGACGACGTACTGGACCACATGCTGCCCGACGACTGGCGGGAGAACGAGTTCCACCTGGACGAGGGAGAGGGGGCGGCCGCGCATGGCTCCTGAGCGCGACAGCGCAAGCCGCGAGCGCACCCCGGCGGGCGCCACGGCGGCCACCCGGCCGCCCCGTACGCCCCGGCTGGACCAGCCGGCCCCGCCCCGGCGCCGCTATCTGCCCGAGTGGGACGCCGAGGCCTTCGGCGTGATGTCGGAGAAGATCGCCCGGTTCCTGGGCACCGGACGCTTCATCGTCTGGATGACGGTCGTCATCATCCTGTGGATCCTGTGGAACGTCGCCGCGCCCGTCTGGCTCCGCTTCGACCAGTACCCGTTCATCTTCCTGACGCTGGCGCTGTCCCTGCAGGCCTCCTACGCCGCTCCGCTGATCCTGCTCGCGCAGAACCGGCAGGACGACCGCGACCGGGTCAACCTGGAGCAGGACCGCAAGCAGAACGAGCGGTCCATCGCCGACACCGAGTACCTGACCCGGGAGATCGCCGCGCTGCGCATGGGTCTCGGCGAGGTGGCGACCCGCGACTGGATCCGCTCCGAGCTCCAGGACCTGGTCAAGGAGCTGGAGGAACAGCAGGGCCGCAGCGACCGGGTCGTATTCCCGGCGGAACGGTCAGAACGGTCGCCGGGACGTGACACAGACGACCGCTGAGGGGCATCCCGAAGGCCCCTGAGAGCGCCGTACCATCGTCCTTATGGCTACGGAAGACGCGGTGCGCGAGGCACTGGCGACGGTGAACGACCCCGAGATCAACCGCCCCATCACCGAGCTGGGGATGGTCAAATCGGTGGAGATCGGCGCGGACGGAGCGGTCGCGGTCACGGTGTACCTGACGGTCTCCGGATGCCCCATGCGCGAGACGATCACCCAGCGCGTCACCGAGGCGGTCTCGCGGGTCGAGGGCGTCACCCGCGTCGATGTCACGCTCGACGTGATGAGCGACGAACAGCGCAAGGAGCTGGCGGCTGCGCTGCGCGGCGGCCAGGCCGAGCGCGAGGTGCCCTTCGCCAAGCCGGGCAACCTCACCCGGGTCTACGCGGTCGCCTCCGGCAAGGGCGGCGTCGGCAAGTCCTCGGTGACGGTGAACCTGGCGGCGGCGATGGCGGCCGACGGCCTCAAGGTCGGCGTGGTGGACGCCGACATCTACGGCCACTCGGTGCCGCGCATGCTGGGCGCGGACGGCCGTCCGACCCAGGTCGAGAACATGATCATGCCGCCGTCGGCGAACGGCGTGAAGGTCATCTCCATCGGGATGTTCACGCCGGGCAACGCCCCGGTCGTGTGGCGCGGCCCGATGCTGCACCGCGCCCTGCAGCAGTTCCTCGCGGACGTCTACTGGGGCGACCTCGACGTCCTGCTGCTGGACCTGCCGCCCGGCACGGGCGACATCGCGATCTCCGTGGCCCAGCTGATCCCGAACGCCGAGATCCTGGTCGTGACGACGCCTCAGCAGGCGGCGGCCGAGGTCGCCGAGCGCGCCGGCTCCATCGCCGTACAGACCCACCAGAAGATCGTCGGCGTGGTCGAGAACATGTCCGGCCTGCCCTGCCCGCACTGCGGCGAGATGGTCGACGTCTTCGGCACGGGCGGCGGCCAGCTGGTCGCCGACGGCCTGACCCGCACCACGGGGACGACGGTCCCGGTCCTCGGCTCCATCCCGATCGACGTCCGCCTCCGCGAGGGCGGCGACGAGGGCAGGCCGGTGGTGCTGACCGACCCGGACTCCCCGGCGGGCAGCGCGCTGAAGGCGATCGCCGGGAAGCTGGGCGGCCGGCAGCGCGGCCTGTCGGGCCTGTCGCTGGGGCTCACGCCCAAGAACAAGTTCTAGGAGCCGCTCCAGGCAGCGTTCCGTACGCCGTTCCCGGGCGGCTACGGCGAAGGGGCACCGTCCGCCATGACGGCGCCCCTTCTTTCGTATGCCCCTCTCTCCCGGTCAAGGGTCGCGCTTCTCCGTCTCCCCCGGGCACAGGTCGAGCGTGGTGCACAACTGGAGCACCTCGTACGCCCCTGCGCCGGGTTCCGTGCCCGGCCCGTCCTCGCCGTGCGGCAGGAAGCGCCACTGCGAGGCCTTGGTGTGCCGTGTGCCGTCCGCCTTCTCCACGCGGGCGTGGAGGGTGCGGGCTCTGGAGTCGTTCGTCTCCACCAGGATCTCGTCCGCGGCGATCGGGAAGTGATCGTGCAGAAGGCACAGGCCGAAGCGGTTCAGATTCCCGTGCTTGGCCAGCACCGCCACCAGGTCCCGGACGAACTCCGTGTCCTGAGGTCCCAGCCCCTGCGCCTCCTCGAAGCGGGGAAGAGGGCTCCTGGGAACGGACACCGATGCGTCGGTCATGACCCCTCCGTCAAATGGTTGACGGTCATCGGATTCCATTATCAGCCGCTGACTGATTTCCTGCAATTCGAGGACAACGGCCGCCAAGAGCCGACGGAGTGGGCCGTCGGCCTGCTGCCGTGTGTCCGTGGGCGCCCGTTATTCGGCATGGCTAAATTCCCGGGAGAGGAGGTGTCGGGGAGTTGCAGGGAATCCGATGGCGGCGGTTTTCGCTGCTGATGACGGTGGCCATGCTGTGGTGGGTGTTCTCCGTGCCTGCGCAGGCAGGACAGAACAATGCGGAGGCACGGCAGAAAATAAGCTCCGGTTGTGTGGAGAATCAGCTCGACAGCAGCACTGTCGACGCCATGCTCCGATTCGACCAGAACGTCACGGGTGACTATGTCAGAATCTATTCCAACATGAAGATCACCTTACCCCTGGATAAGTGGCCGCAGGCGAGACAGCTGACATTCAGCGAGGATTCCCCGGAATATCAGCGTGCGATGCGCTGCCTGCTGCGCGGCTCGGACCAGGCGGACCACAGCAGGGAATGGCGCACCCGGGACCCGGTGGTGAGCATCGGCCACGGAGTCGTCAAGGTGGAATACGACTGTCTCGCCCTGATCCAGGATTACAGACCCATCGCACTCGGCCCCTGGCAAATCAGCAGGGAGCGGGGAGAGACCTGGCAGGCCCGTCTCCGCCCGCCGACCCTCCGAAAGGCCCACTGGGAGAAGATCGAGGCCGACCTGAGCGGCCTGCGTTTCAACGACCGTTCCAAGCTGGCATCCTCCGCCACCGAGGATCAGCTGACGTGGACCGACGAGCCGCCCGCCCGCGTCCAGCTCGACGTGGACCTCCCGTGGCAGCGCTCCTGGCTCCTGAGTTACGGCCAGTCGTTCTGGAGCACGGCCGGGGTCGCGGCCTGGTGGGTGTGCGCCTCCGTCGTGCTCGCGCTGGCCGCAGTCCGCACCCAGCGAGCCTCTCGGGTCGTCGGCGTCGGCAGCTCCACCGTGGGCCCGACACAGACCCTTCTGCAGTGGGCCGTGCTCAGCGGAGCGGTCGCCCTGACGCTGCTGCTGCTCAACTCCCGGCAGCCCGACGGGCGGTGGTACGCCCTCGTCTGCATCGCCGCCGGCCTGGCACTCGTCCTCGTCGCCCGCCCCTGGAGTGGCTGCGCGCCGATCGCCGGCACGGACGGCGCCTCGGCGGACCGGCGGCGGCGCCATCAGGCCCGCGCCGTCGTCGGGGCGACCTCCTTGGTGGCGGCGGTCGGCCTGCTGGTGGTCCTGGCGCCCCAACTCTTCGATCTGCCACCGACCCTGACGTCGAAAACGGCGGTGGACGTCTCCGGCGAGGTCGGCTACGTACTCCTGGGCCTGGCGACCGTGTGGCTGTGGCTGGCCGCGATGACCGCGTGGGCCTGGCGCTTCGGACGCGAGGGGGCGCTTGTCCCGGCCTCCTGGACGGCCCGGTGGGACACGGCGCCGGTGCGGTGTGTCGCCGTCGTGTCGGCGCTGCTCGGGGTGGCCGCCGAAGGTCTGCTCGCGCATCTTTGCTGGGAGAGCGAGAACCAGTGGCGCCGGAAGTGCTGGCTCGCCGACCCGAGGGCCGAGGCCGGGCACGGGGCGTACGTCGGCGAGTATCTGGGCGGCTTCCCCGTCATGGAACTCACCTGGATCTTCTCCTACACCTGGGTCCTGACGGGCATCGCACTCGTGGCCCTCCTGCACGCGCGCGCCACGTCGCCGCGGTCGGCGACCGGTCACAAGCAGAAGAAGTCCGCGTTGGGTCCGGAAGGGCCGGACCGGCTGCTCACCGCGGTGGTGTTCGCCTTCACCGTGGGTCTCCAGGGCGCCATCCTCGTGGGCAACAGCGCCCAGTACAGCTTCTGGCTCGTGCTGAACATCGGCTCACTGTTCGCGGTTCTCGCCGCCGGGCGGCGATGGTCGGTACTGAGCAGGCTCGGCGACACGTTCTACTCGAAGAGGCTGAGCACCAGGAAGCACCGCGGTGAGCTGATGGCCAAGGCTCACGAGTACCGCGGCGTCAACCACCAGTTGGCACTGCTGGATCAGGGGCACGCCGAGGGGGTCACCTGCGAGGAGCTGGAGGGGCGGTTGCACGCCCTGCGCCAGTGGCTGGTGGACGGCTGCGGCCGGAGGACCCCGCCCGAGCAGATCTCCGTGCTGGAAGCCGCCCTGGCCTGGGGCCCGGAAGGCCACTGGTGGACCAATGCCCTGCACGCCGCGCGCATGGCCTTCTGGTTCGGGGTCCCGGCCAGCGGGGCGCTGCTCTATCTGCACCTACGCGACCCCTGGTACCGGCTGCAACTCGCCTACCAGCCGACCGGGATTCCCGATGTCATCGTCGGTTTCCTGGCCTATCAGGTGGCGTGGGGCGCCGCCGGGTTCATCCTGGGCGCGCTGTGGCGTCTGCTGCCCGGCCGGCGCAGCCCCGTGCGTGCCTGGAGCCTGACCTTCGCCTATGCCGTGCCGGCGTGCCTGGCCGTTCTCCTCAAGGCGTTCACCGACGTGGACCTCGGCAATCTGCTCTTCTATTCCGTGCTCATGCTGTCCATCCTGACGCTCACCAGCATCTGGATGGACACGTCGACCTTCAGGGAGGAACAGCAGTACTGGCCCAGCCGGTTCGCGCTGCTGGTGTCCATCTACCAGCTCCGGGGCTTCTCCGGACACGTCGCCTGGCTCCTCGCCCAGGTCGCGGCGGCGGTGGCCATCTGGCACCAGCTGACCCGCGGCTAGCCGGACAGGACGGACACGACCCGGACCGCCGCGGGAGCGCGGCGGTCCCGGACGGCTCCCGCTAGGCGGCGTACGCGGCGATGTCCTTGACGGTGGCGAACCCCAGACCGTACGCGCTCATCCCCCGCCCGTACGCCCCCAGGTGCACCCCCGCCTCCGTGGTACCGGCGAGCACCCAGCCGTACTCGGACTCCCGGTAGTGGAACGAGGCCGCGACCCCGTCCACCGGCAGGGAGAGCCTGCTCCACTCCGGTCCCTCCAGATCGTCCGCCAGAGCCCACGCGGTCTCCGTCTGCTGCTCCAGCCAGTCGTCCCGCAGGCTGTGGTCCATCTGACCGGGCCAGGTGAACGACAGCAGCCCCACGCCGGCCAGCCATGCCGCCGAGGACACAGACGTGGCCTCCAGCAGCCCCGTGCCGTCGGCGCTGCGCCGGGACGGGTGCGCGGCGACGGTGACCACCACCGCGAACTTCTCCCGCGCCTCACCGGCGGAGCCGGTCTCGCCCCGTACGGAGGGTTCGTCACCGTGCCCGATCGAACCGTGCTCGACGGCGCCGTCGGCCGCCGTACCGACCTGCATCAGCCAGCGCGGCCCGGTGAACGCCTCGTCCAGGCCGTACCAGGGGAAGGGCGCCTGCAGATAACCGTCGACCGTACGCCGGGCGGAGGGGGCCTGCTGTCCGCCCTCCGCGGCCGGCGCCTGCGCGCCCACCCGACTCGTCGTCTCCATCTGCCCGGACGCCTCCTCGCTCTCGTCGGGCCGGGGCGGCCCGCCCCCCTTCGGGCGTACTCGTCCGGTCCGCACAACAACTCGGCAGCATATCCACACGAACGAGTACGGCAGGGCAGGCAATCGGTGTGTGAGTCGTACGAACGACCTGTTCACGCCGTATGCGCCGGGGGCGCGCTATGAAACGCGTCACGTACGCGGCACGCGCCGGTGCGCGTGTCGGTGGCGGCCGGACGACGTCCCGGACACGAGCCCGGGCGGTATCCCCGGGCGAAACGGGATCAGCCGGGCGGGGTCAGGTGGCGTCCGTGTCGAAGGGCGGCCGGTCGTCCTTGCCGGGCTCGTCGGGCTTCTTGGTCATGTCGACGCGCCCGCCGGAACCGGAGGCCGAGGGCGACACGGAGGAAGGCGACGACCCGGACGACGACGAGGCCGCGACGTCCCGGCCGTTGACGGCGTCGGTGACCTCGGCCATCTCCTTCTTCAGGTCGAAGCCGTTGCGGATCTCCTTCAGCCCCAGCTCGTCGTTGTCCAGCTGCTTGCGGATGAACGTCTTGGGGTTGAGGTCCTCGAATTCGAAATCCTTGAACTCGGGGCCCAATTCCTCCCGGATGTCCTGCTTCGCGCTCTCCGAGAACTCGCGGATCTTCCGGATCGTGCGCGTCACGTCCTGGATGACCTTGGGGAGCTTGTCCGGACCGAACACGAGCACGGCGATCACGATGATCGTCAACAGCTCCATTGGCCCTATGTCATTGAACACCTGACGCTCCCAGTGCGATGTCCTCGGTCGCTCCACGGTACCCGGCGTTCCCGTCCGACCGGTACCGTCCTGGGTGAGACTTCTGTCAGTTCCGCTCCGCCGCGCCCAGGACCAGCGGGACCTCCCGATCCGTACCGTCGCGCCGGACCGTCAGGCGCAGCCGGTCGCCGGGCCGGTGGGCGCGGATCCTGACGATCAGTTCCTGGGCGGTGTGCACGGGCTGTCCGTCGGCCCCGGTGATCACGTCGCCCGCCCGCAGGCCGGCCCGGTCGGCGGGGCCGCCCTTGCTGACGGCGGGCCCGCCGCTCGCGCTCTTGCTGTCGATACGGGCGCCGTCGCCGGTGTACGCCATGTCGAGGGTGACACCGATCACCGGATGGGTCGCGTGGCCGTCGTCGATCAGCTCCTCGGCGACGCGCTTGGCCTGGTTCACCGGGATCGCGAAGCCGAGGCCTATGGAACCGGCCTGGCCGCCGCTGGAGTCGGAGCCGCTGTCGGCGGAGCGGATGGCGGAATTGATGCCGATCACCCGGGCCTGGGAGTCGAGCAGGGGCCCGCCGGAATTGCCCGGGTTGATGGGCGCGTCGGTCTGCAGGGCGTCGACGTACGAGACATCGCTCCCGTCGCCCTTCTCGCCGCCCGCCGTGATGGGCCGCTCCTTGGCGCTGATGATGCCGGAGGTGACGGTGTTGGCCAGGTCGAAGGGGGCGCCGATGGCGACGACGGGGTCGCCGACCCGGACGCCGTCGGAGTCGCCGAGGGGCAGCGGGGTCAGCCCGTGTACGCCGTGGACCTGTACGACGGCGAGGTCGTACCCGCTGTCGTGGCCGATCACCTTGGCCTTGACGCTGTCGCCGCTGCTGAAGGTCACCGTTATCGCGCCGCTCGATCCGGCGGGGGCGACGACGTGGTTGTTGGTGAGGATGTGGCCCTGCGCGTCGAGCACGAATCCGGTGCCGGTGTCGGTCTGGTCGGTTCCGCTGACGTGCAGGGTGACGACGCCGGGCAGCGCGCGGGCGGCTATCCCGGCCACGCTGTCCGGCGCCCGCCCGCCGGGCACCCGGCCGGCCTGCGGCAGGTGCACGTCACCGCCGATCCCCTGACGCTCGACGTACGCGCCGACGATCCCGCCGACGACGGCGGCGACGAGGGCGACCACCACGGTCCACCCCACCACCAGCCGTCTGCCGCTCCTCAGCTCCCCGACCACTCCGGCCCCGCTCGGCTGCGGGACCCCGTACCGCAGCGCTTGTTCCCGCGGCGAACCGGCCGCCCAGGGGTCGTACCGTCCCCACGGATCACCCTGGCCGACGGTGTGCGTGAGGGTGCCGGGGGCCGGTGCGTCGGGGGTCGGAGCGGTGGCCGCACAGGGCCCGGCACCGGGGGTGGAAGGGGCTGGCGCGGGCAGGTCCGGGCCGAGCGCCGGCAGGGACGCGGCCGGTGCCGGAGCGGCGGGCGTGGGGGGAGCCGCCGGGTGCTGGACGGGTGGTGCGGGGGCCCAGGGGCCCGGCTCGCCGTACGGCGGTGTGCCGTAGGGATCCGGTTCGTGCAGTGGCTTGGGACGCTCCGTGGGAGCCGCCCAGGCGGTTTCCCCGGCAGGGGCCGCGGCCGGTCCGCCGGCCCGCACCGCCGAGGTCCCGTCAGCCACGCCGGCCTCGGGGGACCCGCCGGCACCGGACGCGGCGGCACCGCGAACCTCCGCGTCCCGCGCGGGGGCCGGTGCCGGCTTGGCCAGTTCGAAGTCTCCGTCGGTCACGGCCACGGTCCCGCCCTCGGCCCGCGCCGAAGCCGCCGTGTCCGCCTCGGCGCCGAGCGGGGCCCCTCCGGGCCCCTCCTCCTCGCCCCTCACGGCCTCGGCCCTTCCCGCCCGGGCCGCCGTCACCTCGTCCCCGCCCCCCGGGGACCCGCTCCCCGCGCGGTCGCCCGGCGCTGGTCCGTCCGGTCCCGCCGGTTCCTCCCCCGGCGGGACACGGTTCCCCTCGTTCATGCTCTCCCCACGGCTGGTCGCGGCCGCGCGCTTCGGCGGCGGGCGCGGAACGTCGGCTACGCCCCCGGGTCATCGCCGCGGGAACGGCCCTCACAGGATTCAACCAGGTTCGCGGGCCGAGACGCAGTGGCCGGTCAGGGCGTGTGCCAAGGCACGGAGGGGGACGGTGCGGGAGCGGTGGGCGCCGTGGGGGACGGCGCGCTGGGGACGGGGGCGGACAGCAGGCCGGAGCCGGTCGCTGCGGGGACCATGGACCACGAGGTGAGGGGATAGACCACGGTGTCGTCGAGCGGACGTATCAGCGGGGAGACGGCGGCCGCGCCGGCCATCACCGGCGCCAGCAGACCGCGCACCGTGCCGCCCGGCCCGGGGACGGCGGCCGGCACTCCGGGCACCAGGGGTGCGGAGATCGAGGTCGGGGCCACCGACGTCTGGCCGAGCAGCGCGCCCCCCTGGACGGCCAGGGGCGCGGTCGCGCGGCGGCGCTGGCTCTCGGGCGTGGCGGCGCCCGCGCCCGAGCCGGCCGAGCGGGCCGGGACGACGCTGCCCGCACCGCCGCGGGCGTCCGCGGTCGTGTCGCCGGGCAGCGCGGTGGTCACGCCGCCCAGGGCGACCGCGGCCAGGGACACCGCGCCGGCGGCGGCGACCGCGAACCGCAGACCGCGGGTGGCACCGCGCCCGTCGACGGGACGGCCGACGGGATGGACGCGGAAGCCGCGCTCGTGGGCCGCGGGGACCACGGGCGTGGAGGGGGCCGTATCGTGCTCGTCTTGCCGGACCGGAACGTAGCCGAACGCGAAGCGCTCACCACGGCGTGATCCGAAGACGCCCGGGATCCCGGAGACGCCGGACAGGGCGGTCGTGCCGGGACCGCCGGCTCTTCCCCCGGGCTGCTCCCGCGCGTCCCGTCCGAACAGGCCGTCCCCGGGCGGGGGCGCGCCGTCGTCCAGGTCACCGCCGGGCAGGCGCTGGAGGCGGGCCAGCAGGCTCGCCGAGGGCGGGGGCGGGGCCGCCTGCGCGAACACGCTCTTCAGTCGGCGCTGGGCGTCGGCCTCCGCCTTGCACCGGGCACACGTGGCCAGGTGCGCGAGGACCCGCTCACGCGACTCATGACCGAGCTCTCCGTCCACCAGGGCGGAGAGTCGGTCTCCCAGGTGCTGCTCTGCGAGGTGCGCCTTCGCCGCAGGTTTCGGCCGGGATCCACTCACGCGGTCGCGCCCCCTCCCCTCAGAGCGGGGACACGGGTCAGGAAGGAGCGCCGCTCGGCCGCGCGGGCCTCCGGGGAGCGGTGCGCGAGGGCCTTGCGGAGCTGGGAGCGGCCGCGGTGGATCCGGGAGCGGACCGTGCCCAGCTTGACGCCGAGGGTCGCGGCGATCTCCTCGTACGACAGCCCCTCGATGTCGCACAGGACGACGGCGGCGCGGAACTCGGGCGCCAGGGTGTCGAGGGCCTGCTGGACGTCGGCGTCGAAGTGCGCGTCGTTGAAGAGCTGCTGCGGGGTGGGCTCACGGCTGGCCAGGCGCTCGGCCGCGTCCTCGCCGAGGGCGTCGAAGCGGATGCGCTGCTTGCGCCGGACCATGTCCAGGAAGAGGTTGGTGGTGATGCGGTGCAGCCAGCCCTCGAACGTGCCCGGCGAGTACGTCGACAGGGAGCGGAAGACGCGGACGAAGACCTCCTGGGTGAGGTCCTCGGCGTCGTGCTGGTTGCCCGTCAGGCGGTAGGCCAGGCGGTAGACCCGGGCGCTGTGCGTGCTGACGATCTCCTCCCACGTGGGCGGAGTCCACGCCTGCCCGTCCGCGTCGGTGGAGAAGGTCGCGGTCTGGGTCTCGCCTGCGGCGAGACCGGCGTGGTGGTCAGCAGCGGTGTCGGTCACGGATTTCGGCCTGCCCGCCGACCCGAGGAAGCGCCGCAGCACTCCGCCCCGGTCTCCGGGCGCAGCCGCACCTCCCCTGTCGGCTCTGGTGGTGTCCAGTGGAGCCCCTACCATAGCCACCTCGCCCGTTAGCTCCGGATAAGCGGTTTTACGAGAATTTGATACTTGCTGATACGGCTCATGCCGCTGCGTCAGCAGTTGCTCGGTGCCCTGCTCCACCTCATACCCCCCCGTCGCGCATCCGGCCACCGTCCCACCCCCTCAAACGTCCGGTCCCATCTGCGGGTTCCCGCCGCCAACGGATACAGTCACGCCCAGGCAACCACGGGGACAGGAGAGGGTCATTACCGGCAACCGGCAGACGAGCTGGGCGTTCGCCGACGCCTACGTCGCCGAGGACGAAGCGCTGCTCTGGGCCCGTGACCGGGCCCGTGAAGCAGGGCTGCGCTCGGTGTCGCCCGGCACGGGCGCCGCGCTGCGACTGCTCGCCGCCTCCGTGGACGCCAAGGCCGTCGCCGAGATCGGCACGGGCTGCGGGGTGTCCGGAATCCATCTGCTGCACGGCATGCGCCCGGACGGGGTGCTCACCACGGTCGACCCCGAGCCGGACCACCAGCAGTTCGCCCGGCAGGCCTTCCGCGCCTGCGGCTTCGCCAGCAACCGGGCCCGGTTCATCCCGGGCCGCGCCCTGGACGTCCTGCCCCGGCTCGCGGACGCGGGCTACGACCTCGTCTTCTGCGACGGCGACCGCCAGGAGTACTCCGACTATCTCGCTGAATCGTTGCGCCTGCTGCGGCCGGGCGGTCTGGTGGTCTTCGAGGGCGTCTTCGCGAGCGGACGCACGGTCGACTCGGGGCCGCAGCCGACGGAGGTGCTGCGGCTGCGCGAGCTGCTGCGTTCGGTGCGCGAGAGCCAGGAGCTGGTGTCCTCGCTGCTGCCGGTGGGCGACGGGCTGCTGTGCGCCGTCAAGAGGTGAGACCGTGCGCCGCCAGGGCCGGGTACGCGTCTGCCCCGGCAGCACGTACGATGCCGGGGCAGACGTAAGGACAAGATCGCTGTTCGCGTCAGACGGTGACCTTCTCCAGGGCCTCACCGAGCGCCTTGGCCTCGTCAGGGGTCAGCTCGACGACGAGCCGACCGCCGCCTTCGAGCGGAACGCGCATGACGATGCCCCGCCCCTCCTTGGTCACCTCGAGCGGGCCATCACCCGTCCGCGGCTTCATGGCCGCCATGCTCGTTCCCCTTCCTGAAACCAGCTCATCGTCTGCCGACAGCCCGGAGGGCATCCGCGGCCCGGGATCGGACACGCGACACCGGCATCGAACACATTGCTTCCCAGCCATTATCCCGCATCGCAGGACCCGATGACCAACATCGGTCGGCATCGCTTGGGCAACGCGCGCGAGCAAAACCACCCAATTCGGGGATGTGGCTGCGATACTTCGCCACCGCACGGACATCCGCCCGCCGACTCCGCTCCGGTTTTCTTTGACGCAGGTCACACGTCCGCTCCGGCCCTTGGCCGGTGATCTCCGCCATGCTGTGCTTCGTACACGGACGTACTGAGCGGTACGTCACCCGCGACACCGGAGGGGATGCCCCATGGCCGACACCGTGCTCTACGAGGTGAGCGACGGACTCGCGACGATCACGCTGAACCGCCCCGAGGCCATGAACGCGCTGAACATCGCGACGAAGGTGGCGCTGCGGGAGGCGGCGCAGGCCGCGGCCCGGGACACCGCCGTACGGGCGATCCTGCTGACCGCGGCCGGGGACCGGGCGTTCTGCGTGGGCCAGGACCTCAAGGAGCACATCGGGCTGCTCGCGGCCGACCGCGAGAGCGGGTCCGGGCAGACGATGAGCACGGTCAAGGAGCACTACAACCCGATCGTGGCCGCGCTCGCCGGGGCGCCGAAGCCCGTCGTCGCCGCGGTGAACGGCGTCGCGGCCGGCGCCGGTCTCGGCTTCGCGCTCGCGGCGGACTACCGGCTGGTCGCCGACACGGCCTCCTTCAACACCTCCTTCGCGGGCGTCGCGCTGACCGCCGACTCCGGCGTCTCCTGGACCCTGCCGCGGGTGATCGGCCCGAGCCGCGCCACCGACCTGCTGCTCTTCCCGCGCACCATCAGCGCGCAGGACGCCCTTCAGCTGGGCATCGCCAACCGGGTCGTCCCCTCCGCCGAGCTGGGCGCCGAGGCCCGGAAGGTGGCGCGGGCGCTGGCCGAGGGACCGACGGTGGCGTACGCGGCGCTCAAGGAGGCGGTGGCGTTCGGGCTGTCGCACTCGCTGGCGCAGACGCTGGAGAAGGAGGACGAGCTGCAGGCGCGGGCGGGGCAGTCCGAGGACCACGCGATCGCCGTGCGGGCCTTCGTCGACAAGGAGAAGCCGAAGTACCTGGGCCGGTGAGCGGTCAGCGGGCGGGCGGCCTCGTACGGCTCACGCAGGTCTCCAGGTGGTCGTTCACCAGCCCGCACGCCTGCATCAGCGCGTACGCCGTCGTCGGGCCCACGAATCTCAGGCCCCGCCTCTTCAGGGCCTTGGACAGGGCCGTGGACTCCGGGGTGACGGCCGGGACGTCGGAGAGCGTCTTCGGGGCGGCGCGGCCGGCCGGGTCCGGGGCGTGGGACCAGATCAGCTCGTCCAGCTCGCCCTCCGCCCAGTCGGCGAGCACGCGCGCGTTGGCGAGCGTGGCATCGATCTTGGCGCGGTTGCGGATGATGCCCGCGTCCGCCAGCAGGCGCTCGCGGTCGTCGTCCGTGAAGGCGGCGACCTTCTCGATGCGGAAGCCGGCGAAGGCCGCGCGGAAGCCAGGGCGGCGGCGCAGGATCGTGATCCAGGACAGGCCGGACTGGAAGGCCTCCAGGCTGATCCGCTCGAAGAGGGCGTCGTCGCCGTGGACCGGGCGGCCCCACTCCTCGTCGTGGTACGCGACGTAGTCGTCGGTGGACAGGGCCCACGGGCAGCGCAGGGCGCCGTCGGGTCCGGCGAGGGCGGCTCGGTCGCTCATCGCTGGTCCTCCGGGCGGTCGGGCTTGTCCAGGTGGACGTGGGCCGCCGCGGCTCTGGCACCGGCCAGCGCCGACTCCAGGTCGGAGATCCGGGCGTCCCGCTCGGCGAGTTCGGCCGCGAGGCGGCCGAGGGCGTCGTCGACGTCCGCCATGCGGTAGCCGCGCGGGACGAGCGGGAAGCGCAGGCTCTCGACGTCGGCGCGGGCCACCGGGCGGTCCGCGGGCAGCGGGTCCTGGAGCCGCTCCGGCGCCACCTCGGGCAGCGGGCCGCTCTCGCCGCCGCCCACCACGGCGAGGGTCACCGCGGCGACCACGACGGCCAGCGCGACGACCAGGAACAAGAACATCACCATCGCCAGGGTCCCCACGCTCTCTGCCGGACGGACACCGAAGCCGCCGCCGGACGCTGAAACTGTCAGGCTCCGATCGTGCCATGCGAGTGTGCCAGTTAGGGTCGCAGGCGGCCGTACTGCGGAACGCACGAGGAGAGGTCACAGCAGATGCTCAGGCTGGGCAAGCGGGAATTCGGGCCCCACGAGCCGGTGATCATGGCGATCGTGAACCGGACCCCCGACTCCTTCTACGACCAGGGGGCCACCTTCCGTGACGAGCCCGCCCTCGCGCGCGTGGAGCAGGCGGTGGCCGAGGGCGCCGCGATCATCGACATCGGCGGGGTGAAAGCGGGGCCGGGCGAGGAGGTCACGGCCGAGGAGGAGGCCCGGCGGACGGTCGGCTTCGTGGCGGAGGTGCGGCGGCGCTTCCCGGACGTGATCATCAGCGTGGACACCTGGCGGGCCGAGGTCGGCGAGGCGGTGTGCGAGGCGGGCGCGGACCTGCTGAACGACGCCTGGGGCGGGGTCGACCCCGCGCTGGCGGAGGTCGCGGCGCGGTACAAGGCGGGGCTGGTGTGCACGCACGCGGGCGGCGTCCAGCCGCGCACCCGCCCGCACCGGGTGACGTACGACGACGTCATGGCCGACATCCTCGAGGTGACGGTCGGGCTGGCCGAACGGGCGGTGTCGCTGGGCGTGCCCCGGGAGTCGGTGCTGATCGATCCCGGGCACGACTTCGGCAAGAACACGCGCCACAGCCTGGAGGCGACGCGGCGGCTGCCGGAGATGGTCGAGGCGGGCTGGCCGGTGCTGGTCTCCCTGTCCAACAAGGACTTCGTGGGCGAGTGCCTGGACCGCCCGGTCAAGGAACGGCTGATCGGCACGCTGGCGACGACCGCGGTGTCGGCGTGGCTGGGCGCGCAGGTGTACCGGGTGCACGAGGTGGACCAGACGCGGCAGGTCCTGGACATGGTCGCGGCCATCGCCGGCCACCGTCCCCCGGCGGTGGCGCGGCGCGGCCTGGCCTGACCGCGCCGCCGGCGCGCGCCCGGCGTCAGCGGGCCGCTTCCTTGGAGACCAGGGCCACCGCCTCCTCCACCTCGTCCGTGACGTGGAAGAGCAGGAGGTCCTTCTCCGCGGCCTTGCCCTGGGCGACCAGGGTGTCCTTCAGCCAGTCGACCAGGCCGCCCCAGTACTCGCTGCCGAAGAGGACGATCGGGAAACGGGTGACCTTCTGCGTCTGGACCAGGGTCAGGGCCTCGAAGAGTTCGTCGAGGGTGCCGAGGCCGCCGGGCAGGACCACGAAGCCCTGCGCGTACTTGACGAACATCATCTTCCGGACGAAGAAGTAGCGGAAGTTCAGGCCGATGTCGACGTACGGGTTCAGGCCCTGTTCGAAGGGCAGCTCGATGCCCAGGCCGACCGAGATGCCGCCCGCCTCGCTGGCGCCCCGGTTGGCCGCCTCCATCGCGCCCGGGCCGCCGCCGGTGATCACCGCCCAGCCCGCCTCCACCAGGCCCCGGCCGAGCCGGACGCCCGCGTCGTACTCCGGGGAGCCCTCCGGCGTGCGCGCCGAGCCGAACACGCTGATGGCGGACGGGAGTTCGGCGAGCGCACCGAAGCCCTCGATGAACTCCGACTGGATCCGCAGGACCCGCCAGGGGTCGGTGTGCACCCAGTCCGTGGGGGCGCGCTCGTCCAGCAGCCGCTGGTCGGTCGTGCCGGCGATCACCTGTCCGCGCCGCCGGAGGACGGGACCCATGCGCTGCTCGTCCGGCGGGATCTTCTTTCCCTCGGGGTTGCCGGTAGCCATGTGCGCTCCCTCCGCTTGCGGGTAGTTCGATCTCAGACTAGATCGCCGCGGGTTACGGAGGGGGGACGTCACGATGTCCGGTGCGCAGCGCCGGTACCGGGCGCCCGCCCGGCCGTCACGCCGTGAGCCACGCCCGCAGCCGCTCCTCGCCCGCGAGGACCGTGGCCGTCTCCACCCGCTCGTCCCGCTTGTGCGCCAGGAGCGGGTTGCCCGGGCCGTAGTTGACGGCGGGGATGCCGAGCGCGGCGAAGCGGGAGACGTCCGTCCAGCCGTACTTGGGCCGCGGGGTGCCGCCGACCGCCTCCATGAAGGCCGCCGCGGCCGGGTGGGACAGGCCGGGCAGCGCGCCGCCGCTGTGGTCGTCGACCACGAACTCCGTCACCCCGCAGTCGGCGAAGACCTCGCGGACGTGCGCGATCGCCTCCTCCTCGGTGCGGTCGGGGGCGTAGCGGAAGTTGACGGTCACCACGCACTCGTCGGGGATGACGTTGCCGGCGACCCCGCCGCCGATACGGACGGCGTTCAGGCCCTCGCGGTACTCCAGGCCGTCGATGACCGGGTGGCGCGGCTCGTACGCGGCCAGGCGGGCCAGGATCGGGGCCGCCGCGTGGATGGCGTTGGATCCCATCCAGGAGCGCGCCGAGTGCGCACGCTCGCCCGTGGTCTTCAGCAGCATCCGCAGGGTGCCCTGGCAGCCGCCCTCGACCTGGCCGTCGGACGGCTCCAGCAGGACCGCGAAGTCGCCTGCGAGCCACTCCGGATGGGCCTCGGCGACGTGCCCCAGGCCGTTGCGCTCGGCCTCGACCTCCTCGTTGTCGTAGAAGACGAAGGTCAGGTCGCGGTTGGGAGCGGGGACCGTGGCCGCGATGCGCAGCTGCACCGCCACGCCGGACTTCATGTCGCAGGTGCCGCAGCCCCACAGCACGCCGTTCTCGTCCAGCCGGGAGGGGACGTTGTCCGCGATGGGCACGGTGTCGATGTGGCCGGCCAGGATGACGCGCTCGGAGCGGCCCAGACGCGTACGGGCGATCACGTTGTTGCCGTGGCGGTCCACCGTCAGGTGCGGCAGGGCCCGCAGCGCGGTCTCGATCGCGTCCGCGAGGGGCTTCTCGGTGCCGCTGACGGAGGGGAGGTCCACGAGCCGCGCGGTGAGCGCGGCGGCGTCGAGCGTGAGGTCAAGGGAGGTGTCGGCCATGCCCCGACCCTAACGCGGGACCTGCCGGGAACGGGTGTGCAAGCGCTCTCCGTTGACCCCTCACAGGGCCCCGGCGCCGCTCCAGTACCTTGTACGCGTGCCAGAGCCGTCCCCCACCTCTCCCAAGCGTCGCGGCCGCCTTTTCCGTTTCTCGGCGGCCCTGTTGGTCCTGTGCGGCGTCGCCGCCTATCTCGTGGTGCAGTACGTCACCGGAGGCGGCGGAGCGCGCGGCTGCACGGTGGTGTCGGCCGACGGCGCCGGGGCGTCGTACGAGTTCACGCCGGAGCAGGCGCAGAACGCGGCGACGATCGCGGCCGTCGGCACCGGGCGCCACATGCCCGTGCGGGCCGTGACGATCGCGCTCGCCACGGCCCTGCAGGAGTCGGGCCTGCGCAACATCGAGCACGGCGACCGCGATTCGCTGGGCCTGTTCCAGCAGCGGCCCTCGCAGGGCTGGGGCAGCCAGGAGCAGATCATGGACCCGGCCTACGCGGCGGGCATCTTCTACGCGCACCTGGCGAGGGTGCCGGGCTACGCCGAACTGCCGCTGACCGACGCGGCCCAGCAGGTGCAGCGCAGCGGCTACCCGGAGGCGTACGCCAAGCACGAGCCGGACGCCACGCTGCTGGCGGCGGCGCTGACCGGAACCGCGGCGGCCACGCTGACCTGCGACGGCCGCCCGCAGGCGGGGGTCTCCGCAACCGGCCCGGACGCCGTACGCAGCGCGCTGGTACGGGACTTCGGGCGCGACGCGTTGCAGGAGACCGGTGCGGAGGTGGGCGGCGTGCCGGTGCCCTCGCCGTCGCCGTCGCCGAGTGTGACCGCGACCGCGCAGGGGCGGACGGTGACCGTTCCGGTGCCCCAGGGCGCGCGCACGGACGCCGGCGGGTACGACGAGCGCGAGCGGGGCTGGCAGCTGGCCCAGTGGGCGGTCGCGAACTCCTCGGCGCTGCACGTCCAGCGGGTGTCGTACGCGGGGCGCGAGTGGGACGCCGGGAGCACCGGCAGCCGGTGGAAGCCGGTCGCGTCGGGCGGGGCCGGCGGCGCGGAGCAGTCCGCGGGGGTCGTCCGGATCGTGACCGGACAGTAGTACGGGCGGTCACTCCGGAGGGTTGCGCGGCCGCGGCGCGCCGCAGCGGGCGGGCCGGCCCCGTGCCGCTCTCGGAAACCCTTGGAAATCAAGGGCGGTAAGGATTCTGCGGGGTGTCCGGCGGACGCTCTTTTGCCCGTTTTTATCCACACCCGATAATGCGATGCGTTATCCATTCGTTACCTGGGGCGTCCGCAACCTTCGCGGGCTTCGAGCGGTAGTCACGGCGTCCGAGCCCGGACGGGCCCGGACCCACACCGTTCTCTTCCGTCGAATGGAGCATCATGTCCCTCCCTCTGACCCGCCGGATCGCCCGTACCGCGCTGCTCGTCGCAGCGGGAGCGGCAGCCGGGGTCGGTGCGGCCGGCTCCGCCAATGCGGCCCCGAACGAGCCCGCGGCGGCCCCGAACGTGGGCGGCCTGACCGCCCTGGACGCCTCGCACGCCGCCAACACCGCCGACGCCGCCGCGCAGAACGTCACCACGCTCGCGGGCAACGCGGGCGGCAGGGTGGTCGGGACGACCGTTCCGGCCGCCGGCCAGACCGGCGGCGGCGCCCTGCGCAAGACGGCGCCGGTGGCGCAGCAGGCCGCGGGCAGCGTGGCCGGGACGGCGGGGCACGTCCTCGGGGACGCCGCGTCCGGTGCGACGAAGGGCGGCGCGCTGCCGGCGACCAACCTGCCGGTGCAGGGGCTGCCGCTGAGCTGAGCCGACGGCGTCACGACGACGGGGTCCGGGGCGTTTCCCGGGCCCCGTCGCTGTGTGTGTCAGGCCTGGCCCTTCAGGCGCTCCACCGCCGCCCGGACCCGTTCGTCCGTCGCCGTGAAGGCCACCCTGACGAACGTCGCGCCCGCCTCGCCGTAGAAGTCGCCCGGCGCCACGAGGATGCCGAGGCCGGCCAGGTGGGCGACGGTGTCCCAGCAGGACTCGTCCCTGGTGGCCCACAGGTAGAGGCTGGCCTCACTGTGCTCGATGCGGAAGCCGTGGCCGAGCAGGGCGGTGCGCAGGGCCGCGCGGCGGGCGGCGTAGCGCTCGCGCTGCTCGCGGACGTGGGCGTCGTCGCCGAGGGCTGCCACCACGGCCGCCTGGGTCGGCGCCGAGGTCATCATGCCGCCGTGCTTGCGGATCTCCAGCAGCGGGCCGAGGACGGCCGGGTCGCCGGCGACGAAGGCCGCGCGGTAGCCCGCCAGGTTGGAGCGCTTGGACAGGGAGTGGACGGCCACGACGCCGTCGTACGAGCCGCCGTTGACGTCCGGGTGCAGCACCGAGACCGGGTCGGCCTCCCAGCCCAGCTCCAGGTAGCACTCGTCGGAGACGACGAGGACGCCGTGGGCGCGGGCCCAGGCGACGATGCTCGTCAGGTCCTCCTTGGACAGCACCCTGCCGGTCGGGTTCGACGGCGAGTTCAGCCAGAGGAGCTTCAGGCCGCAGGGGTCCAGGTCGCGGGGATCCTCGTAGACCTCGTGCTCCGCGCGGGCGAGGCGGGCGCCCACCTCGTACGTCGGGTAGGCGAGGCGCGGGTAGGCCACCGTGTCGCCGGGGCCGAGGCCCAGCTGGGTCGGCAGCCAGGCCACCAGCTCCTTGGAGCCGACCACCGGCAGGACATGGCGGTGGGTGAGGTCGCGGGCGCCGAGACGGCGCTCCAGCCAGCCGGTGATCGCGTCGCGCAGCGCCGGCGTGCCCCACACGGTCGGGTAGCCCGGGGAGTCGGCCGCGTCGATCAGGGCCTTCTGGATCAGCTCGGGCACCGGGTCGACCGGGGTGCCCACGGAGAGGTCGACGATCCCGCCGGGGTGTGCGGCGGCCGTCTTCTTGTACGGCTCCAGCTTGTCCCAGGGGAAGACAGGAAGGCGGTCGGAGACTGCGGACACGGTCGGGGGCTCGCTTTCGTACGTGCACGTCCGGTACGGCAAACGCCTCGGTCCCGTCCGGCGGTGATCGAAGGCGATCGAGGCCGTACGGGACCGAGGCTGCGCGTTACCGGCCGCTAGCGGATCAGTGTTCGCTGTTCTGCGGCGGCAGCGCGGCGACGAAGGGGTGGTCGCGCTCGATCAGCCCCAGCTTGCTGGCGCCGCCGGGCGAGCCCAGGTCGTCGAAGAACTCGACATTGGCCTTGTAGTAGTCCTTCCACTCCTCCGGGACGTCGTCCTCGTAGAAGATCGCCTCGACCGGGCAGACCGGTTCACAGGCACCACAGTCGACGCATTCGTCCGGATGGATGTACAAGGACCGGGAGCCCTCGTAAATGCAGTCGACCGGGCACTCCTCGATGCACGCCTTGTCCTTGAGATCGACACAAGGCTGCGCGATGACGTAGGTCACGCTGTCGTTCCTCCTCCATAGGGCGCTGGCGGGCCTCCTCAGGCTCCGCCGCCTGGCGCGCGGGAGCGCGGCGTCGTCGATGCCCGCCCCTAGTATCTCCGTTCCGGAGCATGATCCGAACAGGAGGGGTGAACTGACCGGTGGAAATCTCGGCGGCAGGACGTCTGGTGGTCCGCATTACCCCTGCTGACGTGGGCAAACGCGTGTCCGTGCGGTGCTTGGAAGCACCTGGAGCGACATCGGAGAAGTTCACCGACACGGTGGGTGTTCTCACATCATGGACCAATGGCGTGCTCATGATCACACGGCGGAACGGAGAAAGTGTCCGCATCCCGGAAGACATCCTGGTAGCCGGCAAGGTCGTGCCGGCGGCTCCCGCCCGCCGCCGGGGGCCCGCGGCCTCCTACGAGGAGCTGGCGCGCGTCGTCTCACGCGGCTGGCGGCCGGTGGAGAGCGAGCGGCTGGGCGAGTGGGAGCTGCGGGCGGCCTCCGGATTCACGCGGAGGGCCAACAGCGTGCTGCCGCTCGGCGATCCCGGACTCCCCCTCGACGCGGCCCTGGCGGCCGTACGACGCTGGTACGGCGAGCGCGGTCTGCCCGCGTACGTCCAGACCGCCACCGGCGCCGAGGGCACGCAGGAGATGCTGTGCGCGGAGCTGGAGCGGCGGGGCTGGGTGCGCGAGGTGACCGCGGAGGTGTGGACCGGTGCCCTGGCACCGGTCGCGGACCGGGCCGAGGGCGCGGGCGTGGCCCTGGCCCGCGAGGCGGACGAGGCGTGGCTGGCCAGGTACCGGCGCAAGGGGGTGAGCGAGGTGGCCCTGCGGGTGCTGAGCTGCGGGTCCCCCCGCTTGAGCGAAACCGAAAGTGGGGCAGGCCCGTCGGTGTGGTTCGCGACCGTGCCCGGCGCCGCGGGCGCGCCGCCCGCGGCGATCGGGCGGTGTGTCGTGGACGGGCGGTGGGCCGGGTTCGCCGCCGTCGAGGTGGACCCCGCCCGGCGCCGCCGGGGGCTCGCCACGGAGGTGATGGCCGCGCTGGCCCGGCGGGCGCTGGACGAGGGCGCGTCGGCGGCCTGGCTCCAGGTCGAGGCGGACAACGAGGGCGCACGCGCCCTGTACACGGCGCTGGGCTTCGCCCCGCACCACGCCTACCACCACTACCGGGCGCCGGAAGAGCCGGCCGAGGAGGTCTGAGCCCGTCATGCGCCATCCGCACCTCCCGCCGCCGCATCCGCCCTCGCCGGAGCGGGCCGCCGAGCTGCGCCGGAGGTTCGCCGAGGAGGCGCGCGCCGAGCGAGGGGACCTGTCCGCGCTGTGCCTGCTGATCGGTGCCGCGGCGGACGGCTCGCTGGACGAGGCCGGGATCGACGCCGCGCAGCTGGAACTGGACCGGCTGGCCGGCGAGCTGCCGTACCGGCCGGGCGGCCCGCGCGCGTGGGCGGAGGCCGTACGACGGCTGCTGGGCGAGCGCTACGCGTTCCACGGCACCCCCGGCGACTACCAGCGGCTGGAGTCCTCCCTGCTGCACGAGGTGCTGCGGCGGCGGCGCGGGCTGCCCATCCTGCTGTCGGTGGTGTGGCTGGAGGTCGCCCGGCGGGCCGGGGCCCCGGCGTACGGGGTCGCGCTGCCGGGCCACTTCGTGGTGGGGTTCGGCCCGGCGCAGGAGCAGGTGCTGGCCGACCCCTTCGACGGCGGCCAGGTGCTGACCGGGGCCGACGCCGAGCTGCTCGTGGTCGGGGCCACGGGAGCGCCGCTGGACCCCGCCATGCTCCAGCCCGCGGCGCCGCTGGAGGTCGTCCAGCGGATCCTCAACAACATCCGGGCGTGGGCCGCGGCCCGGCCCGAGCGGTCGGACGTGGCGCTGTGCGCCGTCGAGCTGGCGCTGCTGGTGCCCTCGCATCCGGCGCGGCTGCGCTACGAGCGGGGCCAACTACTGGTGCGGCGCGGGGAGTTCGTCTCCGGCGCGGAGGAACTGGACGCCTACGCCGACCTGATCGAGGTCGTCGACGAGTCCATCGCCCGCACGGTGCGCCGGGAGGCGCACACCGCCCGCGCGATGCTCAACTGACGTGTCAGAGCCACCCCTTCTCGCGGGCCGTCCGCACCGCCTCCGCCCGGTTGCGGACCGCCAGCTTCTGGATGGCCGTCGAGAGGTAGTTGCGGACCGTGCCCTGGGAGAGGTGGAGGGCCCCGGCCAGTTCGGCGTTGGTCGCGCCGTCGGCCGCCGCGCGCAGCACCTCGCGCTCGCGCTCGGTGAGGGGGTTGGCGCCCTCGGCGAGCGCGGCGGCGGCCAGGGTGGGGTCGATGACCCGCTCGCCGGCGAGTACCTTGCGGACCGCCTCGGCGAGCTGGGCGGCCGGGGCGTCCTTGACGAGGAAGGCGTCGGCACCCGCCTCCATGGCGCTGCGCAGATAGCCGGGCCGGCCGAAGGTGGTCAGGACGACCAGTTTGACGTGCGGAAACTCCCGGTGCACCCGGGCGGCCGCCTCGATGCCGGTGCAGCCGGGCATCTCGATGTCGAGCAGGGCCACGTCCACGTCGTGCGCGCCGACGGCGGCCAGCACCTGGTCGCCGCGCGCGACCTGGGCGACGACCTCGATGTCCTCCTCCAGACCGAGCAACGCGGCCAGCGCCTCGCGGACCATCGACTGGTCCTCGGCCAGCAGGACCTTGATCGTGCGCGTCATGCCCCGGATCCTACGTGCCCCGGCGGGGCCGTGGGGACACGGGCGACCAGGCGGAATCCGTGCTTGATCCAGCTCGCCTCCAAGGTGCCGCCGACCTTCTCCAGCCGCTCCGTCAGTCCGGTCAGGCCGTTGCCCGGGGCACTGCCGACGCCGCCGGCTCCGTTGTCCTCGACGCAGAGTTCGAGGACCGGGCCGTCGAGGGTCTGGCGGTGGGTGAACCGGACCAGGCAGCGGTCGGCGCCGCTGTGCCGGACCACGTTGGTGACCGCCTCGCGCAGCGCCCAGGCGAGCGCGGCCTCGGACTCCTCCTGGACTCCGGCGAGGCCGGGTTCGGCGGGCATGTCCGCGGAGATGCCGGCCGCGCTCAGGGCGACCTGGGTGCCGGCGAGTTCGGCGGCGAGCCGGGGGCGCCGGTAGCCGGTGACGGCCTCGCGGACGTCGACCAGCGCCTGCCGGCTGACCTGCTCGATGTCGGCGACCTGCTGGGCCGCCTTGTCCGGGTGGCCGGGCAGCATCCGGCCGGCCAGCTCGCTCTTCAGCGTGATCAGGGACAGGGAGTGGCCGAGCAGGTCGTGCAGGTCGCGGGCGAGGCGCAGCCGCTCCTCGTTGGCGGCGAGCTGCGCGACGGTGGCCCGCGCCTTGCGCAACTCGATGGTGGTACGGATGAGCTGGCCCACGCCGGTCATGGCGAACCCGATGAGGACCACCAGCAGAAACAGCCCGCGGGCCTCCTTCTCGTCGGAGTGCAGGCCCACGAGGTACATCACCGCGCCCGTCGCCGGGATCGCCCAGTACGCCGCCCGCAGCGGCAGGGTCGCACCGCAGGCCACCGAGACGTAGACGAACAGCCCGAGCCAGGCGCTGCCGAGGCCGTAGGCCAGGACGGGGGCGAGGACGCCGAGGACCGCGATCAGCGAGACGGTCACGCGCGGCGAGAAGGGCTTTCCCATGCGGCGGAAGACCAGCGAGAGGTACGCGCCGACGAACGCGGCGAGGCCGAGGGCGCCGGCGACGGTGGCGCCCGTGGTGTGGTGACCGCCGGCGAGGTCGCCCACCGGCGAGCTGAGGAAGACCAGCCACACGCCGATCCAGAGCAGTTTGACCCTCAGCTCGCGCCGGTTGCGGGGCGGCCGGCCCATGGCCGTGTCCTGCCAGGCGCCGCCCGTCTGGTCATCCGTCATGGTGCTCACGCCTTCAGCGTGTCCTTCCGGTACAGCCAGGCCGCACCGCCCGCGAACAGCACGAAGTAGACGGCGAGGACGGCGATGTCCGTCGCGTGCGGAGCCTGGCTCTGCTCGATCGCCCGCCCGAGGGCAGCGTACGCGTGCGTGGGCAGCCACTTCGCGATGTCCTGGAGGAACTGCGGGAAGGTGGTGGTCGGCATCCACAGGCCGCCCAGGATCGACAGACCGAAGTAGACGATCATCGTGATCGGGCGGACGGCGTCCCCGGAGGCGACGTAGCCGATGGCGACGCCGAGCGCGGCGAAGACCAGGCTGCCGGCCCAGATGATGCCGGTGAGGGCGAGCCACTGCCAGGCGTCCAGGCGTACGTGCTTGACGGCGGCCGCGACGGCGAAGACGACGACGATGGACGGCAGGCTCACCACGGCGGCGCCGGCGGTCTTGGCGAGGACGTAGCCGCGCCCGGGCAGCGGGGTCAGCCGCAGCTGCCGCACCCAGCCGCTCTCGCGCTCCTTGGCGATGCGCTCGCTGTTGCCCATCAGCACGGCGGTCAGGGCGCCGAAGGAGGCCATGGAGACCATCATGTACGTCGCGATCGTCATGCCCGTGCCGTCGACCCTGGTGGAGTCCTTGGCGTTGCCCGCGATGATCAGGAAGAGGATCGCGGGGTAGAGCACCGAGAAGAAGAGGAACTTCTTGTTGCGGAAGGCGCGGGTCAGTTCGAGCTTGATCAGGGCGTTCATGACTGCTTGGCCTCCTCGGCCTCCGTGATGGCGACGAAGGCCTGCTCCAGACCGAGGCCGGCGACTTCGAGGTTGCGGGGGTAGACGCCGAGGCCGTACAGGGCGTGCACGGTGGCGTCGGCGTCGGACGACTGGATGCGCACGGTCTGGCCCGACACGTCGACGGAGGTCAGGAAGGGCAGGGCGCGCAGGGCGGCCTCGTCGATGGCGCCGTCCAGGTCGAAGGCGATCCGCCGGGCGCCCGCCTTGGCCTTGATCTCGGCGGCGGTGCCGTCGGCGAGGAGCCGGCCGCGGTGCAGCACGAGGACGCGGTCGGCGATGGCGTCGGCCTCTTCGAGGTAGTGGGTGGCGAAGAGGACCGTACGGCCCTGGTCGGCCTGTTCGCGCATGGTGGCCCAGAAGGCCTGGCGGGCGGAGACGTCCATGCCGGTGGTCGGCTCGTCCAGGATGATCAGGTCGCTGTCGCCGGCGGTGGCCAGGGCGAAGCGGACGCGCTGGGCCTGGCCGCCGGAGAGCTTGTTGACCTTGCGGTCGGCGATCTGCGTGATGCCCGCGCGGGCCATCACATCGGCGGCCTTGTACGACTTCGGGTGCAGCGAGCAGGCGAGCTTCACCAGCTCGGCGACGGTGACCTCGTCCATCAGACCGCCGCTCTGCAGCATGGCCCCGACCCGCCCGGCGACGATGGCCTCGCGTGGGCTGGTGCCGAACACGCTCACGGTGCCGCTGTCGGCGTTCTTCAGACCGAGGAGCAGATCCAGGGTGGTGGACTTGCCGGCCCCGTTCGGGCCGAGGAGGGCGACGGTCTCGCCGGGGTGCAGCGTGAGCGAGAGCCCGTCCACGGCCCGCACACTGCCGTACGTCTTGGTCACCTGGTCGAAGCCGACCACCGGGGTGGTGGCCGGTGCCGCAGTCGTTGTCATGCCCCCATGCTCGTCGAACGGCCACCGCGCCCGGCAGTGTCGCGGGTCCTGGGAGGCGCATGACAGATGTCATGTCGTGGGTGGCTCCGGACGGGTCGGCCGGTGTCGGCCCGCTCTGGCGGCACGGCGCGCACTGGGTGGCATGAACGCGCCGAGTGCAAGGGGGAGGTCCGTGACCGTGTGGAACCGTGAAGGCCCGCCCCTCCTGGGGCGGGCCTTCAGGCGTTGGGCGTCCGGGTGGGAGGAGGTCAGCTCGGGTTCGTGGAGATGACCGCGACCCGGTTGGTCTTGCTGATCAGCGCCTGGCGCAGGGCAAGGTAGACCTCCTGCGGGGTGACGGGCGTCTTCTTACCGTTGGCGCGCGTGATGAGCACACCGTCGAAGGTCGTGCCGTAGAGCTGCTTCAGGGCGCTGAGGTCGGGGCTGTCGACCAGCTTGCCGTTGACGGCCTTCACCCTGAGGAACTTCCACAGCGACTTCTGCGGGCTCATCGCGATCGAGTGCGCGGCGTCCGTCATCACGGTCACCTTGGCCGACATCGCCGGCTCCGCGAACTGCTTCATCTCGCGGTCGACCTCGGCGTTCGGCACCGTCGGCTGCCGGGTGGTCGTCGGGACGGCGACCGGGGAGGCGGTGCCCGTCTCCACCACCTGGCGGTAGGCCTGTTCGACCGCCTGGGTCGACTGGCCCGCGTCGATGCCCTTGCCCGCCCTGCCGTAGACGGCGACGGCCTTGCCCGCCTCGAACAGGATGGTGCCGTCGGTCGAGAGGCCGGAGCCGCCGCCCGCCTGCTGCAGCGCGGCCTGGAGCTTCTCCTCGTCCACCGGCATCTCGGGCGCGATGACACGTTTCTGGCCGAAGAGCGAGCCGATGACGTGGACCGGGTTGTAGTCGCTGGTCGCGGCCTTGCTCACAGTGGCCTGGAAGTCGAACTGGAGCCCGGCGTTCTCCGGGGTGAGGGTCACCGTCTTGCCGTCCACGGTGAGCTTCAGCGGTTTGTCCACCCGGCCGCCGAAGGCGTCGTCGAGCTTCTTGACGGCGTCGTCGCGGGTGCCGCCGCCGATGTCGACGCCGAGGACCGTGGTGCCCTTGGGGACGTCGGTGTGGTTCATCAGCAGTCCGGCGCCGTAGGCACCGCCCGCGACGACGACCACGCCGGCGCCGAGCAGCACCAGCTTGCTGCGGCCCTTCTTCTTCGGCGCGGCCTTGGCCTTGGGCGCGGGGGCGGGCTTCGGCTCGGCCGCCGGGGCGGACTGGTTCCCGGTGCCGCCGAACGGGGCGTTGCCGGCGTTCGGTACGACCGGGATGCCGCTGGTGACGGTGTGTCCGGAGACGTTGTCGGCGCGGCGGTGGCCCGGCGTGCCCGGTTCGGGGGCCGGCTTCTGCGGGGTGAGGATCGCGGTGTCGTCGCTGAGCCCGCCGCCGGGGCCGAGGCCGGCGCCGGCGGGCGCGCCGGGCGCCGCCGGGCCCTCCAGGTCGGCGATGTCGGCGAGGGCGCTGCGCGGGGGCAGGGTGCTCCGGCCGCCGAGGGTGTCGAAGGCGCCGGCCGCGTTGCCGAAGGGGTCGCCGGCCGCGTTGCCGAACGTTTCGCCGCCCGTGCGGCCGGGGCCGCCGGCCGGCGGGGCGAAGGCGCCGTCGCCGGTGACCGGGCCGCTGGTGGGACCGGCCGGGCCGCCCGGACCGCCGGGCCCGTTGGGGCCGCCGAGGCCGCTGGCGCCGCCGTGCCCGTTCGCACCGCTCGCGCCCGTACCGAAGCCGTCGCGCCCGGGGGCGCCCGCGCCGCCGTAGGCGTCCTGGCCGCCGTTCTCCGCGAAGTACGGCAGGTCGTCGCGGCGGGGTTCGGCGTTCGCGGACGGGCCGGAGCGGTTGCCGTTGCCGTTGCCCAGCGGGCCCGCGTTCAGCGCCTCGGTCACGTCGAAGGAGCCGGTGCCGCCGCCGTGCCCGGGGGCGACGGGGCCGCCGGTGGCGCCGGGCAGGCCCTTGCCGTTCGTGCCGCCGGAGCGGGAGGCGCCTGGCGCGGTCATGGAGCCGACGACGCCGCCGGGACGCCCGCTGCCGGAACGCCCGCCGCCGGGGCGTGCGCCGGTGCCGTCGGCCGTACCGGACGCTCCCGAACCACCCGGTCGGACGCCCGGCGCGCCGGTTCCGGCGCCGGTGCCGGAACGGGTCTGGATCCCGGCCCCGTTCGTACCGCCGGCGCCCGGACCGCTCTTGGGGGCCGAGGACTTGCGGGGCGCGAACCAGTCGCTGGTCTTCTCTCCGGCCGGGCCCCCGGGCTCGGCCGGAGCCTCCGCGGTCGCCGTCCGCTCGGCCGCGGGGCGCGGGCCTTCGGCGGGCGCGTCCTCGCCGGCGCCGTCGGTGTCCCCGACGGGCTTGCGCACGACGACCGGCGGAATCGGCCGGGAGCCGGGGATGTTGATCCGGATCCGGGTCGTCAGCGTGGTCTCGGTCTTCTTCTCCTCAGGCTGCGCGCCCGAACGGCCCGCGGCCGTACCGTCGTCGGTAGCCATGGGGGTCCCGTACGGCGGCGTGCCGGAGGGGTATGCGGCTCCGCCGCGCCCGTTGGGCCCGGAGGACGGAGTGTCAGTTTCACGACTCAAGGCAGGTTCTCCCAGTTGGCTCCACCGCCCGTTCGACCTCGCGGGCGGCTCGGCGGCGCGCACCACCATACTGGCCACATCTGGCGCTTATCCCATGACCGCTGAGGAAACCCACACCGGACTCGCACGTGCGCGGCACGGCGAAGTGGTACGTCACTTGCCAAGTCGGGCGGGACCGCCGCCAGGTTGCCGCGCCGCACCGAGGGTGGCGCAGATCACAGCGACCACCATGCCGCCCAGCAGGAAGAGATAGGAGGAGCCCGAGGCACTGAACAGGAAGTCGCCTTCCGGGCGCGAGGTGGTGAGCAGGATGACGGCGACGATCCAGCCGGCCACCGGTGCCACGGCGCCGCCCCGGCCGCCGGTGGCGTACGCCCCGCCGAGGAAGAGGCCGGCCGCGCCGGCGAGGGCGAGCAGCAGTCCGCCGGGGAACCAGGCGGCCTGGACGAGGGTCCCGGCGAGCCCGACGGCGGCACCGAGCAGGAAGAGTCCGAGGTAGGCGGCGATCCGCCCCGCGGAGGGCCGCTGCAGCGGCTGGGCGAGCAGCGGGCCCGGCTGGTTGTCGCTCACGCCCGTGCCTCCTCGACGCCCGCGAACAGGTCGCTCTCGCCGGGCTCGGCCGTGCCCCGCACCAGCTCGTAGTACTCGGTGGTGAACAGCGGCTGGGCCAGGTCGTTCGAGAGCGCGAAGTAGGGCTCGGCCACCACGATCTGGGTGGCGTGGGCGCGCATCGCGGCGGCCTTGGCGGCGGCGTACGCGGTGCCGTCGACGGCGGTGGTGACCTGGGCGTCGTCCACGACGCCCGGCACGTCGGCCACCGAGGCGCTCTTGTCGAACGGCAGTGCGGCCAGCTCGTCCTGGAGGCGTTCGAAGGCGGCCTCGGCGACGGAGCGCGGGACGCGGTTCCAGTAGACCTTGTCGATGCGGTGCCCGCGCTCGTCCGCCAGTTCGACGGCGCGCATGGCGACCCGGTGGGCCTGGATGTGGTCCGGGTGGCCGTAGCCGCCGTTGTCGTCGTAGGTGACGAGCACCTGCGGGCGGACCTCCAGGATGACGTCGGCGAGCCGGCCTGCGGCCTCGTCGACGTCGGCCCGCCAGAAGCACCCGGGGTCCTCGTTGTCGGCGAGGCCCGTCATGCCGGAGTCCCCGAACCGCCCGGCCCCGCCGAGCAGCCGGGCGTCGCTCACCCCGAGCGCGCGGACGGCGTCGGCCAGCTCGCCGCGCCGGTGCATGCCCAGCGCGGCGCCGGTCAGGTGCCGCAGCCCGGCCGGGATGACCTCGCCGCGCTCGCCGAGGGTGCAGGTGACCAGGGTCACGTGGACGCCCTCGGCCGCGTACCGGGCCATGGTCGCGCCGTTGTTGATCGACTCGTCGTCCGGGTGCGCGTGCACCAGCAGCAGACGACGGGCTGGCAGTTCCGTCATGGGACCACCCTACGAGGTCACCGCGCCCGCGGCCGGGCACACGCGGCCGCCGGGAGCCGGTGCCGGAAGCCGCCCGGCGCCGCCGTCAGAACTTGATGCTGCCGATCATGCTCGCCACGTTGGTCGTCAGCTGGCTGATCGTGGGGGCGATGGTCGAGGAGGCGAGGTAGAAGCCGAGCAGCATGCAGATGAGCGCATGCCCGCCCTTCAGCCCCGATTTCTTGATCAGCAGGAAGACGATGATCGCCAGCAGCACCACCGCCGAAATCGAGAGTGCCACGGCGGTTCACCTCCAAAGATCGCCAGATCCGGATCAGTTGACCAAGTCCACGCAGGAGCCAGCAGGTTCATACCCACACAGCGGTAGTGATCATAACTATCCGTACTCGCGCATCGCTCGGCGCACGGCCGCACAAGGGGGCGCATGGCCAATATGGTCGGGCTATGACGACCGAGGCTGACTCCTTCCCCCGACGGCACGCCCGGACCCAGCGGTTCACGCTCGGCGCGCCGCGTTCGTTCAGCGTGGCGCCCGACGGTTCGCGTGTCGCGTTCCTGCGCTCCGGCTCCGGCGACGACCGGGCCAACTCCCTGTGGGTACTGGACCTTCCGGACGGCACCGAGCGCCCGGCCGCCGAGCCGCGCGCGCTCCTCGCGGGCGCCTCCGAGGAGCTGTCGGCGCAGGAGCGGGCGCGCCGCGAGCGCAGCCGGGAGGGCGGGGCCGGGATCGTCGGCTACGCCACCGACGCGGCGGTGGAGCTGGCGTCTTTCGCCTTGTCAGGGCGGCTTTTCACGGCCGAGCTGCGGGCCGGGACGACCCGCGAACTGCGCGTCCCGGGCCCGGTGATCGACCCCCGCCCGGCCCCCGACGGCCGGCACGTCGCGTACGTCGCCGGGGGTGCGCTGCGGGTCGTGGCGGCCGACGGCGAACAGGACCGGGCGCTCGCCGAGCCGGAGTCGGAGGCGGTCTCCTACGGTCTCGCCGAGTTCGTCGCGGCCGAGGAGATGGGGCGTTCGCGGGGCTTCTGGTGGGCGCCGGACGGGCGCCGGCTGCTCGTGGCGCGCGTGGACGACACGCCGGTGAGGCGGTGGTGGATCGCCGATCCGGCCCACCCGGAGCGTGAGCCACTCAACATCGCGTACCCCGCCGCGGGCACCCCGAACGCGGACGTGCGCCTGTTCGTCCTGGGCCTCGACGGGGAGCGCACGGAAGTCGCCTGGGACCGCGACCGCTACCCGTACCTGGCGCGTGTGCACTGGTCAGCGGCGGGGGCGCCGCTGCTGCTGGTGCAGGCGCGGGACCAGCGCGGCCAGCTGTTCCTGGCCGTGGATCCGGACACCGGGGCCACCCGGATGGTGCACGCCGACGAAGATCCGATTTGGCTGGAACTTTTCCCTGGAGTGCCCTGCTGGAGCCCTTCCGGGCAGCTTGTCCGCATCGCGGACGAGGGCGGCGCCCGGGTGCTGGCCGTCGGCGAACGCCCGCTGACCAGCGGTCAGTTGCACATCCGGGCGGTGCTGGACGTGGGCGGGAGCGACGTACTGGTTTCCGCCTCCGCGGGAGAGGAGGCACATGCCAAGGAAATTGGCGAAGTTCATGTGTACCGCGTGAACGAACTGGGTGTGGAACGTGTGTCGCAGGAGCCCGGTGTGCACACCGCGGTGCGAGCGGGGGATGTGACGGTGCTCGTCTCCGCCGCCCTGGACCGGCCGGGCGCGCGCGTGCGGGTGCTGCGGGACGGCAAAGCGGTGGCCACGGTCCGCTCGTACGCCGAGGATCCCGGTCTGTCCCCCCGGGTGACCCTGACCGAGGCGGGCGCACGTCGGATTCCGTGCGCCGTGCTCATGCCACGGGACCACCCCGGTGACACTCCCCTGCCGGTGCTGCTGGACCCGTACGGCGGCCCGCACGGCCAGCGGGTGGTCGCCGCGCACAACGCCCATCTGACCTCGCAGTGGTTCGCCGACCAGGGCTTCGCGGTGATCGTCGCCGACGGGCGCGGCACCCCGGGGCGCTCGCCGGCCTGGGAGAAGTCGGTCCGGGACGAGATCGCGGCCGTCGTGCTGGAGGACCAGGTGGCCGCGCTGCACGCGCTCGCCGAGCGGTTCCCGCTCGACCTGGGCCGGGTGGCGATCCGGGGCTGGTCCTTCGGCGGCTACCTCGCGGCGCTCGCCGCGCTGCGCCGCCCGGACGTCTTCCACGCGGCGGTCGTCGGCGCGCCGGTGACGGACCTCAGGCTGTACGACACCCATTACCAGGAGCGCTATCTCGGCGATCCGGACGAGCGGCCCGAGGTCTACCGCCGCAACTCGGTGGTCGGCGACGACGGCCTGGTCGACGCGGCCGAGCCGCACCGGCCGATGATGATCATCCACGGGCTGGCGGACGACAACGTGGTGGTCGCCCACTCCCTGCGGCTGTCCTCCGCCCTGCTGGCGGCCGGCCGCCAGCACGAGGTGCTGCCCCTGTCCGGGGTGACGCACATGACCCCGCAGGAGACGGTCGCCGAGAACCTGCTGCGGCTCCAGCTGGACTTCCTCAAGCGGTCGCTGGGCATGGCATAGCGCCGCATATCCCCCTCAACCGCGTTAACACACAGGCAACTTCACGGAAGCGGTACCGATATACGGACGAGGGAGTCTGAACAGCGTACGGCCGTGCGGGTGCCGTAAGCGGGCCGGGAGACGCGATGTCATCCCGGCCCGCTGCCGTTCTCCCCGGCCACACCCTCCGCCGGTACCACGCGCAGCTCCTCGGCGAAGTGGCAGGCGGAGTCGTGGGCTTCCGGCCCCCCGCCCCGGAAGCAGGGGGGGACCGCGAGCGCCGGGACCTCCACGGCGCACCGCTCGCGGGCCTTCCAGCAGCGGGTGCGAAAGCGGCAGCCGGAGGGGATGTTCGCCGGTGAGGGCACGTCGCCGCCGAGGATGATCCGCTCGCGCCGGTCACGGGCCTCGGGGTCGGGAACCGGGACCGCCGAGAGCAGCGCCTGGGTGTAGGGGTGCGTGGGGTGCTCGTAGATCTCGGTGTCCGTGCCGGTCTCCACGATCCGGCCCAGGTACATGACCCCGACGCGGTCGCAGATGTGCCGGACGATCGACAGGTCGTGGGCGATGAAGACGTAGGAGAGCCCGAACTCGGTCTGGAGCCGGTCGAGCAGGTTGATCACCTGGGCCTGGACGGAGACGTCCAGGGCGGAGACCGGTTCGTCGGCGACGATGATCTCCGGGCGCAGCGCCAACCCGCGTGCGATGCCGATGCGTTGGCGCTGGCCGCCGGAGAACTGGTGCGGATAGCGGTTGACGTACTCCGGGTTGAGGCCGACCACGTCCAGCAGTTCGCGCACCCGGCGGTCCCGGTCGCCCTTCGGGGCCGCCTCGGGGTGGATGTCGTACGGCTCCCCGACGATGTCGCCGACGGTCATGCGGGGGTTGAGGGAGGTGTACGGGTCCTGGAAGACCATCTGGATGTTGCGGCGTACGGCCTTCAGGGCGCGGCCGGACAGCCGGGTGATGTCCTCGCCCTTGAAGCGGACGGATCCGGCGGTGGGGCGTTCCAGGTTGCACAGCAGCTTGGCGACCGTGGACTTGCCGCAGCCCGACTCGCCGACGATGCCGAGGGTCTCGCCCGCACCGAGGGCGAAGTCGACACCGTCGACCGCCTTCACGGCGCCGATCTGCTTCCTGAAGAGGATGCCGCGGGTGAGCGGGTAGTGCTTGACGAGCCCGCTGACCTCCAGGATCGGCTCACTGCTCGGGGCCATGCAGGCACTCCCTCCAGAAGTGGCAGGCGCTGCCCCGGACGGGGGAGACCTCGTACAGGGGCGGCTCGTCCGTGCGGCAGACGTCCCGGGCCAGCGGGCAGCGGGGGTGGAAGGCGCAGCCGGGCGGGACGTCCATCAGGTTCGGCGGCAGGCCCTTGATGGCGTACAGCTCCCGGCCCTTGCGGTCCAGGCGCGGGACGGAGTCCAGCAGGCCCCGGGTGTAGGGGTGGGCGGGCGCCTTGTAGAGGTCGAGGACGGGCGCGGACTCGACGATCCGTCCCGCGTACATCACGGCGATGCGGTCGGCGACGTCCGCCACGACCCCCAGGTCGTGGGTGATGAGGATGAGCCCCATCCGGTACTCGCGCCGCAGCTCCGCGAGCAGGTCCATGACCTGCGCCTGCACGGTGACGTCGAGGGCGGTGGTGGGCTCGTCGGCGATGATCAGCGCCGGCTCCAGGGCCAGCGCCATGGCGATCATGATGCGCTGGCGCATGCCGCCGGAGAACTGATGGGGGTAGTCCCGCACCCGCTGCGCCGCCCCCGGGATCCGCACCCGGTCCATCAGCTCGACGGCCTTGGCCCGGGCGTCCTTCCTCGACATGCCCCGGTGCACGACGAACATCTCGCCGAGCTGGTCGCCGACGCAGAGCACGGGGTTGAGGGCCGACAGGGCGTCCTGGAAGATCATGGCCATCCCGGCACCCCTGATCTTCCGCCGCTCCTCTTCCCTCAGCTTCAGCAGGTCCTGCCCCTGGAAGAGGATCCGGCCCCCGGTGATCCTGCCGGGAGGCGTGTCGAGGATCCCCATCACCGCCTGGGCCGTCACCGACTTCCCCGACCCCGACTCCCCGAGCACGGCGAGGGTCTCCCCCGCGTCGACCTCGTAGCTCACCCCGTTGACAGCCCTCGCGACCCCGTCCCGCGTCCGGAACTCCACGCGCAGGTCCCGCACTTCGAGCAGCACGACAGCATCACCTCGTCTCGGGGCACGCGACCGCGCCGCGTGCGCGGGGGATTCCAGGGAGCACACCGGCGCCGCGTCCGTACGGAACTCCACGGCCCCCGCCTCTCACCGCAACCTCGGATCCAGCGCGTCACGCACCGCGTCGCCCAGCATGATGAAGGCCAGCACCGTGACGGCCAGGGCGCCCGAGGGCCACAGCAGGGCGTGGGGGGCGTTGCGGATGTAGGGGGAGGCGGCGGAGATGTCGATGCCCCAGGAGACGCTGGGTGGTTTGAGGCCGACGCCGAGGTAGGACAGGGTCGCCTCCAGGGCGATGTAGGTGCCGAGGGCGATGGTGGCGACCACGATCACCGGGGCCACGGCGTTGGGGGCGATGTGGCGCAGCAGGATGCGGGTGTCGGAGGCGCCGAGGGCGCGGGCGGCCTGGACGTAGTCGTGCTGCTTGGCGGTGATGACCGAGCCACGCGCGATACGGGAGATCTGCGGCCAGCCGAGCAGCACCATGAACCCGATGACCGGCCAGACCGTATTGCTGGTCACCACGGAGAGGAGGACGAGACCGCCGAGGACGACCGGGATCGCGAAGAAGATGTCCGTGACGCGGGACAGGATCGCGTCCCACGTCCCGCCGAAGTAGCCCGCGAGGCCCCCGAGGACGGAGCCGAGGACGGACACCCCGAGGGTGGCCAGCACACCGACCGTCACCGACGTGCGGGCGCCGTAGACGGTACGCGTGTAGACGTTGCAGCCCTGGCCGTCGTACCCGAAGGGCGCGCCCGGTCCGGAACTGTCCTGGGCCCGGGCCAGGTCGCAGGTGAGCGGGGAGCCGGAGGCGATCGCCGAGGGCCACAGGGAGACGAGGACCAGGAAGCAGATCACCAGCGCCGAGCCGAGGAAGACGGGGTTGCGGCGCAGGTCCCGCCAGGCGTCGGACCACAGGGACCGGGGCCGGCCGGTGACCGGCGCGGTCGGCGCCGCCGTCGGCTCCAGCGTCGTCGCCTCGCTCGCCGCGAGGTCCATGGCACCGCCCATGCCGGTGCCGGCGATCGCGCGCTCGGGCTCGTACGGCTGCTCAGGCATAGCGGATCCTCGGGTCGAGTACGGCGTACAGGAGGTCGACGAGGAGGTTGGCGATCAGGAAGACCAGCACGAGGACGGTCACGAAGCCCACGACCGTCTGCGTGTTCTGGCGCAGGATGCCCTGGTAGAGCTGGTAGCCGACGCCGTGGATGTTGAAGATGCGCTCGGTGACGATCGCGCCGCCCATGAGCGCGCCGATGTCGGTGCCGATGAACGTCACCACGGGGATGAGCGAGTTGCGCAGCAGGTGCCGTACGACGACCCGGCGCCTCGGCAGGCCCTTGGCGACGGCCGTACGGACGTAGTCGGACCGTTTGTTCTCGGCGATCGAGGTGCGGGTGAGCCGGGTGACGTAGGCGAGGGAGACCGAGGCGAGCACCAGGCCCGGCACGATCAGCTCGTCGAGCCGGGCGTCCAGCGAGACGGACGGTCTGATCCAGCCCCACTCGACGCCGAGCAGCAGTTGCAGCAGCAGGCCGGTGACGAACGTGGGGACGGAGATGACGACCAGCGTGCCGAGCAGGACACCCGTGTCGACGGGGCGGCCCCGGCGCAGGCCGGTCAGCACGCCCAGCGTGATCCCGATCGCGATCTCGAAGACGACGGCGACGATCGTCAGCCGGACGGTGACGGGGAACGCCGTCGACATCAGCTCGGTGACCTTCTGCCCGTTGAACGCCGTACCGAAGTCCCCGGTGAAGACGTTCCCCATGTACGTGGCGTACTGCTGCCAGACCGGCTTGTCCAAGCCGAACTCGCGCCGCAGCTGGGCGGCGGTGCCCGGGTCGCAGGCCCGCTCCCCGCACAGTCCCGCGACGGGGTCGCCCATCACGTTGACCATGAGGAAGATCAGCAGGGTGGACCCGATGAACACCGGGACCATCTGCAGCAGCCGCCGGATGACGTAGCGCCCCATGCCGGCTCAGCTGACCTTGATCGCGTCGTACACGGGGACGCTGAACGGATTGAGCGCCACGTCGGACAGCCGCTGTGAGTAGCCGCCGCTGCCGTTCTGGTACCACAGCGGGATGGCGGCCATGTTGTCGCGGACGACCTCCTCGGCCTGCTGGAAGTCGGCCACCGCCTTGGCCTGGTCCGTCTCGGCGTTGGCCCGGTCGATGAGCCGGTCGAACTCCCCGTCGGACCACTTGCCGTCGTTGGAGGAGGCGTCGGTGTAGTAGAGGGGCTGGAGGAAGTCCTGGATGAGGGGGTAGTCCATCTGCCAGCCCGAGCGGAACGGGCCGGGCATCTTGTGCTGCCCGATCTGGTTGCGGTAGTCGGCGTAGGTGCCGACGGGGTTGCCGACGCAGGCCTTGCCGTTGCCGAGGGCGTTGTTGATGGAGTTGCACACGGCGTCCACCCACTGTCGGTGCGAACCGGTGTCCGCGTTGTACGTGATCCGGACCTGGCCGCCGGGGATCCCGCCGCCCTCCTTGATCAGCTTCCTTGCCTCGGCGGGGTGGTACTCGCAGGCGGTGCCGCACAGGCCGGCCTTGTAGCCGCCGGCCGCGCCGAGCACCGGGGAGGTCCAGTCGGTGGCCGGGGTGCGGGTGCCGCGGAAGATGGTCCGCGTGATCTGCCGCCGGTCGATCGCCATGGAGAGCCCGGTGCGGACCTTCTGCGAGCCGGGCTTGTTCCAGGCGGGGTCGTAGTAGGGGAAGGCGATCGTCTGCAGGATGCCGGCGGGGGTGTTGATGTACCGGTCCCCCAGGTCGCTCCGCACGTTCTTCAGCTGGGCGGCGGGGATGTCGTCGACGAGGTCGAGGTTGCCGGCCATCAGGTCGGTGTAGGCGGTGTTGTTGTCCGTGTACACCCGCAGGGTCACGCCGCCGTTGCGCGCCTTGTCCGGGCCGGGGTAGGCGTCCCACTTCCGCAGGGTCATCTGCGCGCCCTTCGTGTACGACTCGATCGTGTACGGGCCGTTGCCGACCGGCTTGTCGAGCCAGGCCGCGTGGTCGGTGAAGAAGGCGCGGGGCAGCGGGGCGAAGGCGGCGTAGCCGAGGGTGTCGGGGAAGCCGGAGAACTTCTGGTCCAGCCTGACGGTGAAGGTGTGGTCGTCCACGACCCTGAGCCCGGAGAGGGTGTCGGCGCTCTGCCTGCCGCCGTTCTCGGGGTGCACCTTGTCGTAGCCGTCGATGTAGCCGAAGAAGTACGCGTTCTTCTGGTTGTTCCTGAGGCTCGCCCCGTAGTTCCAGGCGTCCACGAAGGAACGGGCGGTCACCTTCTCGCCGTTGGAGAAGCGCCAGTCCTTGAGCCGGACGGTGAAGTTCTGCGAGTCCTTGGTGTCGATGGACCGCGCGACCCAGTTCACGGCCTTGGCCGTCCTCGGGTCGTACCTCTTCAGTCCCCGGAAGATCATGTCGAGGACCTTGCCGCCCTGTACCTCGTTGGTGTTGGCCGGTTCCAGCGGGTTCTGCGGGTCGCCCCAGGAGGAGCTGAGCACCGCGGTGCCGACGCTGTCCCCCGCGCCGCCCCCGCAGCCCGTCGCGACGAGTGCCAGCGCCCCCGCCCCGGCGGCCCATCGCGCGAGCGAGGTTCCCCGCATATCCGCCTCCTCCGCGACACCAACCCGATACCGGCCAATATCGTCGGATCCCGCGCATTCCGCATGCTCGCCGCCGGATTGAGGGCCCTTTAGAGGGACACGTCATCCGAATGCGGGCGGCCACCCGGGGGGCCCGCGGACGATCTTGCGGACGAGCGCAATGGATCTCCGCGTAACGATGCCGAAACGTTGGATTGCGACGCGTCGATGTACGCATTTCGACACACGACCGTCCGCATAACGAACTCATTGACCGTTTCGCGCAGTTAGTCCGATGTGAAGCACGGATTGATTACAGCGCACTACCCGCGTAGCTACGGAACAGTCAAGGCCGAGTAAAGAAGGTAAAGACGCAACCAAGGCGGCCGAGAATTTATTGACCTTGAATGAATTGCGTTGAAAAAGTCCGGCGTAGCCCGTAGGGGAGTGCCCTGCGGAGCCTTGACCCACAAGGCACGGAGCATCATGACCACCCCCGCATCCCCTTCCCCGGCCGCCCCACTCGAGGTGACCGACGAAGACAGCGCCGCATCGGCGAAGCCCGACACCCCCAAGGGCACCGAGAGCCGCTCACCGGGACGGCTGGCCTGGATCCGCTTCAAGCGGGACCGGACGGGCGTCATATCCGCCTTCGTGGTGATCTTCTTCTTCGTCGTGGGCATCGGCGCGCCGCTGATCGCCAAGGTGTACGGCAAGAACCCGTACATCACCTACGGCCAGAACGACCCCAGCCTGCTCAACGACTACGGTTTCCCGGTCAAGCCCAACGGCGGCATGAGCGGCGACTTCTGGTTCGGCATCGACCCGCAGCTGGGCCGGGACGTCTTCACGTTCCTGTTCTATGCCATCCGCAACTCGCTGCTGATCGCCACGGCGACGGCCCTGCTGGTGACCGTTCTCGGCATCGTCATCGGCCTCACCGCCGGCTACCTGGGCGGCAAGACGGACTACCTGGTCGGCCGGATCATCGACGTCCTGCTGGCCTTCCCCCAGACGCTGTTCTTCATCTCGTTCTGGCCTGTGGTGCTGAACATCCTGGTCGCCCCGAACGAGTCGACCCCGACCTGGCTCACCGTCGTCAGCCTCATCTCCATCATGACGGCCTTCGGCTGGGCCTCCATCGCCCGCCTCTTGCGCGGTGAGGTTCTCGCCCTGCGCGAGCGGGAGTTCGTCGAGGCGGCAAAGGTCACCGGCGCCTCCCCGGCCCGCATCATCTTCAAGGAACTGCTGCCCAATCTGTGGACGCCGATCCTGATCCAGGCCACCCTGGCACTTCCGATGTACGTGACCACGGAAGCCGGCCTCGCCTTCCTCGGCGTCGGCCTGTCGGACCCGACTCCGGACTGGGGCGTGATGATGCAGTACGGCGCCCAGTACTACCAGTCCGACATCACGTACATGCTCTTCCCGGGCCTCACGATGGTGATCTTCGTCATCGCCTTCAACCTCCTCGGTGACTCGGTGCGCGACGCTCTGGACCCCAAGGCCAGGCGCTGAACAGCCCCTCCCACCTTCCGGCACGGGCGACGGGGCCCACCACCGGAGCAGTCCGTATCTCTCCATCAACAGAGCAGGATCAGGAAGCCATGTCCCTTTCCCGCAGAAACTTCGTCATCGCCACGTCGGTCGCGGCCGGCGGCTCCATGGTCCTCTCCGCGTGCAGCAGCGGCGGAGGCGGCGGGAACAGCTCATCCAACGGCGCGGGCACCCACACGTACACGGGGCACGTCACCGTCGGTACCAAGGAGGACTCAACGGGCCCCGCTCCCGAGATCCAGGGCGCGGTCAAGGGCGGCAACATCAACGGCCTGTCCCCTTCCGACTTCTCGCACCTGGACCCGCAGCGCATCTACTTCGCGTGGAACTCCGCCCTGGCCCTGCTGTACGTCCGCTGCCTGACCGGCTACAAGATCGCCCCCGACGGCTCGCAGAAGCTGGTCGGTGACCTCGCCACCGACACCGGCACCATGTCCAACGGCGGCAAGACCTGGACCTTCACCCTGAAGGACGGGCTGAAGTGGGAGGACGGCAGCGACCTCACCGTCGAGGACGTCCGCCACGGCATCGAGCGCGGCTTCGCCTCCTTCACCACCGAGGGCGCCCAGTACCTGCAGACTGCGCTCACCGGTTCCGCCGACTTCCGTTCGGTCTACAAGGGCCCGTACGACGGCAAGCACCTCGACGGCGTCGTCATCGACAGCGCCAAGAAGACCATCACCTTCAACCTGAAGACCGCGCAGCCGCAGCTCAACTTCATCCTGGCGATGCACTCCTACGGCGCCGTGCCGGTCAAGCACGACACCAAGGAGAAGTACGACAAGGACCCGGTGTCCTGCGGCCCGTACAGGCTGGCGGCACACGCGCCGGACAAGTCCCTGAAGATGGTCCGCAACCCGCACTGGGACCCCAAGACGGACCCCATCCGCAACGCCTACCCGGACAGCTTCAGCTTCGAGTTCGGCGTCGAGTCGCTGCCGGAGTCCGACCGCCTGATCGCCGACAGCGGCAACGACCAGTACACGATCATGGCGTACAACGGCGTGCCCGCCGAGCGCATCCAGAAGGTGCTGACCACCCCGGCCCTGAAGCAGCGCACCATCAACGGTCTGCTCACCGGCCTGTACTACTACGCCATCAACTGCAAGCGGATCACCGACCCGAAGGTCCGTCAGGCCCTGATCCACGCCTGGCCGTTGGAGCAGATCCGCCGCATCTACGGCGGTCCGTCCGCGGGTGACTACGCCACCTCCGTCCTCAGCCCCGACATCCTCGGCTACGCACACCAGGACGTCTTCGGCAAGCTGAAGAAGCCTCAGGGCGACACGGCCAAGGCCAAGGAGCTGCTGAAGGAGGCCGGCAAGCTCGGCCAGACGATCGTGTACACGTACCCCCAGGGCCGGGAGAGCGCGTACGAGAAGACCAAGATCGTCATTGCCAACGCCCTGAAGGAGGCGGGCTTCAACCCCGTCATCAAGCCGGTCGACTCGACCAGCTACTACGACCAGGTCCAGCAGATCAACAACCAGTTCGACGTGATGTGGTTCGGCTGGTCCCCGGACTGGCCGTCCGGCTACAGCGTGATCCAGCCGCTGTTCGACGGTGCCACCATCGCCAACGGCTCGAACAACGTCTCGCAGCTGAACGTTTCGTGGGTCAACCAGGCCATCAAGCAGAACGCCCTGATCACCGACCCGGTGAAGGCGGGCGCGGCCTGGGCCGCGCTGGACGAGAAGATCATGACGCAAGAGGCGCCGATCATCCCCGAAACCTTCCAGCGCCGCTTCTACCTGCACGGCAGCAAGGTCGGCGGCGCGCTCTTCGACCCGAACTTCTCCGCATTCGTCCTGTACAAGCTGTACGCCAAGGCCTGACGCCTGCCGGTCCAGGGGCGGGGCGCCCGTCGCGGCGCCCCGCCCGCCCGCCATAGCCCCTCTCACAGGCGTTCCCAGGGAATCCCATCGCCATGATCCGCTTCCTCATCCGCCGGACACTCGGCGCAGCGGTGATCCTTCTGATCATCAGTGCCATCACGTTCTTCTTGTTCTACGTCGCGCCCCGCGACCCCGCCCGAGTGGCCTGCGGCAAGGTCTGCACACCGCAGACCCTGAACCTGGTGCGGCACAACCTGGGGATCGCCGATCCGGTTCCGGTGCAGTACTGGCACTGGCTCGAAGGCATCTTCGTGGGCCGCGACTACGCCTCCTTCGGCCACTGCTCGGCCCCCTGCCTCGGCTACTCCTTCCAGTCGCAGACGCCGGTCCTCAACCTGATCCTCGACCGCTTCCCGACCACGATCGGGCTCTCCATCGGCTCCGCCGTGGTGTTCGTGATCTTCGGTGTCGGCACCGGCATGATCGCCGCGGTCAAGCAGGGCAAGGCCCTCGACAAGATCGCCTCGTCGGCCTCCCTGATCGGGTCCTCGCTGCAGATCTACATCGTCGGCATCATCGCGATGTACTACCTCTCGGACCAGTGGCACCTCCTCACCCGCCCCAACGACCACACGGGCTTCACCCAGGACCCGACGGCGTGGTTCGGCGGTCTGCTCCTGCCGTGGCTGGTGCTGGCGATCATCTTCACCGCCAACTACACCCGGATGACCCGCTCGCAGTTGGTCGAGACGCTCAACGAGGACTACGTCCGCACCGCACGCGCCAAGGGCCTGTCCCGGCGCACGGTGTTCTTCCGGTTCGCCTGGCGGGGCGCGATGGCCCCCATCGTGACCATCTTCGGCATCGACCTGGGCACCCTCCTCGGTGGTGCGATCATCACCGAGCAGACCTTCGGTCTGCACGGCATCGGCGCCCTGTCGATCAAGGCCGTGCGCGACAACGACCTGCCGATGCTGCTCGGTGTGATCCTGGTGGCTGCCGCCGCGATCGTCGTGTTCAACATCATCGTCGACGCGATCTACGCCGTCATCGACCCGCGCGTGCGCCTCGCGTAAGGAGAGAAAACATGAGCACCCCCTTCCTCTCCGTCCGCGACCTGCGTGTGCACTTCTCCACCGAGGACGGTGTCGTCAAGGCCGTCGACGGGCTCTCCTTCGACGTGGTGAAGGGCAAGACCCTCGGCATCGTCGGCGAGTCCGGCTCGGGCAAGTCGGTGACGAACCTGGCGATCCTGGGTCTGCACAACCGCGAGCGCACCACCCTCGAAGGCGAGATCCTGCTCGACGGCCAGGAACTGCTGACCGCCGGCGAGCGGGAGCTGGAAAAGCTGCGCGGCAACAAGATGGCCATGATCTTCCAGGACGCGCTGGCCTCCCTGTCGCCGTACCACACGGTCGGCGTCCAGATCGCCGAGACGTACCGCAAGCACACCGGCGCCTCCAAGAAGGAGGCCCGGGACCGGGCGATCGAGATGCTGCGCCGTGTCGGCATCCCCCAGCCCGACACCCGTGTGGACGACTACCCGCACCAGTTCTCGGGCGGTATGCGCCAGCGCGCGATGATCGCCATGGCGCTGGTCTGCGACCCCGAGCTGCTGATCGCCGACGAGCCGACCACGGCCCTCGACGTGACGGTGCAGGCCCAGATCATGGACCTCCTCAAGGACCTCCAGCAGGAGTTCGGCACCGCGATCGTCTTCATCACCCACGACCTCGGCGTCATCGCCGACATCGCGGACGACGTGCTGGTGATGTACGGCGGCCGGTGCGTGGAGCGCGGCACGAAGGAGGAGGTGCTCCGCGACCCGGACCACCCCTACACCCTCGGCCTGCTGAACTCGATGCCGAGCCTGGACGGCCCGGTGGACGTGCCGCTGACGCCGATCCCGGGTTCGCCGCCCTCGCTGCTCAACCCGCCCTCCGGCTGCCGCTTCCACCCGCGCTGCGCGTTCGCCGAGAAGGTGCCCGACGGGCTGTGCTCGACCGAGCGCCCGGTCCTCGAAGTGGTCGAGGGCCGCGGCTCCGCCTGCCACCTGTCCCAGGAGCAGAAGCGGGAACTCTTCGCCGACTTCGCCGGAACCCGGCACCACTGACGGACACCAGACGGGACTTCACACCATGAGCAACACGAACCCCCTCCTGGACGTCTCCGGGCTCACCAAGCACTTCCCGATCAAGGGCGGCTTCCCCATCCGGCGGACCGTCGGCGCGGTGCAGGCCGTGGACGGGCTGGACTTCCAGGTGGCCGAGGGCGAGAGCCTGGGCCTGGTCGGCGAGTCGGGCTGCGGCAAGTCGACCACGGGCCGGCTGATCACCCGCCTGCTGGAGCCGACCGGCGGCAGGATCTCCTACCGCGGCCAGGACATCACGCACGCCGGCCGCAAGGAGCTGGCGCCGATCCGCTCCGAGATCCAGATGATCTTCCAGGACCCGTACGCCTCGCTGAACCCGCGGCAGACGGTCGGCAAGATCATCTCGGGTCCGATGGAGATCAACGACATCAACCCGAAGGGCGGCCGCGAGGCCCGGGTCCGCGAGCTGCTGGAGATCGTCGGCCTGAACCCGGAGCACTACAACCGCTTCCCGCACGAGTTCTCCGGCGGCCAGCGCCAGCGCATCGGCGTGGCCCGCGCCCTGGCCCTGGAGCCGAAGCTGATCGTCGCCGACGAGCCGGTCTCGGCGCTGGACGTCTCGATCCAGGCCCAGGTGGTGAACCTCCTGCAGAAGGTCCAGCGGGAACTGGGCATCGCGTTCGTCTTCATCGCCCACGACCTCGCCATCGTCCGGCACTTCTCGCAGCGCGTCGCGGTCATGTACCTCGGCAAGATCGTCGAGATGGCCGACCGCGACGACCTGTACGGCAACCCGCGCCACCCGTACACCCGGGCCCTGCTCTCCGCCGTGCCGGAGGCGACGGTGGACGCGGAGCCGCGCGAGCGCATCCGCCTGGTCGGCGACGTCCCGTCCCCGATCAACCCGCCCTCCGGCTGCCGCTTCCGCACCCGCTGCTGGAAGGCGACGGAGAAGTGCGCGACGGAGGCCCCGTCGCTGGTACAGGCGGAGGGCAACAAGCCCGGACACCTGACGGCCTGCCACTACCCGGAGACGACGGACGCCATCCCGGCTCCCCGCCTCGCCGCGGACGACCTCCCCAAGGACCCCGAGGCAGCGGCCTGACGCCTCCGGCTCCCGGAAACGAAGGTCCGCGCCTCCCCCCAGGGCGCGGACCTTCGCCGTGAACCGGTCCGCTCGCTCACTCCTCGGCGAACAGTCCCGCCGCGTCCGTGGCGTGTACGGCTCGCTTCGCCCGGGTCTCGAGCTGGTCGAGGTCGGTGCAGGCATTGACCCGCTCCCGGACGGAGTCGGGCACCGGGATACCGCGCCACTCCAGGATGCGAAGCACCATCTGGCGGCGGCCCTCGATACGGCCCTGTTCCCAGCCTTCTTCCCGGCCTTCTTCCCGTACCTGCTCGGCGAGCGGGTGGCGCCAGAAGTACTGGATCGCCGTCATCAGGTCACTCCACATCTGCTTCGCCGGGGGGTCGGCCGGGCATGAGTCGACGAACTGTACGAAGACTGCGGCACTGTCGGGGTCGATGGTCCGCAGGACGGCGGCCGTCGTGATCAACGAGCTATGCCGCCGCGAGTTCGCACCAGATGAACTTGCCCACGCGCCCGAACCGGGCCGACGGCTGCCACCCCCAGTAGTCCGCACAGGCCACCACCAGCCCCAACCCCCGCCCGTCCTCCGACTCCGCGACCTGCTCCAGCGGACGAGGCGGGTCGGGCGGCGCGGGGTCGGTGTCCCACGCCCCGATCCACACCATCCCCTCCGGGGTACGGCGCACCCTCAGCGCCGCCGGCCCTTTGGTGTGCCGCACGGCGTTCGACACCAGCTCCGTCGCCAGGAGTTCGGCGGTGTCGGCCAGGCCGATCAGGCCGTGCAGGGTGAGGATCAGACGCAGGGTGCGGCGGCAGACGGTCACGGCTCTCGGGTCGTTGGGGATGTAGAGGGTGTAGTCCCAGGTGTCGGGCATGCGTCATCAACTCCGCTGAGAGGAAGTGGACTTTGGGCGCAGGGTGGCAACGCCGCGCGAGCGCGGTGCACTTCCGCTGCGTGTGCGATACGTCACCGACGGTAGGGCAAAAATTTTTCCTCACGCAAGTGGTCCCGTAATCTGGCGCCCGAATGAGGCACAACTGCACCGCGTTTGAGGGCGGAGGGGCGATGGCGCCAAGGAGCCAACCCACGGCACGGCAGATTCGTCTGGGCACCGAGCTGCGCAGACTGCGTGAGGCCGCGGGCTTGAAGGCTCGCGAGGTGGCGGGGCTGCTCAGTTCGACATCGGCGCAGATGAGTCAGGTCGAGGCGGGGCTGGCGGGCGTGAGCGAGGAGCGGGTGCGCCGGCTGGCAGCGCATTACGCCTGCGCCGACGAGACGTTCATCGAGGCACTGGCGGACATGGCCACCAACCGCACGCAGGGCTGGTGGGAGGAGTACCGGGGAGTGCTCCCGCCGGTCTTCCTCGACGTCGCCGAGACGGAGCACCACGGCACGTTCCTTCGCGAGGTCGTCACCAGCCACATCCCCGGACTGCTGCAGACTCCCGACTACGCCCGCGCCGTCTTCGGCTACATGGTCCCGCAACTGCCGGAGAGTGAGCTGAGGCCCCGGGTGGAACACCGGATGAAGCGCAGGTCCGTACTGGAGCGCGAGGCTCCCATCCCCTACGAGACGATCATCCACGAGGCGGCCCTGCGGATCCTGGTGTCCGATCGCCGAACCGCTCGCGTTCAGCTCCTCGAAGTACTGCGGGCGATCGAAGGCAGCCAGGCGACGGTACGGGTCATCCCCTTCGCAAGAGAGGGCTTCGCCGGAGCCGGGATCGAGATGATGTACGTGGGCGGCCCGCTCCCCCGGTTGGACACCGTACTGCGCGACGCACCGCACGGCACCGCCTTCATCGATGCCGAATCCCAACTGGAGCGCTTCCGATCCCTGCTCCATAAGGTGGAGGACGCGGCACTGCACCCCGTGGAATCACGGGACTTCATCCACCGCATGACCAAGGAACTGTGAGGCACTCCGCATGACCCAGGCCGTCCGCTGGCAGAAGTCGTCGTACTCCGGCGGAGGCGACGGCAACACCTGCGTCGAAGTCGCCACCCTCGACACCCACATAGCCATCCGTGACTCAAAGGCACCAACCCGAGCCACCCTCACCATCCCGGCCACGGCCTTCACCCCCTTCATCCGGTACCTGAAGTCCCGGGAGCGCAGCACGAACTGAAAGTCAGTCAAGAACTCCACCGGAACCTGACACACCGTTCAACAAGGTGTGTCAGACTGCCGCGGTGGTAGATCACTCGTTCACCGATCTCACGCTCGCCGCGCTCTACGACAGCCTCAACCCCTGGGGGCCGGGTGACGACTTCTACCTCGGGCTCGTGCGGGAGGCCCGCTCGGTGCTGGACATCGGGTGCGGTACCGGGCGGCTGCTGCGGCGGGCGCGGGGTGAGGGGCATCCGGGGCGGCTGATGGGGATCGACCCGGCCGCCGCCATGCTCGTACAGGCGCGCCGGGCCCGGCCGGACGATGTCGAGTGGGTGCTCGGCGACATGCGCACCCGGCTCTGGGACGGGGAGTTCGACCTCGCCGTGATGACCGGACACGCCTTCCAGGAGCTGGTCGGGGACGAGGAGATCCGTCAGCTGCTCCACGCCGTCCGGCAGGCACTGGACACCGGCGGGCGCTTCGTGTTCGAGACCCGCAATCCGGCCGCGAGGGCCTGGGAGAGGTGGACCCCGGACCGGGTCCACGAGGTCACCGCCGCCGACGGCACCCCCGTCCGGGTGTGGCACGAGGTCCAGGGCGACCAAGCGGACCCGGCCGACCGCATCCGCTTCACCGAGACCTACGACGGCGCCGGCTGGGCCGCTCCCCAGGTCTGCGACAGCGTCCTGCGCTTCCTGGAGCCCGCGGCCCTGGTGGGCTTCCTGGCCGACGCCGGACTGGCGGTCGTGGAACAGTACGGCGACTGGGACCGGACCCCGCTCACCCCCGCGTCCCCGGAAATCATCACGGTGGCCCGCCCGGCGTAGGTCCCGCCGGGCGCTCCCTGTCACCGTGCCGCCTCACCCTCCCCGCCCTCCTCCAGCGCCGCCAGCGCCGGGTCCAGGACGATGTCCTCCTCCCGTGCCTCGGTGGTCGGCTCCTCCGGGAAGTGGCAGGCCGTCAGGTGGCCCTCGTGGTTGCCGGAGATCCGGATCAGCGGGGGTTCCTCCGCCGCGCACTTCTCCTGGGCCTTCCAGCAGCGCGTGCGGAAGCGGCAGCCGGACGGCGGGGAGATGGGGGACGGGACGTCACCGGCCAGGCGGATGCGCTCGCGCCCGGCGCCCTCGTCGTCCGTGAGGTTCACCTCGGGCACGGCGGACAGCAGGGCGTGGGTGTACGGGTGGCGCGGGCGGGTGTAGATGGACGCGCGGTCGCCGACCTCGATGATCTTCCCGAGGTACATCACCGCGACGCGCTGCGAGAAGTGCCGTACGACGGCGAGGTCATGGGCGATGAAGACGAACGCGATGCCCAGCTCCCGCTGGACCTGCTGGAGCAGGTTCACGACCTGGGCCTGGATCGAGACGTCCAGCGCCGAGACCGGCTCGTCGGCGACGATCAGCTTCGGCTCCAGGGCCAGTGCCCGCGCCACACCGATGCGCTGGCGCTGCCCGCCGGAGAACTCGTGCGGGAAGCGGTTGAAGTGCTCCGGGTTCAGGCCGACGATCTCCAGCAGCTCCCGGACGCGCCTCTCCCGCCCGCCCTCCGGCTCGATCCCGTTGATCTCCATCGGACCCGAGATGATCGTGCCGACCGTCTGCCGGGGGTTCAGCGACGAGTACGGGTCCTGGAAGATCATCTGGATCTCGGAGCGGATGGGCGCCAGCTGTTTGCGGGTGGCGTGGCTGATGTCCTGGCCGCGGTACGCGATCGAGCCGGACGACGGCTCCAGCAGGCGCGTGATCAGCCGGCCCGTCGTCGACTTGCCGCAGCCCGACTCGCCGACCAGGCCGAAGCTCTCGCCCGCGTACACGGTCAGGTCGATGCCGTCCACGGCCTGCACCGCGCCGATCGTCCGGCGGATCGGGAAGCCGCCCTTGACCGGGAAGTGCTTGGTCAGCTTCGAGACCTGCAGCAACGGCTCGCCGTCCGCGCCGGCGCGCGGCAGGCGCGCGGCCGTGAGGACGTTCTCCTCGGTCATGACAAGGTCCTCCCTACCCCAGGCGGGGCTTGATCTCCTCGATGAAGATGGTCCGCTTCTGGTCCGCGGTGAGATGACAGGCCGAGGCCCGGTCGGGGGCGAGCGGCGGGCGCTCGCGCACGCACCGACCGGGACCCGCGACCCGGTCCTGGAACGTGCAGCGCGGGTGGAAGCGGCAGCCGGACGGCGGGTGGAGCAGCGACGGCGGCGTGCCCGGGATCGGGGACAGCCGGCCGCCGGGGTCGGAGTCGAGGCGCGGCATCGAGTTGAGCAGGCCCCAGGTGTACGGGTGCTGGGGCGCGCGCAGCACCTGGTCCGTGGTGCCCCGCTCCACCGCGCCGCCCGCGTACATCACCATGATCTCGTCGGCCATGTCGGCGATCACCCCCAGGTCGTGGGTGATGAAGATGATGCCGGATCCGAACTCCTGTTGCAGGTCCTTGAGCAGATCGAGGATCTGCGCCTGCACGGTCACGTCGAGTGCCGTCGTCGGCTCGTCGGCGATGAGCAGGTCGGGGTCGCAGACCAGCGCCATGGCGATCATCGCGCGCTGGCGCATACCGCCGGAGAACTGGTGCGGGTAGTCCTTCGCCCGTTCCCTCGGGTTCGGGATGCCCACCTTGCCGAGCATCTCCACGGCCCGCTCCCAGGCGGCCTTCCGGGAGGCGCCGTTGTGCTTCATGTACGGCTCGGCGATCTGCCGGCCGACGCTGTAGTACGGCGACAGCGCGGTGAGCGGGTCCTGGAAGATCATGGCGACCTTGTTGCCGCGCAGCCTCTCCAGTTCGGGCTCGCGGGCCGTGGTCAACTCCTGCCCGTCCAGGAGGATCTCGCCCTCCACCGTGGTGAACGTCGGGTTGTGCAGGCCGAGGACGGTCAGGTTGGTCACCGACTTGCCCGATCCTGACTCCCCCACGATGCCGAGCGTCCTGCCCCGCTCCAGGTCGAAGGAGAGCCCGTCAACGGCCCGTACGACGCCGTCCTCGGTCCTGAAGCTGACGTGCAGGTCCCGCACCGAGAGAAGAGGGGTGCTCATCGTGCTCATGGGGTCTTCCGTCTCCCTCGGTCCTCAGGACAGCCGCACGCGCGGGTCGATGAAGGCGTACGCGGCGTCGACGATGATGTTGAACAGCAGGATCATGCTGGCCGAGAAGAGCATCACCCCGAGCAGCAGCGGCAGGTCGCTGAAGTTGACGGCCTGGACGGCGAGGTTGCCGAGGCCGGGCAGGGAGAAGGTGAACTCGGTGATGATGGCGCCGCCGAACAGCGAGCCGAGGTCGATGCCGAAGATGGTGACGATCGGGATCAGCGAGCCGCGCCAGGCGTAGCGGAAGAAGACGTAACGGCGGGACATGCCCTTGGCGCGGGCGGTGCGGACGTGTTCCTCCTGGAGCTGTTCGATCATCGAGGACCGGGCCATACGGGTGTACTGCGCGGCGAAGATCGTGGACAGCACCACCCAGGGGATGATCAGTCCGCCGAACCAGCTGACCGGGTTCTGGGTGATCGGGGTGTAGGCGGGCTTGTCGAACCAGTGCGTCTGGTAGACGAGCAGCGCCAGGGCCAGCGGGCCGAGGAAGTAGATCTGCAGTGAGCTGACGACCATGGCTCCCGCGGTGGCCGTCTTGTCGACCAGCGTGCCGCGCCGCCAGGCGGCCAGCAGCCCGGTGCCGAGGCCGACGAGCAGGAAGCACACGGCCGCGCCCAGGGTGAGCGAGACGGTGGTGGGCAGCCGGTCCATCAGCGTGGCCCAGACCTGCTCGTTGGTGTGGTACGAGTAGCCGAAGCAGGGGGCGGGGCAGGGGCCCTGGGCGAACTGGCCGCTGCCCAGGAAGAGGTTGTGCAGGAAGATCCAGTACTGCTCGGTGATGGGCTTGTCGAGGCCGAGCACGTGGTGGATGTTCGCGATGCTGTCCGGGTTGCAGGTCTTGCCGCACATCAGCAGGGCGGGGTCCCGGGGCACCCCGAAGAAGAGCAGGAAGGCGACGATGCTCAGCAGGAAGAGGATGACGACGGCGCCGATGATCCGGCGCACGAGGAAGCGCAGCATGACAGGGCAGCTCTCCGACGTCGGCGGCCTGGTCGGGCTCCGGCGCGCCCCGGGGAGGGGGCGCGCCGGGCACCGGGCGGGGACGGTTACTTGACGAACAGGCGGCGCGGGTCGACGCCGCTGATCACGTCGTCGTAGACGAGGCCGCCGACCTGGGAGCCGGCGATCTGGACCTGCTTGTAGTAGCCGGTCGGGACCTCGTTGACCACCTTGGTGAGCAGGTACTTGTCGAGCTTCTCCCACTCGGCCGCGGACTTGACCGGGTCCGTGATCTGGCTGATGCGGTCGATCTCGCCGTTCACGTGCGGGTCGTTGATCTGCGAGTAGTTCGACGCGCCGTCGGCGATCTGCCGGCCGTCGTACAGCGGCGGGATCACCGTGGAGGCGGAGGGCCAGTCGGCGCCCCACGCGGTGTGGAAGATGTCGTAGTTGTTGTTCAGCTTGGAGACCTGGTCGTAGTAGGTCTCGGACGGGATGTCCTGGCGCTGGACGTTGAACCCGGCCTTCTGCAGGCCCGCCGCCATGGCGGTGGAGTACTGCTGGCCCTCGGGGGTGTTGATGTAGCCGAAGGTCAGCTTCATGCCCAGCTTGCCGGCCTCCTGGAGCAGCTTCCTGGCCTTGGCCGGGTCGCCGCCGGGGTTCTTCTTCTTGCCGAACGGGTCGAAGTTCGGGTCGTAGCCGGAGACGGTCGGGGAGAGCAGGCCGCCCGCGATCTCCATGGCGTCGCTGCCGCCGTAGGCCCGCGCGAAGGGCGAGACCGGCAGGGCGTAGGCGATGGCCTCGCGGACCCGGATGTCCTTCATCTCGGGCTTGCTCATGTTGATGTTCATCTGGCCGACGTAGGGCTGGTAGCCGGAGACCGTGCGGGACTTCAGCTTCGGGTCCCTGAGCACCTGGGAGAGGTTGCCCGCGTCGACCTGGTTGCTGAAGCTGACGCCGGTCCGGTCGGGCCCGCTGTCGGCGAGCAGCGCCTTGGTGGAGGTCTCGTACTGCTGGTTGAACGTGAAGGTGAACCGGTCCACGTACTGGTGCCGGATCGGGTCCGTCTTCGGGTCCCAGTTCGGGTTCCTGACCAGCACCATCGACTTGCCGGACTGGAACGATTGGATCTTGTACGGTCCGGTCGTGACCGGGTTCTTGTCGTACTTCTGCTGGGTGTCGCCCTTGGCGGAGACGATGGCGTAGCCGGCCATGGCCAGGGTGTACGGCAGGTCCGGGTGCGCCTTTTGGAAGTGGAAGACGATGGTCTTCGCGTCGGGCGTCGACAGGATGCCGTCCGGCAGGTGCCGGCCCTTGTAGGGGCCGCCCGGGAGCAGCTTGCGGTAGGCGGTGCCCGAGGTGTTCGCGAGCCACTGCTGGAGGTAGCTCGGACCCTGGGTGATGAAGGGGGCGAAGAGCCGCTCGACGGTCTGGCGGACGTCCTTCGAGGTGATGGGGGTGCCGTCCGCGAACTTGATGCCGTCCTTGAGCGTGTACTTCCAGGTCTTGCCGCCGTCGGTGGTGGTCCCGGAGTCGGTGGCGAGGTCGCCGACCACCTCGTGCTGGTGTCCGTCGTCGCTGGTCGCCTTGTAGCCGGTGAGACCTCTGTGGATCAGCTGCGCGAGCGCCATCTGGTCCTGGACGTAGATCTGGCCCGGGTCGAGGTGGGCGAAGCTGTCGCGCTGGAGCACCTCCATGGTGCCGCCGGACTTGGCGCCGGGCACCGGCGCCGCCGGACCGGCGGAGTCGGCGGCGTCCCCGAACTTGATGGGCGCCTGCTGGCTCTTGGCGTTCTGCTGGTCCTTCTTGTCGTTCGTGCCGCTGTCGCTGCCGCCCTTGCTGCAACCGGTGAGCACGAGAGCTCCGGCCGCGAGCACGGACAGTGCGCCGTATGCGTGGCGTCCACCCCTGGTCATCAGGATTCCCACCCATCTGTGAACTGACGTTGCGTCGGTTGTGCCGTACGGGGACGTGCGGTGCGGGCGATGTGCGGTGCGGGGGGTTGCGGTGCGGAAGTCGCGGTGCCGGTCAGCGCGCGGTCTTGGGATCGAAGGCGTCCCTGACCGAGTCCCCGAGCAGGTTGAACGCGACGACGAAGACGACCATCGAGATGCCGGGGAAGAACATGTAGGTGATGTCGTTCTCCAACACCAACTGGGTGGACGCCTTGGAGAACATCTGCCCCCAGTCCGGCGTCGGTTCGACGATGCCCACGCCGAGGTACGACAGACCGGCCTCGGCGGTCACGAAGTTGGGCAGCAGGTACGTCGCCTGCACCAGCAGCGGGGTCACGATGTTCGGCAGGATCTCCTTGCGGATGATCCGCCAGGGCGAGGCGCCGCTGACCTTGGCCGCCTCGATGAACTCCCGCTCGCGCAGGGCGAGTGCGGTGCCGCGCAGGATGCGGCCGAGGCCCATCCAGCCGAGGAACCACTGGACCAGGATGAGCGCGACCACCCGGACGTAGGTGGGGGTCTGGTCACGGGGGCTGACGAACAGCGAGACGACGACCGGCATGCTCGCGATGAAGAACAGCTGGGCCGGGAAGGCGAGCAGGAAGTCGATGACCCGGCCGAGGACGTAGTCGGTCCTGCCGCCGAGGTAGCCGGCGCTGACCCCGAGCAGGATGGCGGTCACGACGACGGCGAGCGTGACGGCCACCGAGATCGTCAGCGAGGTGCGGATGCCGTAGATCAGCTTGGTGAAGACGTCGTAGCCGTTGCCGGGTTCGAGGCCGAACCAGAACTCGCCGCTGATACCGCCGTTGGGATGCACGGGCACCCCGGCGCTGTCGAAGAGGTCCGGGCGCTCGTCCGCGTACACCGTGTACGGGTTCTTGCCGTAGAGCTTGGAGATCAGCGGGGCGAGCAGGCCGATCAGGAAGAAGAAGCCCACGACGTAGGCCGAGATCACGCCCGTGCGGTCGCGCTTGAAGCGCATCCACATCAGCCGGCCGGGTGACCGGCCTTCGAGCGTGACGGCCTCGACTTCTCTCTCAACAGTACTTGTCACGGTTTGTCCGTTTCAAGGCGTGAGTGACTCCATGCGTTCACCAACAGGAGAGCGTTTTCGCCTTTCCCCCGACACCCCTGGCGGAGGATCAGCACGGGATCCGTCGACCCGAGCGGTACGCGGCTAACTATCTGCCATGGGTCGACTACCGACCACTGCCCGTAGATCTCAATTCAGTCACGGCTCGCGGCTACATCTTCCGAAATCTGGACATAGCGTTCGCCGGAAGAAGGCGCGAAACGGACTTGTTACCTGGCTATCGGGCAGCGTTCTCCGCATGCCGGACAAACGGGGCCCGAAAACGGGTTGCAAAAAGCCCGGGCACCCCCACCAGGGGGCGCCCGGGCTCAACTCTGCCCGGATCAGCCGTGCTTGGCGCGGCTCGCGGCGCGGGCACGCTCGCGCTGGTCGAGGTTCACCTTGCGGATGCGAACGGCCTCCGGGGTCACCTCGACGCACTCGTCGTCACGGCAGAACTCCAGCGACTGCTCCAGCGACAGCTTGCGCGGCGGCACGATCGACTCGGCCACGTCGGCCGTCGAGGACCGCATGTTGGTGAGCTTCTTCTCCTTGGTGATGTTGACGTCCATGTCGTCGGAGCGGGAGTTCTCGCCGACGATCATGCCCTCGTACACCTCGGTGCCCGGCTCCACGAAGAGCACGCCGCGCTCCTGGAGGTTCGTCATCGCGAACGCGGTGACGGCACCTGCGCGGTCGGCGACCAGCGAGCCGTTGTTGCGGGTCTGCAGCGTGCCGAACCAGGGCTCGTGGCCCTCGTGGATGGAGTGGCCGATGCCCGTGCCGCGGGTCTGGGTCAGGAACTCGGTCCGGAAACCGATCAGACCGCGCGACGGCACGACGAACTCCATGCGCACCCAGCCGGAGCCGTGGTTGGACATGTTGTCCATGCGGCCCTTGCGGACGCCCATGAGCTGCGTGACCGCGCCCATGTGCTCCTCGGGCACGTCGATCGTCATGCGCTCGACCGGCTCGTAGACCTTGCCGTCGACCTCCTTGGTGACGACCTGCGGCTTGCCGACCGTCAGCTCGTAGCCCTCCCGGCGCATGGTCTCGACCAGGATCGCGAGCGCCAGCTCACCACGGCCCTGCACCTCCCAGGCGTCCGGACGCTCGGTCTCCAGGACGCGGAGGGAGACGTTGCCGATCAGCTCGCGGTCGAGGCGGTCCTTGACCTGGCGGGCGGTGACCTTGCGGTCCTTCACGGCCGACTTGGCGTCGGCACCCTTGCCGGTGCCGCCCCGGCCGACCAGCGGCGAGGTGTTGGTGCCGATGACCATGGAGATCGCGGGCTCGTCCACCGTGATCAGCGGCAGCGGGATGGGGTTCTCGGGGTCCGCGAGCGTCTCGCCGATCATGATGTCGGGGATGCCGGCGACGGCGCAGATGTCACCCGGGCCGGCCTTCTCGGCGGGCTTGCGGGTCAGCGCCTCGGTCATCATCAGCTCGGAGATGCGCACGTTCTGGATCGAGCCGTCCCGCTTGATCCAGGCGACCGTCTGGCCCTTGCGCAGCTCGCCCTGCTCGACGCGGAGCAGCGCGATGCGGCCGAGGAAGTTGTCGGCGTCGAGGTTGGTGACGTGGGCCTGGAGCGGCGCGTCCTCCTCGTACGTCGGGGCCGGGATGTGCTCCAGGATCGTGGAGAAGAACGGCTCCAGGCTGTCGGAGTCGGCGGGCACGGTCCCGTTGTCCGGCTTGGTCAGCGAGGCGATGCCGTCACGGCCGCAGGCGTAGACGATCGGGAACTCGATCTGCTCCTCGTCCGCGTCCAGGTCGAGGAAGAGGTCGTACGTCTCGTTGACGACCTCGTCGATGCGGGAGTCCGGGCGGTCCGTCTTGTTGATGCACAGGATGACGGGCAGGCGCTGCTGGAGCGCCTTGCGCAGCACGAAGCGGGTCTGCGGCAGCGGGCCCTCGGAGGCGTCCACGAGGAGGACGACACCGTCGACCATCGACAGACCGCGCTCGACCTCGCCGCCGAAGTCGGCGTGGCCGGGGGTGTCGATGATGTTGATGGTGATGGGCTCCCCGCCGTCCTTGGGGTGGTACTTCACCGCCGTGTTCTTGGCGAGGATCGTGATGCCCTTCTCACGCTCCAGGTCGTTCGAGTCCATGACCCGGTCGTCCACCTGGTCGAGCTGGTGAGCGGCGAACGCGCCCGCCTGCTTCAGCATGCCGTCGACGATGGTGGTCTTGCCGTGGTCGACGTGGGCGACGATGGCGACGTTGCGGATGTCGTGGCGCGTGGCCATAGGTTGCCGTACTCCCGGAGTGTGAGGAAAGCCTGCGCGTACGTCTGCGTTACGCGGGCCCTGCCGGGCTTGACACGCCACGGCCTCACCCCATGGTACGGGTACGCCGCCGCTGCGGCTCGCCGGGTTACGTCGGTGCAGCTCAGCCTACTTCCGCGGGCTCGGCGAGACCTTCGCGCCCTTCTTCAGAAAGCCCATGTCCTCGTAGACCGGCGTCTGGAATCCGAACGCCCCGGCGTTGACGAGGTTCCGCCGCGCCCCCACCAGCTGGGGCCGCTGGTACAGCGGGATGGAACCGGCGGCGGCCCAGATCCTGGAGTCCGCCTTCCTGATCAGGTCGCGCGCCTCGTCCTCGTCCAGGGTGGCCGCGGCCTCGTCGAAGAGCTGGTCGACCTGGTCCGTGCCGACCCGCGGGTAGTTCTGCCCGATGTTCACCGAGCCGTCGGCGGCCGGTACCGGCTTGGCGTAGATCGGCCGCGCGTCCGTCGCCGGGTAGGCGGAGGACGGCCACGAGTACAGCGCGAGGTCGTAGTCGCCGGAGGCGATGTGGTCCTTGAAGAAGCTCTCGTCCGAGACCCGGGTGATCGTCGTGCGGATGCCGACCCGCTCCAGCATGGCGGAGATCCGCCCGGCGACCGCGTCCAGCGTCTCGGAGCCGGGCCCGGAGGGGAGCACGAAGCGCAGCGCGAGCGCCTTGCCGTCCTTGGCGAGCGGCCCCGCCGGTACGCCCGCCGGGGCGGCCGTGCCCTTGGGGGCGTACGCGCCGGGTGCCCCGCCGTGCCTGCCCTCCTGCGCGAGGTGCCGGTCGCCGCCGTCGCCCCGGCCGCCGTTCTTGTCGTCCTCGCCGACGACGTACTGCCCGTCCTTGCCGCCGTCGGACGGCTTCTCCTTGTCGCTCTTGCCGGCGCGCCTGTCGTTCTCGGAGCCGGCCGCCTTCTCGCCCTTCTTCTGCTTGACCGGGCCCCCCGCCACCCAGCCGGCGTCGGCGAGCAGCGCCGCCGCCTCCTTGGTGTCCGGCCCGCCGAGGGCGCCGCTGTTGTCGGCGTAGTCGCTCTGCCCGGACAGGGCGAGATGGCTGCCGACCGGGACCGCGGGCAGGCCCAGCGGGGCGAGCACCAGCCTGGCCAGTTCCTTGCGGTCCAGGGCGCGGGCGACGGCCCGGCGGACCCGCTCGTCGGCGAGGGGGCCCTCGGAGCCGTTGAGGGCGAGCTGGGTGTAGGCGGGCTCCAGCGACTTGCGGACGTCGAAGGCGCGCAGCCGCTGCTCCTCGCGCAGGTACGCGCCGATGGCCTGGGCCACCTCGTCCTTGTCGTCGCTCCTGGCCTGCTCGGAGTCGAGGCCGTGGGCACGCGCCCACGAGCGCAGTCCCGCCACCGAGGTCTTGCCGGCGCCCTGCAGCGGGCTCCCGGCGCCCTGGGCGGCGAGCCCGATCCGCTGGGCGTCGGCGGGGTCGATGTCGGCGAGGTCCACGGTGCCGTCGGCGAGCGCGGCGGCCCGCTTGTCGCGGGGTACGGCGTGCAGCACGATCCGGGACAGCTTGGCGGGCCTGCCCCACCAGCGCGGATTGCGGGTGAGGACGACGTCCTTCAGGGCGGTGTCCACCTTGTCGAGCCTGAAGGGCCCGGCGGTGATCTGGAGCTTGCGCCGGGCGCCGTCGTTGAAGGCGTCCGGGGTGCCCATGACGTCCTTCGGGTACAGCGGTGAGAACAGCGACTTCCAGTCGGCGTAGGGGCGCGCGAAGGTTACCCGGACCTGGAGGTCGCTCGCGCCGCGCTCGATCTTCTCGATGCGGTCGTAACCGGCGTTGCGGGCGGTCCAGTAGGAGCTGTCCTTGCCGGACAGGGCGCGCCACTGGGCGAGGAAGTCGGCGGCGCCGATCTCCCGTCCGTCGCTCCAGACGGCCTGCTGGTTCAGCTTGTACAGCACGACCTGGCGCGGCTCGGTCTCGATGACCTTGGCCGACTCCAGGTAGGCGGGGTCGGGCACCGGCCGGCCGCTCGCGTCGAGGCGGAACATCGACGGCAGGACCGCCTGGGCGATCCGGGTGGTGCCGGCGTCGGCGTCGGCCTGGAAGGTGTTCAGGGTCCCGGGGACGGCGTCGATCGCCCACTTCAGCGTCCCGCCGTCGGTGACCAGGTCCCGGGCGACCGGGGCGATGTCCTGCCCGGCGAGGGGCTTGCCGGCCTCGTCCTCGTCGGCCCCGCAGCCCGCGAGAAACGGCACGGCGAGCACACCGGCGGCGAGGAGGGCGACCGACCTCGGGACGGCGCGCGGACCGGCTCCTTCGTGGGACATCTCTGCTACCTCCGGGAAGCCGCGAGCGTTATGATCACTTTTGGCGGTATATGGAGCTGATCAGATCTATGCGGCCCACTGAAGAGGAAAGGATCCGGCAACCGAGGGCGACACGGCGATGACGGTCGGTGACCCCACCCGTGTGGCGCAACATCACCGCTGATGCATCCGTACGCCTCCGCCAATCGCTGCACATGCCTTCACATCGGCACGTGTGACGCGCAACACTCCAAGGCGCATGACCATTACCGCCCAACGCTCGCCGGACCCGCGGAAGTGAGGGCAGATCATGTCCGTGCACGACGACATCACCTCGGTCCAGCGCTCCCTCGACGAGCTGAACCGCTCGCTGGGGCGACTGGAGCAGCAGCTCGGCAGCGGCGGCCTGGAGATACGCCGGGTCCGGATGGACGCCGACCGGCTGCGCGAGAGCCTCGGGCTGCTCCGGGAGACGGCCGACCCGAAGGCCGCGTCCGGCAGGCCCGACCTCGTCACCATCTCCGACACGCCGTACGACCGCTCGCTGTGGATCGATACGGACGACGAAGGACTGGGCGCCCGCGACCGCCGCGCCCCCTGAACCGACCCGAACCGACCGCGAGTGAGCTGCAGGGGCGCGCCGGTGCCGGGTGATCGAGCGCGCGCAGGCCCGAAGGGCTGAGCACGGTCGGTCCCCCGACACCGGCTGGAGCGCCCCGGAAGCGAACGGAGCCGAACAAAGCGGAGTCAACCCTTGGCCACTGGTACGGAACCCCAACAGAACAGCGGCGGCGTACGGACCGGTACGCGCGCCGCGATCGCCGCCCCGCATCTGCGGACCGACCGCTGGTGGCTGGCGCCCGCCGTCACCGCGGCCGGTCTGTTCGCCTTCGTCGTCTACTCGACCTGGCGGGCCTTCGCGGGCGCCGACTACTACGCGGCGCCGTACGTCTCACCGTTCTACTCGCCGTGCCTGGCGCAGAACTGCGAGGTCATGCATGCCGGGCCGAACTGGCAGCTGTTCGGCGGCTGGTGGGGCATCTCGCCCGCGATCATCATCCTGATCTTCCCGCTCGGTTTCCGGCTGACCTGCTACTACTACCGCAAGGCGTACTACCGCAGCTTCTGGGCCTCCCCGCCGGCCTGCGCCGTCGCCGAGCCGCACGCGAAGTACACCGGCGAGACCCGCTTCCCGCTGATCCTGCAGAACGTCCACCGGTACTTCTTCTACGCCGCCGTGCTGGTCGCCGCGGTGCTGACCTACGACACCGTGCTGTCCTTCCGGGACACGCACTACCGCTGGGGCCACATGGGCCTCGGCACCCTGGTCTTCGTGGCCAACATCGTGCTGATCTGGGCTTACACGATCTCCTGCCACTCGTGCCGGCACATCGTCGGCGGCAAGCTCAAGCACTTCTCCAGGCATCCCGTGCGCTACCGGGCCTGGCAGTTCGTCGGCCGGCTCAACGCCCGGCACATGCAGCTGGCGTGGGCGTCGCTGTTCAGCGTGTGGCTCGCCGACTTCTACGTCTATCTCGTCGCGTCCGGGGTCTTCGCCGACCCGCGCTTCTTCTAGAGACTCCAGTGAGGGACTGAACGATGTCCGTGGTGGACCGGCAGGAGTGGGACGTCGTCGTGGTCGGTGCCGGCGGCGCCGGACTGCGGGCCGCGATCGAGGCGCGCGAGCGGGGCGCCCGTACGGCCGTGATCTGCAAGTCGCTGTTCGGCAAGGCGCACACGGTGATGGCCGAGGGCGGCATCGCGGCGGCGATGGCCAACGCCAACGAGCACGACACCTGGCAGGTCCACTTCCGCGACACGATGCGCGGCGGCAAGTTCCTGAACCAGTGGCGGATGGCCGAGCTGCACGCGCGGGAGGCCCCGGACCGGGTCTGGGAGCTGGAGACCTGGGGCGCGCTGTTCGACCGCACCAAGGACGGCCGCATCTCGCAGCGCAACTTCGGCGGCCACGAGTACCCGCGCCTCGCGCACGTCGGCGACCGTACGGGCCTGGAGCTGATCCGCACGCTCCAGCAGAAGATCGTCGCCCTCCAGCAGCAGGACTTCAAGGAGACCGGGGACTACGAGTCCCGGCTGAAGGTCTTCCAGGAGTGCACGGTCACCCGGATCCTGAAGGACACGGCATCCGACAGCGGCTCCGCCGCCGGCAGGGTGTCCGGGGTCTTCGCGTACGAGCGCGAGAGCGGCCGCTTCTTCGTCCTCCAGGCCCCCGCGGTCGTCATCGCGACCGGTGGGATCGGCAAGTCGTTCAAGGTGACGTCGAACTCGTGGGAGTACACGGGCGACGGCCACGCACTGGCCCTGCTGGCCGGGGCGCCCCTGCTGAACATGGAGTTCGTGCAGTTCCACCCGACCGGCATGGTCTGGCCGCCGTCGGTGAAGGGCATCCTCGTCACCGAGTCCGTGCGCGGCGACGGCGGGGTCCTGCGGAACTCCGAGGGCAAGCGGTTCATGTTCGACTACGTCCCGGACGTGTTCAAGGAGAAGTACGCCGAGTCGGAGGAGGAGGCCGACCGGTGGTACGAGGACCCGGACCACAACCGCCGCCCGCCGGAGCTGCTCCCGCGCGACGAGGTGGCCCGCGCGATCAACTCCGAGGTGAAGGCGGGCCGCGGCTCGCCGCACGGCGGGGTCTTCCTGGACGTCTCCACGCGGATGCCGGCCGAGGTGATCCGGCGCCGGCTGCCGTCGATGTACCACCAGTTCAAGGAGCTGGCGGACGTCGACATCACGGCCGAGTCGATGGAGGTCGGTCCGACCTGCCACTACGTGATGGGCGGCATCGCCGTCGACTCCGACTCGGCGGCGGCGCGCGGCGTGCCGGGGCTGTTCGCGGCCGGTGAGGTGGCGGGCGGCATGCACGGCTCCAACCGGCTCGGCGGCAACTCGCTGTCCGACCTGCTGGTCTTCGGGCGCCGGGCGGGCTGGCACGCGGCGGAGTACGCCCAGGCGCGGGAGCGGCCGGCGGTGGACGACGCCCAGGTCGACGCGGCGTCCGCGGAGGCCCTGCGCCCGTTCTCGGCGGAGTCCGACCGCGCGGGCGAGGCGGGGCCGCCGGAGAACCCGTACACCCTGCACCAGGAACTGCAGCAGACCATGAACGACCTGGTCGGCATCATCCGCCGCGAGGGCGAGATGGAGCAGGCGTTGCACAAGCTCGCCGAGCTGCGCCTGCGCGCCCGCCGGGCCGGGGTGGAGGGCCACCGCCAGTTCAACCCGGGCTGGCACCTCGCCCTGGACCTCAGGAACATGCTGCTGGTCAGTGAGTGCGTGGCCCGCGCGGCGCTGGAGCGCACCGAGTCGCGCGGCGGGCACACCCGCGAGGACTACCCGGCGATGGACCGCTCCTGGCGCAACGCCAACCTGCTGTGCACCCTCGCCGACCCCACCAGGGGCCTCGCGGCCGGCGACCCCGCCCGCGGGCAGATCCGCCTGACCCGCGAGAGCACCGATCCCATCCGCCCGGACCTGCTCGCCCTCTTCGAGAAGGAGGAGCTGGTCAAGTACCTCGCCGAAGAGGAGCTGTACGAGTGAGCAGCTACGAGGCCCGCTTCAAGGTGTGGCGGGGTGACGTCGAGGGCGGGGGCCTTCAGGACTTCACCGTCGAGGTGAACGACGGCGAGGTGGTCCTGGACATCATCCACCGCCTCCAGGCCACCCAGGCCCCCGATCTGGCCGTGCGCTGGAACTGCAAGGCGGGCAAGTGCGGTTCGTGCTCGGCGGAGATCAACGGCCGGCCCCGGCTGATGTGCATGACGCGCATGTCGGTGTTCGACCGCGCCGAGACGATCACGGTGACGCCCATGCGCGCCTTCCCGGTGATCCGCGACCTGGTGACGGACGTCGGCTTCAACTACCGCAAGGCCAGGGAGGTCCCGGCGTTCGTGCCGCCCGCCGGTCTGGGCCCCGGCGAGTACCGGATGATGCAGCAGGACGTGGAGCGCTCGCAGGAGTTCCGCAAGTGCATCGAGTGCTTCCTGTGCCAGGACACGTGCCATGTGGTGCGCGACCACGAGGAGAACAAGACCGCGTTCGCGGGCCCGCGCTTCCTGATGCGGATCGCCGAGCTGGACATGCACCCGCTGGACGCGGCCGCCGACACGGGCCTCGACCGCGGCCGCACCGCCCAGGACGAACACGGCCTCGGCTACTGCAACATCACCAAGTGCTGCACGGAGGTCTGCCCCGAGGGCATCCACATCACGGACAACGCCCTGATCCCTATGAAGGAACGCGCGGTCGACCGCAAGTACGACCCGCTGGTGTGGCTGGGCTCGAAGATCAGGAGGCGGACGCCGTCGTAGCGCCGCTGTCGCGGCCGGGGCGCTCCGACAGCACCCGCAGGCGCAGCGCGGCCGTCATGCCGAGCCAGCCGAGCGGGGCCGCGCACGGCGTCCTCCAGCCGCTGCCGGGCGGCGGCCCGCGGTTCGCGTACGGCGGTCTCGGCGATGTCGGCCAGGGCGCGGTCGGTGACGAGCCGGGCGCAGGAATCGCCGTGCGCCGTACCGCCGCCCGCCACCACGGCGACCTTGCCGTGGTCGGCGGAGCGGCAGTCGCGCAGGGTGCGCAGGAACGCGGCGAGCCGGTCGAGCGCCGGGGCGGCCGCGGCCGGGTCCCGGCGCAGCGCCTCCTCCAGGTTGCCGCCGCTCAGGTCCTCGACCACGGCCGCGCCGGCCTCGGGGTCCGCGTGCAGCAGGCGCGGGGTGCGGACGCCGGCGGCGGTGAGGCGGTCGTGCGCCGCTGTGAACAGGCCGAGCCCGGTCGCGGGCGCGAAGGGGTCGCACGGAGCGGCGGCGGCTACGGCGCCCGGCCCGCTCCAGTAGTCCTCGTCCGGGGCCCAGACGTAGGCGATCGCGGTGCCGCCGTCGTCGCGGCGGAGCCGGTAGACGCCCTTCCCGCTGCCGCCGCGCAGCCGGGTGGCGGCGCTGAGGGTGCGGTGCGGGCCGAGGGCGGCGCGGGCGAGGGGGGTGAGGTCGGCGACGGTCCTGGGCTGTCGTGTCTTCGTCGCCGGGCCCGGTGTCGCCGACGGGACCGGTTCAGCGGACCCAGTTTTCCCGGTAGGCGCGCCAGTCGGCCTCCGTCGCCGCGAAATCGACGTACAGCGCGACGCCGAAGCGGACCCGGTCGGCGTCGGTGCGGGACAGGCCGAGCCGGACCCCGCGCACGGCGGCCGGGACGGTCTCCGCGTGGGCCCAGTGCCCGAAGCGGTTCTCGTGGAAGAAGGGCAGACCCATGAGGAGGTCGGTGGTCTCGGGCGTTACCTCCAGGGCGAGGCTCGTCTGCTGCGCCACGTAGCCGCCGTACAGGCCCTGCGACGGCTGCATGGTGTCGTACGACATGACGGCGATCTGGTCCACCCGGCGGGCCACCTGACCGAAGTAGGCCTGGGACCACCACTTGGGGTGTCCGGTGGTCGCGCCCCAGAAGGAGTGGAACGCGGGCAGCGGGTCGATCTGGTGGGCGGCGACGGACAGCAGGGCACCGCGCTCGCGGGTCAGGGCGCGCAGGTCGTCCAGGAGGGCGAGGTAGTGCTGGTCGCCGGAGTGCAGCGGCTCCAGGTCGAAGTGGACGCCGTCGTAGCCGCTGCCGAGGACGCGGCGGGTGGAGGCGAGGATCGCGGCGCGGGTGGCGGGGCGCTCCAGGCGCAGCCCCTCGGGGCCCTCCGTGGCCAGCACGTCGCCGAGCCACGCCTGCACCCGCACGCCGGGCAGTTCCCGGTGCACGGCCGCGGTGAGCCAACGCGCCTTGGGGTACGCCGTGTCGGGCAGCGTGCCGTCGTGCTCCAGCGGGCCGGAGTGGACGTACAGGTCGCGGATGCCGGTGTTCTTCAGACGCTGGGCGAGACCGCGCACGTCCTGGTCGTTCTTGCGGCCGTCGACCCAGGCGTGGCCGAGCCAGACGGCGTCCTGTCCGCGGGTGGTGGTGCCGGCTCCAGGGGTGCCGGTGTCGTTGATACGGAGGGCGGTCTCGGCGGTGAGGAGGGGCAGGAGCAGGACGGTGAGGGCGACGAGGGCGTAGCGCAGGACGCGCCGCCGGCCCTTCCTCCCGCCGCTGCCCCGACGCCGGCCGACCGCATCACCCGGTGCACCGGCAGCCTGCCCCGGACCAGCCGCCTCCCCGCGCACGGCCGCGGCCTGCCGCGGCCCGGCCACGTCACCCGACGCGCTCGACCGCGGCAGGTCACCGGCATCACCGGACACCACCGGCTCCAGCGACAGATCCCCCGCATCACCAGACACAGCCACACCCCGCCCCCGACCGGCCCCCTCGCCGGACGCGGTCGACTCCTGGGACACACCGGCCCCCTCACCGGACACAGCCGCAACCGGCCGCGAACCAGCCACATCACCGGACGCGCTCGGCTCCGACGGCAGGTCACCGGCATCACCGGACACCACCGGCTCCAGCGACAGATCCCCCGCATCACCAGACACAGCCACACCCCGCCCCCGACCGGCCCCCTC
>NZ_JBVJMF010000005.1:359153-486021 GCF_055584345.1 Streptomyces sp. NPDC104106
TCACCAGGCGCCCGCGGACCAGCCGTATCGCCGGAGGCGGCCGGCTGGGGCGGCAGGGCGTCCTCCTCGCCGGGGGCGGTCGGCCGCTGCCGTCCGGCGGGCAGCCGTATGTGCCGCCCGGTCTCGCTGTCCATTTTCGGCCCCCTCTTCCCTGGTCCCCCGCCCGTATCCGTCCCGCTCGCGCGGTCGCCTACCTGCCCATACGCTCCGAAATGTGACGTCCTCCCTGATCCGGGGCCGGCCCCCGCGCGCCACCGCGCACATACGGGTGCGGGTGGCGCACGCCCTGCTGGGCGCCGTGGCCGGGGGCGGGTGGCTGGTGTTGCAGGTGATGACGGTCGCGGCGGGAGAACCGGTTCCCCTGGCGGCGGACGGGGCCGTCGCGACCGCCGCCGCGCCGCAGCAGGGCGGCACGTCCACGGCCGACCTCGTGCTGCCGCTCGTCGCCGGGGTCGCGGCGCTGGTGCTGGCCGGTTACGGCTGGCTGCGCCGCACGCAGCGCGCCCGCACCCGTACGACGCCGGGGATCGTCTCCGCCGCCCCCGCCGTGCCCACCGCGGCGGACGTCGAGCGCCAGGCCCGCACCGCGCTGGTCATGGCCGACGACTGCGTCCGTACGAGCAGGGAGGAACTCTCCTTCGTGCACCAGCGGTTGGCCCGCCCGGACATCGGGGTCTTCGCGCACGCGCTGCGGGCCGCCGAGACGGAGCTGTCGGCCGCGTGCGCGATCTGGCGGCGCTACGAGCAGGGGGTGCCCGCGGACCCGGCGGCCCGGCGGCAGGCGCTGGTCGGGGTGATCGGCCGGTGCGCGGAGGCGGGGCGCCGGCTGGACTCCGAGGCGGCGGAACTGGACCTGCTGCGCGGGCTGGAGGGGCCGGGGCTGCGCGAGGCGCTGGCGGCCGCGGAGGAACGCTTCCGGGAGCTGGCCGCGCGGACCGTCACCGCGCAGGAGACCCTGTCGGCGCTGCGCGACCGCTACGCGCGCGCCGCCGTCGCCCCGGTCACCGGCTACGTCGAACAGGCCAAGGACCGGCTGGTGTTCGCCACCGTGCGGCTCAACGAGGCCCGACAGAGCGCCGATCGGGACGACGGCGAGCGGGCCGCCCGGCAACTGCGCACGGCTGAGGGGGCCGTGGCGCAGGCCGGGGTCCTCATATCCGGGGTGGAACAGCTGGCCGCGCGGCTGCGGGAGGCGGCCGAGCTGCTGCCGGCCGCGCTGACCGGCACGGAGGCGGAGCTGGCGGCGGTCCGGCGGGAAGGCGGGCGCGCGTCGCTGACCAGCGGCGAGCTGCACGCCCGGCTGGCCCACGCGGACACCGTGCTGGCCGCCGTACGCGAGGAGCTGACGACGGGCCCGTACGACCCGCTGGACGCCCTGCGCCGGATCGCGCGGGCGGTGGAACGGCTGGACGACGGTCGCGAGGGCGTGGTGTCCGTGGCGGCCCTGCTGGTGGCGCGCTGCTCGGTGGCCGGGGCGGAGGAGTTCATCGGGGTGCACCGGGCGGCGGTGGGCCCGGAGGCCCGCGTACGGCTGGCGGAGGCGGTACGCGAGCTGGGCGCGGGGCGTGCGGGGGCGGCCGACACGGCGGCCCGGGAGGCCCGGGAACGGGCCGAACAGGACGTCCGCTCCCACGGCATCCCCTACCCCCCTGGCGCCGAAGCCGTTCCGGGCCTGGCGGGCGCGGTCCTGGGCGGCCTGCTGCTCGCGGAGGAGGACGACGCGGGCCCGCCGGCCGGCTACGGCGGCCCGGGGACCAGATCCCGCCGCCGCCTGCCCGAACCCTGACGGCCCCGCCCCGTACCCCGCTCACCGGTGGGCCTGGCCGCCCTCGGTCAGAAGAGGCTCAGCAGGGCTTCGGCCGGGTCGGTCAGGTCCGCTTCGCCGCCGGGCAGGGGAAGTTCGAACCACACCGTCTTGCCCCGGGGCGTCCGGCGCGAGCCCCATGCCGCGCTGAGCAGCCCCACCAGCTGCAGTCCCCGGCCGCCTTCGTCCGTGTCCCGGGCGCGCCGGCGCCGGGGCTGGACCAGGCCGGAGTCCCAGACCTCGCACACCAGTGTCCGGTCCAGCAGCAGCCGTAGCCTGATCTCCCCCTCGCCGTACCGCAGCGCGTTGGTGACCAGCTCGCTGACGAGCAGTTCCGTCGTGTCGACCAGCGCCTGAAGGTCCCAGCTCAGCAGCTGTCCGCGCGTGTACTCCCGCGCCCGCCCGACACTCTTCGGCTCGCGCGGCAGCGTCCAGTCCCCGACGGACTCGGCCGGCAGCCCCTGCACGCGCGCCATCAGCAGCGCGATGTCGTCCTCGCCGTGGTGCGTGTCGAGTGTGCTGAGGACGTGGTCGCACACGTCCTCCAGCTGCGGCGCCGGATCGCTGAGCGCGCCGACGAACGCGTGCAGCCCCTCGTCCAGGGGATGGTGACGCGACTCGACCAGTCCGTCCGTGTAGAGGGCGAGCAGGGCTCCCTCCGGGAGTTCCACCTCGACCTCCTCGAACGGCTCGCCGCCCACGCCGAGCGGCATGCCGGGCGGTACGTCCAGCATCAGCGCCTGCTCGCCGGGCTCGACCAGCACCGGTGGCAGATGGCCGGCGTTGGCGAACGTACAGCGTCTGGTGACCGAGTCGTACACCGCGTACACGCACGTCGCGAGGTACACCTCGGACAGGTCGGCGTCGCGCGGCTGGCGTGCCGTGCGGCCGGCCTGCTGCAGCCCGCCCGGTGTGCCGAGCCCCCGCGCGATCTCGTCCAGCGCCGAGAGCACCTCGGCCGGTTCGAGGTCCAGCAGCGCCAACGTCCGTACGGCGGTGCGCAGTTCACCCATGGCCACGGCCGCGCGCAGGCCGCGGCCCATGACGTCGCCGACCACCAACGCCGTACGGTGGCCGGGCAGTTCGATCACGTCGAACCAGTCGCCGCCCACCTCGGTCGCCGCGTTGCCGGGCAGGTAGCGGCAGGCGATGTCCAGCCCGGAGGCCTCAGGGTCGCCGGGCGGCAGCAGGGACCGTTGCAGTATCAGCGCCCGTTCGTGCTCCCGGCGGTACAGGCGCGCGTTGTCGATGCAGACCGCCGCGCGCGCGGCCAGCTCGACCGCCAGGTCCCGGTCCCGGTCGCCGAACGGCTCGCTGCCCTTGGTCCGGGCGAACTGCGCGAGTCCTACGACGGTGTCGTGCGCGACCATCGGCACGGCCAGCGTGGACTGCACGAGTCCGCCGTCCTCGGCCGGCACGTGCTGCGGCCGGGCGGTGCGCAGGGCGTCGGCGCAGGGCGAGGCGAAGGGGAAGTGGTGGACGGCGCCCAGCTCGACGCGTTCGCCGCTGACGCCGAGGGGGGCGCCGGAGACGGCGCTGGCGAAGGCGACGCGGCGCAGCTCGGCGCTGCCGTCGGCGCGGCCGGGCGGGGTCTCGTCGCCGGTCAGCAGCCCCTGGTAGAGGTCGACGGTGGCGAGGTCGCAGAAGCCCGGCACGACGACGTCGAGCAGTTCACGGGCGGTGGTCTCCAGGTCCAGCGAATTCCCTATGCGGGCGCCGGCCTCGTTGAGCAGGGCGAGGTTGCGCCGGGCGGCGGCGGCCTCGCGGGCGGCGGCCCGGCGGGCGGTGATGTCGGTGCCGAGCCAGGCGACGCCGATGGGCCGGCCGCTGCCGCCGTGCACCCGGTAGAGGTTGACCGACCAGTGCCGGCGCTCGGCGGAGTCCGGGACGTATCCCGTGACATGCATGTCCGTGATGGACTGCCCGGTCTCCAGCACCCGGCGCAGGGTGGCCGAAACCCGCTCCGCCTCGGGGCGCGGCAGATAGTCGTGAACTCCCTTGCCGCGGTGGTCGTCCGGGCTCCCGCCGAAGACGGAGGCGAACCGCTCGTTGGCCCTTCGGACCCTCAACTCGGTGTCGATCAACAGGAATCCGAACGGCGACTGGCCGAATATCGCCTGGGACGCGGCGAGGTCGGTCTCGATGCTGCGCAGTGTGCGGACGTCCACGACGATGCACACGGCGGCCTTCTCGCCCTCGGCGGTCCGGGTGGGCATGACGTAGACCTCGGCCAGCCCCTCCTCGCCGCGCGTGCCGTCGGGTCCGTCCGGCATGCGGAAGGGCACGACCCCGGTCCACTCGCGCCCGTCGAGGATCTCGGCCATCTTGCGCTGGCCGCGCTCGCGCAGGTCGGGGTCGACGAAGGCCTCTATGGGGTCCATGCCGACGGCGCGTTCGGCGGGGATGCCGAAGAGCTGCTCGGCACGCAGGCTCCACTGGTCGACCAGCCCGCCGGGACTGATGGAGAAGGACGCTACCCGGATGTAGTCGTAGATGGAACCGGGCGGACTGCTCTGCCACATGGCGTCGCCGGGCACCGCGGCGGCCTCCGCGGCCTGGTTCCTCGCGCCGTCCGACGGGTCCTCGGACTCCGTGGCCTTCGCTGGTATCTCGCTCACGCGAACCGTCCCCTCCAGCTCACCGCGTCCGGCACCGGTCACCGGGGGCGGCTGCCCGCAGTATCCAGCACTACGGCGCCGCACGACACGGTGTTCACGATCACAGCATGGTCCAGGTGCTTTTCGGACCAGTCCGTGACAACACTTCCACTCTTCTAACCAGGGAACACGCCGCCGAATCACACACCCGGGGAGGGGCTGCGCGCGCGGGGCGCACGCGGTGCGTCCCGAAGCCGCGCGTACTCCCCGCGCCCCCTGCGATGCTCCCCCGTCATCCGGCCCCGGCGGTCCTTCAGTCCCCCCGTCTCGTGCGGCCGCGACCCGTCGGACCGTCAGCCGCGGCCCGCCGTTCCGTCATCCTGGCAACGTCAGTTCGAACCAGACGGTCTTTCCGCTCACGCCGGGGCGCGTGCCCCAGCGCCGCGAGGACCCGGCGACCAGCTGCAGGCCGCGCCCGCCCTCGTCCTCGGGGTGCGCGACGCGTTCGCGCGGCAGCTCCGGGAGCGGGTCGGAGACCTCCACCAGCAGCGTCCCGGCGCCGTCGAGCCCGGCGGGGCGCACGAGTCGCACGCCGATGGGCCCGGTGGCGTGCCGCAGCGAGTTGGTCACCAACTCGCTGACCAGCAGCGCGGCCAGATCGGCGACGCAGTCGAGGTCCCAGCCGTGCAACTGGCCGCGGACCGCGGCGCGTGCGGTGCGCACGGCGCCGGCTTCCGCAGGAAAGGTCCACTCGGCGCAGTCACCATCGGTGTCGATCACGCCGATCACTTCCCAGGCCAGTGAGCTTCACCCATGTCCGGATTCGTGGGATTAATGGGCACATACCCGGTATCTGGCGGGCAGTACCGCGCGCCGGGGCGCACAGTGGCACGAACGGCGTACGCGGCGCCGCGCGGGCACCGTCATGGGCGTACGCGCGGTTCGGTGCATACCCGCGTACGCGGTTCAGCGCGCGGCGGCGCAGAGGTGGGGCGCGACCGCGCGCACGGCGGGGACGTCCTGGTCCAGCCAGGCGACGTCCCACAGCTCGCCAGGGGTCAGCCAGCGCAGTGCGTCATGGTCCTGCAGCGGCCGGGGCGCGGACGAGCCGGCGCGCAGGCGGGCGGTCCAGACACGCAGGACGTACGGCGCCCTGAGCGGCCACTCCCCCGGTACGCGCTCGACCGGCTCGGCGTCGACGCCGAGTTCCTCGCGCAGCTCGCGCACCAGGGCGTCCTCGGGGCGCTCGCCGGGCTCGACCTTGCCGCCGGGCAGCTCCCAGCGCCCGGCCAGATCGGCGGGCGCGCTGCGGCGTGCGGCGAGCAGCCGGCCGCCGTCGAGCAGGGCGGCTCCCACCACCACGATCCGGTCCGTACGGGGCGACAAGGGCGTGCTGGACGTCATGCGACGGAGCCTACGGCAGGCCGCCGGGGGTCAGTTGCGCGCGCCGTCCCCGTTCTGGCCGATGCGCTCGACCCAGTAGAGCTGTCGGTGGCCCCGGTCGTCGAGGCTGTCGGCGATCTTCTGGGCCTCGGCGCGCGTCGCGTACCGGCCCACGCGGTACCGATTGCCGTTGTCGTCCTGCCGTATCACGATCCAGGGCAGCGAGACCGTCCCCTCACTCACGGCCCCCACCGCCCCCGACACTCCGCGTCGCACCGCACCGCCCTCCCCCACTCTCGGCTGCGCTCGGGCGGGGGAACCCCCATCCCGCCCCGGGCTCCCGCCGAGCCCTGTCTAAGGAAACCGCAATCCGCATATGCCCGAGCGTACGCCCAACCTTTACGGAGCGAACACGGCTTTTCACAAAGAGGTACGCAACCAGCCAGAACACAGGGGGCGCACGCACGCGAATGCGCCGTCGTGAGAGCCGCGGTCGTGCGGCGGGGGAATATCCGAGTGACCCGTGACCACCTGGGAAAACGGCCGGATCGCGGCGGCGGGGCGCGGCCCGGAGCCGGGCGCGCGAGCAGTGGCCCGCTGCCACGGGGCGCCAAGGGTGTGCGCTACCTCACCCCGAGGGGCACGCACCCCGGCTCGGAAACCATTGCCGGCGAAGGCGCCGGTCACTTCACGGGCAGGTGGTACGCCACCCGGTACCGGTCGGCCGGGATCACCACGTCGGCGGTCTCCACGGGCCGGCCGGAGGCGTAGTAGGTGCGCTGGATGACCAGGACCACATGACCGGGGACACCGCCGAGCACATGCAGCTCCTCGGCGAGGCCGGGGCGGGCGCCGACCTCCTCGGTGACGTTGTCCACGATGACGTCGATGGCCCGCATGCGCTCGGCCACGCCCATCCCGCCGAGGGGCCCCTCCTCGGGCAGCATCACCGGGGTGCGGCCGGTCAGGGCGAGGGGCTCCCAGGAGGTGGAGAGCATCATCGGCTCACCGGCCTCCCGGAACAGGTACCGGGTGCGCATGACCCGGTCGCCGGCCTGGATCGCCAGCCGCTCGGCGATGGCGGCCCCGGCCCGGGCCTGCTCGCTGCTGGACTCCCAGGTGCCGCGCACGGAGGCGTCGGCCTGCTCCTGCCGGAAGGGCGTGGCGCCACCGGCCGGGCGGTATCCGGAGCGGGCCACCCGGCGGGGCACCGGCCGCTCGCGCACGTACGTCCCCGAGCCGGAGCGGCCCTCGACCAGGCCCTCGGCCATCAGCACCTTGCGGGCCTCCAGCGCGACGGTGTCCGAGACGCCGTACTCCTCGCGAATGCGGGCCTGGGAGGGCAGCCGGGTGTGGGGCGGCAGCGAACCGTCGACGATCTTCTTGCGGAGATCACCCGCGACGCGCAGGTAGGCCGGCTGCTCACCGAAAGTCACTGGCCGCTCCCATCAGGTTGTACAGACAGCAACAGCGTGGCAACGGTGGGTTGTGCCGTGCAAGTAAAGGCCAGAGAATCACTCGATGTGATGACATGCGGCACGGGCGGGCTTTACCCAGGCACTTTCTCCCCCGTATGACCGCGCTCACACCTGCGCCGGGCCGGCCCGTCACCGCCACGCGGGCGCGGGGCCGGGGCACCGGTACCGATACGGTGCCTCTGGCGGGGCGATCACGGAAGGCTTCGGGGCCGGGGCGGACACACACGGGGGCGCAATGACGACGACGGGCGAGGCCCTGACGTCGCGTCGGGTCGGTGCGCGGCCCGCCCGTGCGGTGAGGTGAACGACGCGTGGGAGAACGACGAGTGAGCGACGAGTGAGCAAGGTGAGCGCCGAGACGGTCCGCCGGGTGAACGGGCTGACCGCCCGCTGGGCGCAGGCCCTGCCCGAGGGAACGGTCTTCTCCACGCCCGGTGTCTGGCCCCTGCTGGCCTTCCTGGCCGACGGCGCGGCGGGCCCCGCGCGCGCGGAGCTGAGCGAGGCGCTGGGCGTGCCGGCCGGCCAGGCGGCCGGTGCCGCGCGGGAGTTGCTGGGAGCGCTCGTGTCGGTGTCCGGTCTGGACGCGGCGCTCGGCCTGTGGTCGCACCAGGGGCCGGCCCTGCGCGAGGCGTGGCGGGCCGGGCTGCCGGCCGGGACCTACGGGGTGTTCGGGGACGACCTGGTCACCGCGCAGGAGCGGCTGGACCGGTGGGCCGCCGAGCGCACCGGCGGGCTGGTCGAGCGCATGCCCGTGACGCTGACCCGGGACGCGCGGCTGGTGCTGGCCAGCGCCCTCGCACTGCGGACGACCTGGCGCCAGCCCTTCGACGAGCAGCCGCTGCGACCGGACGCGGGCCCGTGGCGGGGCCGTACGCTGCGCGGTCTGCACCGGCGCGGCCCGCGCCCGGACCGGGTGGGTGTGACGGGCACACCGGACGGCTTCGTCACGGCGCTGACGGTGCCGGGGGACAACGGCATCGACGTCCACCTGGTGCTCGGCGAGGAACGGATGTCCCCCGGTCAGGTCCTCGCGGCCGGCGTGGGCATCGTGGAGCGGGCGCTGCCGCTCACCGCCGGCGGCGCCCTGCCGCACGGCCATGTCGGGCCGGGCCTGTACGTGGAGCAGCAGCCGTCCGTCGCCCCGCAGCCGGTGTCGCTGGACGTGCGGACGGTGGCGTACGAGGTGCGCGCCGATCACGATCTGCTGGCGCTCGCCCCGCTGTTCGGGCTGACGACGGCGTCGGACCCGGATCACGGCCACTTCCCCGGGATCAGCGACGTCCCGCTCGCCGTCGGCCAGGCCCGCCAGTCGACGCTGGCCCAGTTCGGGGCGCTGGGCTTCAAGGCGGCGGCGGTGACGGCGGTCGCGGAGGTGTACGGCAGCGCACCCCCGCAGTACCGCTGCGAGTCGACGGTCGTCCGGGCCGTCTTCGACCGCCCCTTCGGCTTCCTCGCCGTCGACCGCGAGTCCCGGCTGGTGCTGGTGGCGGGCTGGGTGACGGAGCCGGCGCCGGAGCGGGTCACGAGCTTCCCGGGCGCTGTTCCTCCAGGACTCTGACGCAGCGGGCGAGCAGCCCGGTCAGCGTCTCGCGCTCGGCGTCGGTGAACTCCGCGCCCAGCGCCCGCTCGACGCGTACGGCGGCCGCGTCGGCCTCGGTCATGACGGCACGGCCCTCGTCGGTGAGCCGGGTCTCCAGGACGTTCTTGTGCCACTCGTGCGGACTGCGGGTGATCAGATCGCGGTCCTGGAGGTTCTTCAGGACCGTGTTCATGGTCGGCGGGGTGACCCCGCACAGCCGGGCCAGGGCGGCGGCCGAGATGCCCGGGTGCTCGTCGAGGTGGAGGAGCGCGGCGTACTGGGCGACGGTCAGCCCCGCCGGCTTCAGGACCGCCGACTTCGTCGCGGCGAGGGCCTGCTCGGCCCGCTTGAGATGGGAACCGAGGCGCTCGGACGCGGGCATGGAGGTCACCGGCCCAGATTAATGCCTGGTCGACGATGAAGCCTCTTACGCCAATTAATCCTCTCCCATTGATTAGATCTCTAATGTAGATTCGCCTCCGTCAGACCGTGAGCAACCGAACTGAGAGGCACTGCCGTGTCCCGTTCGTTCCACCGCCGTACCTTCCTGACCGCCGCGGCCGCCGGGGCCCTGGCGGTGGCGGCGCCGAAGGCGGTCGCCGCCCCCGCCGGTCCCCGCGTCTCCACCGCCTTCACGCTGCCCGACGACCGGGCCTACCCCGAGGGCATCGCGCTCGACCCGCGCACGGGCGACGCGTACGTCGGCTCCTTCACGACCGGCGCGGTCTACCGGGCCGCCGCCGGCAGCCGCGCGGCCGAGGTCTTCCTGCCGGCCGGCGCCGACGGCCGTACGACGGCCAACGGCCTGAAGGCCGACCGCGCCGGCCGCCTGTGGGTGATCGACCACACCACCGGCATCGATGTCTACGACCTGCGCGACCGCTCCCTGCTGACCCGCTTCGCGGTGCCGCAGGGCGAGACGCGCTTCCTGAACGACCTCGTGATCACCGCGGACGGCACGGTGTACGCCACCGACAGCGTGCGCCCCGTGGTCTACCGGATCACGCCCGCCGAGGTGAGCCGAGGCGCCCGCGTGCCCCTCACCGCCGCCTACGACCTGAGCGGGGCGGTCCCTGTCCACTCGCCGGACGCCTACACCCTGAACGGCATCGCCGCCGACCCCACCGGTCGCCTGCTGTTCGTGGTCGACATGACCGGCGGCGGCCTGTACCGGGTCGACGTCCGTGACGGCGCGGTACGGCAAGTCGCCCTGCACGGCGGCGACATGAAGCACGGCGACGGCCTGCTGCTGTCCCACCGCACCCTGTGGGCCGCCCAGAACGCGACCGACACCCTCAGCCGCTGGCACCTGTCCCCGGACGGCACCGAGGCCCGCCTCGTCCGCACCCTGACCACCCCGGACCTCCAGATCCCCACCACCCTGGCCCGCACCCCCCACGGCCTCCTCGTCGTCCGCTCCCAGTTCGACAAGGGCGGCCCCATGGGACCGGGGGTGCCGACCCCGCCGTTCACGGTGGCGCGGGTGACGGGGATGTGATCTCGTGGCCCGGCCCCGGCCCGGTCGCTACGGTTGAGCCATGGCCGCACTGCCCGACTGGATGCGCCCGCCGCGCGAGGAGGGCTGGCTCGCGGAGGACCTGGACCGCCTCCCCGAGGCTCCCCGCCACACCGAGCTGATCGACGGAGCGCTTGTCTTCGTGGTGTCGCCGCAGCGAGCCTGGCACGGCCGCCTCATCACCGCCCTGACCACTTCACTCATGCGGCAGGCACCCGCAGGCTTCGAGGTCGAGCGGGAGATGACCATCCGGCTCGATACCCGCAACCGCCCTGAGCCGGACCTGCTCCTGGCCACGATTCCCTACGATCCCGACCGCACGGCATACGCACCGGAGGACGTCCAGCTCGTCATCGAGGTCGTCTCCCCCGAGTCCGCCCACCGTGACCGCACGGTCAAGGTCCGCAAGTACGCCGAGGCCGGCATCCCGCACTACTGGTGCATCGAGGAGGATCGCGGCGCCCCCGTCGTCCACGTCCACGAACTGGACGAACCGCCCCGCGCCTACGTGGCCGCCGGCGTCTTCCGCGGCACCCTGAAGCGCCCGGTGCCCTTCGAGATCGCCCTCGACCTCGACAAGCTCCTCCCCCGGCAGAACACGTGACGAAAGGGGCCGGCCCCGACACGGGCCCGGCCCCTTCTCACGCTTACCGCCCGTACGGCGACCCGTCGGTCAGACGCCGATCGGTCAGACGTTGAAGCGGAACTCCACCACGTCCCCGTCCCGCATCACGTAGTCCTTGCCCTCCATGCGGGCCTTGCCCTTGGCGCGGGCCTCGGCCACGGAGCCGGTTTCGACCAGGTCGTCGAAGGAGATGACCTCGGCCTTGATGAAGCCCTTCTGGAAGTCGGTGTGGATCACGCCGGCCGCCTCGGGAGCCGTGGCGCCCTTCTTGATCGTCCAGGCGCGCGACTCCTTGGGGCCGGCGGTCAGGTAGGTCTGCAGGCCGAGGGTGTCGAAGCCGACGCGGGCGAGGGTGGCGAGGCCGGGTTCCTCCTGGCCCACGGACTGCAGGAGCTCCAGGGCCTCCTCCTCGTCCAGCTCCGCGAGGTCCGCCTCCAGCTTGGCGTTGAGGAAGATCGCCTCGGCGGGGGCGACGAGGGCGCGCTGCTCGTCCTTGAAGGCCTCGTCCGTCAGCTCGTCCTCGTCGACGTTGAAGACGTAGAGGAAGGGCTTCGTGGTGAGCAGGTGCAGGTCGTGGAGGGGTGCCGCGCGCTCCGTGCCCTGGACGATCCCGTGGGAGAAGAGGGTGTCACCCTTCTCCAGGATCTCCTTGGCCTCCTCGACCGCCTTGACCTTCGGCGCGACGTCCTTCTTGATCCGCGACTCCTTCTGGAGCCGGGGCAGGACCTTCTCGATCGTCTGCAGGTCGGCGAGGATCAGCTCGGTGTTGATCGTCTCGATGTCGTCCTTCGGCGAGACCTTGCCGTCGACGTGGACGACGTTCTCGTCCTTGAAGGCCCGGATGACCTGGCAGATCGCGTCCGACTCGCGGATGTTCGCGAGGAACTTGTTGCCGAGGCCCTCGCCCTCGGAGGCACCGCGCACGATGCCGGCGATGTCGACGAAGTCGACCGTGGCCGGGAGGATGCGCTCGGAGCCGAAGATCGAGGCCAGCTTGGCCAGCCGGCCGTCGGGCACCCCGACCACGCCGACGTTCGGCTCGATCGTGGCGAACGGGTAGTTGGCCGCCAGCACGTCGTTCTTGGTCAGGGCGTTGAACAGGGTCGACTTGCCGACATTGGGCAGGCCGACGATTCCGATCGTGAGCGACACGTTGCGACTTCCCGTTGATGAGTGGGCGGTGAGTGGGCCAGGGGGCGGTGCCAGGGGCCGGAGACCGACACTGACCGATCCACCAGTTTACGGCGTCCCCGCCCTCCGCCTCCCGGGAGCGTCGGACGCCCGGCCAAGCTGCGCCCAACGGCGTGTCTGATGGCCGATTCAGCACATAAACAGACCTAAGTTGGTCCAGTGGAGCAACACGGATCGCGACCCCCGAACGACGGACCGCGACGCGGCACGCCGCCGCACGCGCAGCTGCCCCCGCAGGCCCGCCGCCGGCCCGCGTCCGGGGCGGAACGCGGCGCGCGGCAGGCCCGGGTCGCCCGCCCGACCCCCTCGGGCCCCCGGCTGCCGAACCCCCGGCTCACCGGGCTCGGCAGCGGGCTGTTCTGCACGGTCGTGATGTTCCTGCTCGGCTGCCTGGTCCAGCTGCTGTTCGGCGCGTCCATGACGGCGTACGCCGTGCTGTTCCTGCCGGTGTGCGTGCTGACCGCGCTGTGGGTGCGCGACGGGGATGTGCTGACCGCCCCCGTCGTCCTGCCGATCGCGTTCACCGTCGGGCTGCTCCCGGTCGCCGACGGCAAGGGCGGGCTGCTCGCCCGGCTGATGGGGGTGTTCACCGGCCTCGCCACGCAGGCCGGCTGGCTGTACGGGGGGACGCTCGTCGCCGGGGTGGTCGTGCTCGTACGGCGCGTGCGGTGGGTACGGCGGCGCCGGCGCAGAGCCTGAGCGACCGAGCCCCTGAACACGAGCCCCGAGCCACCGGACCAGGGCCGCCCACTCGGCCCCGAACGGGCCGGCCCCCGCCCCGCTGGGCAGCCGGCCCGGCAGCCCTGGGCCGGCCCCCGCGTCGACGGGACCCCCGGCTGCGAGCCCTGACCGAACGGCCGACCACCCAAGGCCCGCTCTTCCGGTACCCGGTGCCCACGGCTCTCCTGAGCACCAGGCCCTCGGCGGCCGTTTCCACCGGGCCCCCGCTCCGGCGCACCGGCTCGCTCTCCGCTCCTGCGCTCAGGCCTCCGGCACCCCCTGCTCCGCCGCTCTCATCGCCGCCCCCACGATCCCCGCGTTGTTCTGCAGCTGGGCGGGGACGATCTCGGCTCTGATGCCGTCGATGAAGTGCAGGAACTTGTCCGCCTTGCGGCTGACGCCGCCGCCGATGATGAACAGCTCGGGCGAGAAGAGCATCTCCACATGCGCCAGGTACTTCCGGACGCGACGCGCCCAGTGCTCCCAGCTGAGGTCGCCGTCCTCCTTGGCCTTGCTGGAGGCGCGCTTCTCGGCGTCGTGGCCGTTCAGCTCCAGGTGGCCCAGCTCGGTGTTCGGCACGAGGACGCCGTCCACGAAGACGGCGCTGCCGATGCCCGTGCCGAACGTGAGCAGGACGACCGTGCCCTTGCGGTCGCGGCCGGCGCCGAAGCGCATCTCGGCGACGCCCGCCGCGTCCGCGTCGTTGACCACCGTCACCGGCAGACCGCCCAGCCGGCCGCCGAACAGCACGCGCGCGTCCGTGTCGATCCAGGTCTTGTCGACGTTCGCCGCCGTACGGACCACGGCGCCGCCCGTGACCACCCCGGGGAAGGTCAGGCCGACCGGGCCCGTCCAGCCGAAGTGGTCCACGACCTGCTTGACCCCGTCGGCCACGCCGTCCGGAGTCGCCGGATGCGGGGTGAGCACCTTGTGGCGCTCCAGCGCCAGGTCACCCTTGTCGAGGTCCACAGGGGCGCCCTTGATCCCGGATCCGCCGATGTCCACGCCGAAGATCTGCATGGCACCACGTTACGACGGGCCACTGACAGTCACGCCCGGTCAGGCCTCGGCCGCACCGCTCCCGCCGCGCTCGGCGACCAGGGCGGTCGCCTCTTCGCGCAGATCACGGCGGAGTTCCTTGGGCAGCGAGAAGGTGATGGACTCCTCGGCCGCCCTCACCAGCTCCACGTCGCCGTAGCCGCGCCCGGCGAGCCACTCCAGCACCTGCTCGACCAGCACCTCGGGCACGGAGGCGCCGGAGGTGACGCCGACGGTCGTCACGCCCTCCAGCCAGGACTCGTCGATCTCGTCGGCGAAGTCCACGAGGTAGGCGTCGCGGGCACCGGCCAGCTTCGCGACCTCGACCAGCCGCTTGGAGTTGGAGGAGTTGCGCGAGCCGACGACGATGACCAGTTCCGCCTCGGCGCCCATCTGCTTCACGGCGAGCTGGCGGTTCTGCGTGGCGTAGCAGATGTCGTCGCTGGGCGGCGAGACGAGCCCGGGGAACTTGGTCTTCAGGGCGTCGACGGTCTCCATGGTCTCGTCGACGGAGAGGGTCGTCTGGGACAGCCAGACGACCTTCGACGGGTCACGGACCTCGACCTTGGCGACGTCCTCGGGGCCGTCCACGAGCTGGATGTGGTCGGGGGCCTCACCGGAGGTGCCGATGACCTCCTCGTGCCCCTCGTGGCCGATCAGGAGGATGTCGTAGTCCTCCTTGGCGTACCGGACGGCCTCCTTGTGGACCTTGGTGACCAGTGGGCAGGTGGCGTCGATGGTGGCGAGCCGGCCCCGCGCGGCCTCCTCGTGCACGACCGGGGCGACGCCGTGGGCCGAGAACATCACGATGTTGCCGGGCGGCACCTCCTCGGTCCGCTCGACGAAGACCGCGCCCTTGTTCTCCAGGGTCTGCACGACGTACTTGTTGTGGACGATCTCGTGCCGGACGTAGATCGGCGCCCCGTACTGTTCGAGGGCCTTCTCGACGGCGATCACGGCGCGGTCCACACCCGCGCAGTAACCACGAGGTGCGGCGAGCAGGACACGGCGGCCAGTCGAAGAGGTCATGCGTCCCATCGTAAAGCCCGTGTCCGGCCGTCCACGGCGGCGTGCGAGCGCGCTCGGCCGCGTTCGGGTGCGCGGGGATCGCGTGCCCGCCGCCGTGCGGGGAAGACTGGTGGGCATGTCCGACACCGGGACGACGGCCGCCTCCACCGACGAGCGGCACCGGCTGCGGCGCAGCCTCGGCTTCCGGGACCTGGTGGTCTACGGGCTGCTGTTCATCGCCCCCATGGCGCCGGTGGGCGTGTTCGGCACGCTGGACGCCCGCTCGCACGGCGCGGTCGCGCTGGTGTACGTGGTGGCGACGGTGGCCATGGGGTTCACCGCCTTCAGTTACGCGCAGATGGTGCGGGTCGTGCCGCAGGCGGGCTCGGTGTTCGCCTACGCGCGCGTGGGGCTCGGACGAGGGGCCGGGTTCGTCGCGGGCTGGATGGCCATGCTGGACTACGTCCTCATCCCGGCCGTCGCCTACCTCTTCTCCGGCATCGCGATGAACGCGCTGGTCCCCGAGGTGTCCCGCTGGGTGTGGACGGCGCTCGCGGTCGTCGTCACGACCCTGCTGAACCTGTGGGGCGTACGGGCCGCCGCGCGCGTGGGCTTCCTCGTGCTGGCGCTGGAGATCGTCGTCCTGGTGGTGTTCGTGGTGGCGGCGGTCGTCGTCCTGGCACGGGACGGGGCGACGCGGCCACCGCTGTCACCGCTGTCGGGCGACGGCACGCAGGGCCCGTTCGTGTTGTCCGCGGTGATCGGCGCGGTGTCCGTCGCCGTGCTGTCGTACCTGGGCTTCGACGCGATCGCGGCGTTCGCCGAGGAGGTCACGGGCGGCTCGGCGAAGGTGGCGCGGGCGCTGCTGTTCTGTCTGGCGCTGGCCGGTGTGCTGTTCGTGGCGCAGACGTACCTGGTGGCGCTGCTGGAGCCGACGACGTCGGCGCGGCTGGCCGCCGACCCCGCCCTGCAGGGCTCCGCCTTCTACGACGCCGTCGACGCCTCCGTCGGGCGCTGGCTGCACGACCTGGTGGCCGCGAGCAAGGCGATCGGGGCGGCGTTCGCCGCGCTGGCGGGGCAGGCGGCCGCGGGTCGGCTGCTCTTCGCGATGGGCCGGGACCGGCGTCTGCCGCGCGCGTTGTCGCGCACGGCAGGCGGGGTGCCGCGGGTCGCCCTGCTGTGCGCCGCGGTGATCACGCTCCTGGCGGCGGGCTGGGCGGCCCGGCGCGCCGACGGTCTGGACAAGCTGGTCTCGGTGGTCGACATCGGCGCGCTGACCGCCTTCACGCTGCTGCACGCGAGCGTGGTGGGCCGTTTCGCGTTGCGGCGACCGGGCCGGGAGCCGGTGAGCTGGTGGCGGCATGTGCTGGTGCCGGTGGTGGGGGCGGCGATCACGGTCGCGGTGATCGTGGAGGCGAGCGGGGTGGCCCAGGTGGTGGGCGGGGTGTGGCTGGTGATCGGGCTGCTGGTGCTGGCGGGGCAGCGGGGGCGGACCGGCGTTCCCGCGTAGCCGCCTCGCGGCGGCCCGCACCCCTTCCCGCGAACGGCGCTTCGCGGCCCGGTGTCGGAGGGGACCGTTACTCTCGACCGCATGGCTGCCCGCACCTCTCCCGAAGCCCCCCTGCCCGTCGGCGAGGTCTCCCGGCTCATCGGGGGGTGGATCGACCGGCTCGGCGCGGTGTGGGTCGAGGGGCAGATCACCCAGTTGTCGCGGCGGCCGGGCGCCGGAGTCGTGTTCCTGACGCTGCGGGACCCGTCGTACGACATCTCCGTGAGCGTGACCTGTTACCGGCAGGTGTTCGACGCCGTCGCCGACGTGGTCGGGGAGGGGGCCCGCGTCGTCGTCCTGGCCAAGCCGGAGTGGTACGCCCCGCGGGGCCAGCTGTCCCTGCGCGCCGCCGAGATCAGGCCGGTCGGCGTCGGGGAGCTGCTGGCCCGGCTGGAGCAGCTGAAGAAGGCGCTCGCGGCCGAGGGCCTGTTCGCGCCGGAGCGCAAGAAGCCGCTGCCCTTTCTGCCGCAGCTGATCGGGCTGGTCTGCGGGCGCGCCTCCGCCGCGGAGCGGGACGTGCTGGAGAACGCCCGGCATCGCTGGCCCGCCGTCCGCTTCGAGGTGCGCAACGTCCCTGTGCAGGGGGTGCACGCGGTGCCGCAGGTCGTGCAGGCCGTCAAGGAGCTGGACGAGGTCGCGGAGGTCGACGTGATCATCGTCGCGCGCGGCGGCGGCAGCGTGGAGGACCTGCTGCCCTTCTCGGACGAGCAGCTGGTGCGGGCGGTCGCGCAGTGCCGTACGCCCGTCGTCTCGGCCATCGGGCACGAACCCGACACCCCGCTGCTGGACTACGTCGCGGACCTGCGCGCGTCCACCCCGACCGACGCGGCGAAGAAGGTCGTGCCGGACGTGGGCGAGGAGCTGGAGCGGGTGCGGATGCTGCGCGACCGGGCCCGGCGGTGCGCGCACGCGTACCTGGAGCGGGAGGAGCGCGGGCTGGCGCATGCGCTGGCCAGGCCCGCCATGGAGGATCCGCACCGGGTGATCGACGAGCGCGCGGACCATGTCGCGTCGCTGGCCGAGCGGTCCCGGCGCTGCCTGGGGCATCTGCTGGACCGCGCGGACTCGGAGCTGACGCACACACGCGCGCGCGTGGTGGCCCTCTCCCCCGCGGCCACGCTCCGGCGCGGCTACGCGGTGCTCCAGAAGGCCGACGGGCACGTGGTGCGCGATCCGGGCGAGGTGACGGGCGGCGAGGCGCTGCGGGCCCGTGTGGCCGAGGGTGAATTCACAGTGAAGGTGGGCGAATGACGGACAAGGTGGAAGAGGCGCTCTCCTACGAGCAGGCGCGGGACGAGCTGATCGAGGTCGTACGGCGCCTGGAGGCGGGCGGTACGTCGCTGGAGGAGTCCCTGGCGCTGTGGGAGCGCGGCGAGGAGCTGGCGAAGGTGTGCCGGCGCTGGCTGGAGGGGGCGCGGGCCCGGCTGGACGCGGCACTCGCCGAGGAGGAGGGGGAGGAGCCCTCAGCCGACGGCGCGGCGGAGGGCTCCGCGTAGGGGCGAGCGGCCCCGGCGCGGGGGCGGATATGCACGAGGGGCGTCAAGCCTCTCGTTCCTGACCGTTCCCGGGGCCGGGCCGTACGAGCCTGCTCACCTTCCCGCAGGCCAGGACACCCCTCTGAGGATCGCTGGCATCGGCAAGCCGGACCCGGACGCCTGGTACCCGCGCTCGCCGCGCGGCGTACGAGGACGTCGTCGGTGCGCGGGGACCGGGCAGGTCACGTGGTCTTCAGCGCCGCCGCCATCTTCGCCATCTCGTCGAAGGACGCCGTACCGGCCACGACCGTCGTGGAGCCGTGCGTGCCGTCCAGGACGAGGGCGTTGTAGCGGCCGCCGGTGTAGCGGGTCCAGGTGCGGCCGCCGATCGTCTCGGTCTGCTTCGTCGCGGACGCGCCCTGGCTGGCGTCGTCGATGAAGTCGGCGGGCTTCTGCGTGGACTGTTCCAGCTGCACGTACTGGCCGTCGGGGGTCTGGTAGCCCAGGTGCCAGCGCTGCTTGTCGGCGTCGTAACGCACCGAGGTCGCCTTCCACGTGCCCGGCAGCCCCTCGGGCGCCGCGACCGGGTAGCTCGCCGCGCGGCGGGCGCCGACCAGCTCGACCCGGTAGTCGACCCGCTTGAGGTCGGGAGCGTGGTCGTCGTGCGGGATCGAGAGGAAGTACACGACCAGCGCCGCCACGCCCACCACGGCCAGCGAGAGGATCATGTCCCGGGCCGTCTTCTGCTTGCCTTTGGAACCTGCCACGCCCTCTATCGTCGCAGGTGCCCCATGCGCTCATCCGTGGGGCCCCCTGCTCATTTTGTCTGCCTAACGATAGAGTCGTGGCCAACACCCTCATCCGGCCGTCGTCGTATCAGAAAGGTGCGCTCCGATGACCGAAAATCATCATCTTCCGTCCGAGCTCGATGTTCCCTCCGAGGCTCCCGACCGCAACCTCGCCCTGGAACTCGTCCGGGTGACCGAAGCCGCCGCCATGGCCGCGGGCCGCTGGGTGGGGCGTGGCGACAAGAACGGCGCCGACGGTGCCGCGGTGCGGGCCATGCGGACCCTCGTGTCCACCGTGTCGATGAACGGCGTGGTCGTCATCGGCGAGGGCGAGAAGGACGAGGCGCCGATGCTCTTCAACGGGGAGCACGTCGGCGACGGCACCGGCCCCGAGGTCGACATCGCGGTCGACCCGATCGACGGCACCACGCTGACGGCCAAGGGCATGCCGAACGCGATCGCCGTCCTCGCCGCCGCCGAACGCGGCGCCATGTTCGACCCGTCCGCGGTGTTCTACATGGACAAGCTGGTCACCGGCCCCGAGGCCGCGGACTTCGTCGACATCAACGCGCCCGTCGCCGTGAACATCCGGCGCATCGCCAAGGCCAAGCGGTCCACGCCCGAGGACGTCACCGTCGTCATCCTCGACAGGCCGCGGCACGAGGGCCTGATCAAGGAGGTCCGGGAGGCCGGTGCGCGCATCAAGCTGATCTCCGACGGCGATGTCGCGGGCTCGGTCTACGCGCTGCGCGAGGGCACCGGCGTCGACCTGCTGCTCGGCATCGGCGGCACGCCGGAGGGCATCATCTCGGCCTGCGCCGTGAAGTGCCTCGGCGGCACGATCCAGGGCAAGCTGTGGCCGAAGGACGACGCGGAGCGGCAGCGGGCGATCGACGCCGGGCACGATCTGGACCGCGTGCTGACGACGGACGACCTGGTCTCGGGCGAGAACGTGTTCTTCGTCGCGACCGGGATCACCGACGGCGAGCTGCTGCGGGGTGTGCGGTACCGGTCGGAGACCGCGCTGACCGAGTCGATCGTGATGCGGTCGAAGTCCGGGACCGTGCGCAGGATCGACTCCGAGCACCGGCTGAGCAAGCTGCGGGCGTACAGCGCGATCGACTTCGACAAGGCCAAGTAGGTCCGGGACGCGGGGGCGCCCGCTCGAAGGGCGGCCCTGCGCGTCCATCGGCGCGTGCGGATCGTCCGTGCCGGCCGCGCAGTTCCCCACGGGGCGCCCGCTCGAAAGGCGGGCCTGCGCGTCCATCGGCGCGTGCGGATCGTCCGTGCCGGCCGCGCAGTTCCCCTCGCCCCCTCCGCAGCACCCCGCGACACAGCCGTACGGCGGGCACAGCCGGCGGGGCCCTCCGGGCCGTCGGCAGCCTGCCGGCCCGGCGGCGGTCTCCCGCCGGCCGGCACAGCTCGGCGTCGCCGCCACGGCCCGCCCACGCGGCGCACCGCGCGGCGAACACAGCCCGGTGCGGGTGGGCGCTCCCGCTAGCCCGCCATCCGGTTCGCCGCTGTCACCCTCGCCGCCTTCTTCAACTCCATCTCCCTGCGCCGGCGCCTCGCCAGGACCACGCGGCGCTCGGCCGCCGTGAGACCGCCCCAGACGCCGTAGGGCTCGGGCTGCAGCAGGGCGTGTTCGCGGCACTCGACCATCACCGGACAGCGGGCGCACACGCGCTTGGCCGCCTCCTCGCGGGACAGCCGAGCCGCGGTCGGCTCCTTCGACGGCGCGAAGAACAGCCCGGCCTCGTCGCGCCGGCACACCGCCTCCGTGTGCCATGGTGCGTCTTGATCCCTGTCTCGCACGGGCACCCGCTGGGCCGGAACGGCAGCTACCTGCAGGGACGAATGCGGCGGTTGCAGCACGGTCTACTCCTGACGACGGCTTCGCGAGCGAGAGACGATGCAGCAAGGCCTACCCGCTGTGCGCGCGCCTATGCACTGCGTTTCCAACCGCGGGCGCACGACGGCTCGTTCGCGCCCCCGGGGTCGCGGTGCCGACGGACCGACCCGTTCCGCTTAGCGGCGGATTCGCGGCCGTCAACGGTCCAGGTGTTTGCGCAGCTTCCTGTCGACCTTGTCCTGGATCCGCTCCAGCTTGCGGTCGACCCTGCTCTGCACCCGGTCCAGGATGTCGCCGATGCGCTTGCCGCGCCTGGGGCGCGCCTCCACGTTGCCGAGGACGGCCCAGCCGTCGACGTAGACGACCGGGGCGTCGGGCTCGACCGAGTCCAGCGTGTCCACCTCGAAGTTGCCGAGGACGCCGCCGCCGGTGCCGCGCAGCGACACGTTCTCCGGGACGCGGATCTGGACGTCGCCGAAGACCGAGACCGCCTTGATGACGACCTGCTGGTACTCGAAGATCGCCTCACTGAGGTCGATCTCGACGCTGCCGAATACCGAGTACGCGTGCAGCCGGCGCCCGGCGCGCCAGCGGCCGCGGCGCACGGCGCTGCTGAAGACGGCGACCACGTTGGCGTCCGCCTCGGGGGGTATCGCGCCCGGGGCCGGACGGGGCGGGACGGGTGTGTAGGCGGGGGCGGCCGGCTGCTGGTGGGCGGCGGGCAGGTCCCGGATGAAGACCTCCAGCTCGCCCACCGTCTTGGCGTGCAGCACGCCCTCGACGCGCTCGGCGTGCTCGTCGGCGGTCAGCCGGCCCTCGGCGAGGGCCTCGCGCAGGATGTCGGCGACCCGGTCGCGGTCGGCGTCCGAGGCGCGCAGTTCGGTGACGCCCGGTGCGGCGTCCTGGGTACGGGCGGGCTTCTGAAGGTCCACGCACAGCAGCGTACCGAAACGCGATAGATCGCGACTAGGGGTGTGGATGACGTGCGTGTCGCGGACTGAGCCTTACCTCACAGGTTCGCCGTCGGCGGCAGGTTCTACGCTGGTGAGGCCCGCCGGCGTCGGCGGGCCGCCGTCCGTCACAGTGAGGAATGGGCTGAGATGCCTGAGTTCGCGTACACCGATCTGCTCCCCCAGGGAGAGGACACCACCCCGTACCGGCTGGTGACCTCCGAGGGCGTGTCCACCGTCGAGGGACCGGACGGGCGGACGTTCCTCACGGTGGAGCCGGAGGCGCTGCGCAAGCTGGCCGAGGAGGCCATCCACGACATCCAGCACTACCTGCGCCCGGCCCACCTGGCCCAGCTGCGCCGCATCATCGACGACCCCGAGGCCTCGAACAACGACAAGTTCGTGGCGCTCGACCTGCTGAAGAACGCGAACATCGCGGCGGCGGGCGTGCTGCCGATGTGCCAGGACACCGGCACGGCGATCGTCATGGGCAAGCGCGGGCAGAACGTCCTCACGCGGGGCCGCGACGAGGAGGCCCTCAGCCGCGGCATCTACGACGCCTACACCAAGCTCAACCTGCGCTACTCGCAGATGGCTCCGCTCACCATGTGGGAGGAGAAGAACACCGGCTCCAACCTCCCGGCCCAGATCGAGCTGTACGCGACCGACGGCGGCGCCTACAAGTTCCTGTTCATGGCCAAGGGCGGCGGCTCGGCCAACAAGTCGTTCCTCTACCAGGAGACGAAGGCCGTCCTGAACGAGGCCTCCATGATGAAGTTCCTGGAGGAGAAGATCCGTTCGCTCGGAACGGCCGCCTGCCCGCCGTACCACCTGGCGATCGTCGTCGGCGGCACGAGCGCCGAGTACGCGCTGAAGACCGCGAAGTACGCCTCCGCGCACTACCTGGACGAGATCCCGGCGCAGGGCTCGGAGCTGGGCCACGGCTTCCGGGACAAGGAGCTGGAGCAGAAGGTCTTCGAGCTGACCCAGAAGATCGGCATCGGCGCGCAGTTCGGCGGCAAGTACTTCTGCCACGACGTGCGCGTGGTGCGGCTGCCGCGGCACGGCGCGTCCTGCCCGGTCGCGATCGCCGTCTCCTGCTCCGCCGACCGCCAGGCCGTCGCGAAGATCACCGCCGAGGGTGTCTTCCTGGAGCAGCTGGAGACCGACCCGGCGCGGTTCCTGCCGGAGACGACGGACGAGCACCTCGACGAGTCCTCCGACGTCGTCAAGATCGACCTCAACCAGCCGATGGACACGATCCTCGCCGAGCTGACCAAGTACCCGGTCAAGACCCGGCTGTCACTGACCGGCCCGCTGGTCGTGGCCCGTGACATCGCGCACGCCAAGATCAAGGAGCGGCTGGACGCGGGCGAGGAGATGCCGCAGTACCTGAAGGACCACCCGGTGTACTACGCGGGTCCGGCCAAGACCCCCGAGGGGTACGCCTCCGGATCCTTCGGTCCGACGACGGCCGGCCGCATGGACTCCTACGTGGAGCAGTTCCAGGCGGCGGGCGGCTCGAAGGTGACGCTCGCGAAGGGAAACCGGTCCAAGCAGGTCACCGACGCGTGCAACGCCCACGGCGGCTTCTACCTCGGCTCCATCGGCGGCCCCGCCGCCCGCCTCGCCCAGGACTGCATCAAGAAGGTCGAGGTCCTGGAGTACGAGGAGCTGGGCATGGAGGCCGTCTGGAAGATCGAGGTCGAGGACTTCCCGGCGTTCATCGTGGTGGACGACAAGGGCAACGACTTCTTCCAGGATCCCGCGCCCCAGCCGACGTTCACGACGATCCCGGTCCGCGGCCCCGGTCTCGCCTAGTCCCCGGCGCCCCGACAGGTCCAGGGGGTGCCTCCCCCTGGACCCCGCCCGCTCCCCCACCCGGCCCAGCCCCCGGAACAACCCCGCGCCCGCGACCGCTGTACCCGGCATGAGCGAATATCGCATCGAGCACGACTCCATGGGCGAGGTCAGGGTCCCGGCGCACGCCAAGTGGCGGGCGCAGACGCAGCGGGCGGTGGAGAACTTCCCGGTCTCCGGGCAGCGGATCGAGCGGGCGCACATCGAGGCCCTGGCACGGATCAAGGCGGCGGCCGCGAAGGTGAACGCCGGGCTCGGAGTGCTGGACGAGGACATCGCCGAGGCCATCCAGGAGGCGGCGCGGGAGGTCGCCGAGGGCAGGTGGGACGAGCACTTCCCCGTGGACGTGTTCCAGACGGGCTCCGGGACCTCGTCCAACATGAACACCAACGAGGTCATCGCGACGCTCGCGAGCGAGCGGCTCGGCCGGGCCGTCCACCCCAACGACCACGTCAACGCCTCGCAGTCCTCCAACGACGTGTTCCCCTCGTCCCTCCACATCGCCGCCACCGCCGCCGTCACCCACGACCTGATCCCGGCGCTGGAGCACCTCGCCGCCTCGCTGGCGCGCAAGAGCGAGGAGTTCGCCGACGTGGTGAAGTCCGGGCGGACGCATCTGATGGACGCCACGCCCGTGACGCTGGGGCAGGAGTTCGGCGGGTACGCCGCCCAGGTGCGCTACGGGGTCGAGCGGCTGCGGGCCTCCCTGCCCCGGCTCGCCGAGCTGCCACTGGGCGGCACCGCCGTCGGCACCGGGATCAACACTCCGCCCGGCTTCCCCGCCGCCGTCATCGCGGAGGTCGCCCGGGTCACCGGGCTGCCGCTCACCGAGGCGCGCGACCACTTCGAGGCGCAGGGGGCCCGGGACGGGATCGTGGAGACCAGCGGGCAGTTGAGGACCATCGCCGTCGGACTGACCAAGATCGCCAACGATCTGCGGTGGATGGCGTCGGGGCCGAGGACCGGGCTCGCCGAGATCCGGCTGCCGGACCTGCAGCCCGGCTCGTCCATCATGCCGGGCAAGGTCAACCCGGTCGTGCCGGAAGCCGTGTTGATGGTCGCCGCACAGGTCATCGGCAACGACACCACCATCACCACCGCGGGTGCCGCCGGGAACTTCGAGCTGAACGTGATGCTCCCCGTCATCGCCAAGAACGTGCTGGAGTCCGTCCGGCTGCTCGCCAATGTGTCGCGGCTGCTCGCCGACCGGACCGTCGACGGCATCACCGCCGACCGGGAACGCGCCCGTGAGTACGCCGAGTCGTCGCCGTCCGTGGTCACCCCGCTCAACAAGTACATCGGCTACGAGGAGGCCGCGAAGGTCGCCAAGAAGTCCCTCGCCGAGCGGAAGACCATCCGGGAGGTCGTCCTGGAGAACGGCTACGTCGAGCGCGGTGATCTGACGCGGGAACAGCTCGACGAGGCGCTGGATGTCCTGCGGATGACGCACCCGTAACGGCCGGCGAACCTTTGCGGCCGGCGGCGCACATCGGTGGCCGGCACCGCGGCGGTGTGTGTCCGCGGCACCTAATATCTGTGCATGACGGACGTTGGAGCGATGACGAGCACGGCAGCGGGACCCGCGCGTTACTGGGCCCCGGGGACCCCGATCCTGTGGCGCTACCGGGAGAACGCCGGCGAGCACTTCCACATCGCGCGCCCCGTCACCGTGGTACGCGACGACGCGGACCTGCTCGCCGTCTGGCTGGCCCCCGGCACCGAGTGCATGAAGCCGGTCCTCGCCGACGGCACGCCGGTGCACGAGGAGCCGCTGCGGACCCGCTACACCAAACCGCGCGCGGTGCAGCGGGACCGCTGGTTCGGCACCGGTGTGCTCAAGCTCGCCCAGCCCGGCCGGCCCTGGTCGGTGTGGCTGTTCTGGGAGCCGGGCTGGAGGTTCAAGAACTGGTACGTCAACCTGGAGCAGCCGCTGGCCCGTTGGACGGGCGGGGTGGACTCCGAGGACTACTTCCTCGACGTCTCCGTGCACCCGGACCGCAGCTGGCACTGGCGCGACGAGGACGAGTTCGCGCAGGCCCGGCGGGACGGGCTGATGGACGCGCGGACGGCGCGGCGGGTGCGGGCGGCGGGCCGGGAGGCGGTCGAGGTCATCGAATCCTGGGGACCGCCGTTCTCGGACGGCTGGCAGCACTGGCGCCCGGACCCGTCCTGGGCGGTACCGTCTCTCCCCGAGGACTGGGACCGTACGCCCGCGCACGTGTCCTCATGAGACCCTTGAAGCGCCCCCGGGCAAGAAACGTAGGATCGTCCTCCGCAAGGGCGCATGCAAGCAACTGACGGAGCATGGGCGAGGCTTGACCGATCGTCACCGAGGGGGGCGGCAGGACGTGAGCGAGGGGCAGCAGGGCACCATCACCGCCGGCCCGCCAGGACACGCCGGTGGCGCGGAAACAACACCTGAGCACGCGGGAATTCCGTTCCTGGGGCACGTATTGCGGGTATCGGGACTTCTGCGGGACCGACTGCGCGCCCGGCGCGCAGCCCCGGACGGATGGATGCGACACGCGTGACGGAGCAGCCCACCTCCTTCGAGCGCCCCCAGGGCGCCGACCCCGCGGAGGCCCGCGGGGCGCTCCTGCGTACCCACAAGGCCCCCGGCACCTCGGCCTTACCGGTGCAGGGCCGGCCCGACGGGGCACCGGCCGCCGCGGGGCCGGCCGCGTCCTGCGGCAGCGCAAGGGCTGGCGGCACAGGAAGGGACGGCACGGGGACCCAGCCCCCGGTCGGCAAGGGGAAGGAGCCCCCAGTCAACGGCCCCGAGCACTCCCAGCCCGCCACCACCGACGACGTGGGGGCACCTCCCGCGCATGGGGATCCCCCCGCGCGAGCGAAGCCGAGCGTGGAGGAGAAGCCGAGCGTGGGGGAGAAGCCGAGCGTGGGGGACAAGCCGAGCCTCGGGGGGCACCGCCCCCGCCCCGCGCCGGACGCCATTCCGCCGCAGCCCGGGGCCGAGCAGGAGCGGACGCCGGGCGGCCAGGAGCGCCGTACCGGACGCGGACTGCCGCCGGGACGGCCGATGCCCATGCGCCGGGACGGCGACCGGCTGCGGTTCGTGGGCGCGGCGACCCGGCGCATCGCGCGCGGCCTGGATCTGGACGAGATCGTGATGGGGCTGTGCCGGGCCACCGTGCCGACGTTCTCGGACGCGATCCTGGTGTATCTGCGCGACCCGCTGCCGGTCGGCGACGAGCGGCCCACCGGTCCGGTGGTGCTGCGGCTGCGGCGCAGCGACCGGATCCCGGAGGAGCGGGACACCGAAGGTGTGCTGCTGCCGCCCGCCTTCGACCCGGAGCCCGAGCCGAGCGCGCTGGCCGAGCTGTCCGCGCTGACCACAGAGCTGTGCGAGGTGCGCCCCGGCGGCGCCCTGAACGAGGTGCTGCGCGGGGTGCGGCCGGTGTTCGCGGAGGCGCCCGCCGCCCGGGCCGCGCTGCCGGAACTGCTCGGCCCGGGCGGCGAGGGGCTCGTGCCGTCCGGGCAGCACGCGATCCTCGCCCCGCTGCGCGGCCGGCGCCGGGTGATCGGCGCGGCCCTGTTCCTGCGCCGACCGGAGCGGCTCCCGTTCGAGGCGGACGACCTGCTGGTGGCCGCCCAGCTGGCCACGCACAGCGCGCTCGGCATCGACAAGGCGGTGCTGTACGGCCGGGAGGCCTACATCGCCGACGAGCTGCAGCGCACCATGCTGCCCGAGACCCTGCCCCGGCCGACCGGGGTGCGGCTCGCCTCCCGGTATCTGCCGGCGGCCGAGACCGCGCGGGTGGGCGGTGACTGGTACGACGCGATCCCGCTGCCGGGCAGCCGGGTGGCGCTGGTCGTCGGCGATGTGATGGGCCACTCCATGACCTCGGCGGCGATCATGGGCCAGCTGCGCACGACCGCGCAGACGCTGGCGGGGCTGGACCTGCCGCCGCAGGAGGTGCTGCACCACCTGGACGAGCAGGCGCAGCGGCTCGGCACGGACCGCATGGCTACCTGTCTGTACGCCGTCTACGACCCGGTCAGGCACCGCATCACGATCGCCAACGCCGGCCATCCGCCGCCCGTGCTGCTGCACCTGGGCGGGCGGGCCGAGGTGCTGCGGGTGCCGCCGGGCGCGCCGATCGGCGTCGGCGGGGTGGACTTCGAGGCGGTGGAGCTGGACGCGCCCGCCGGTGCCACGCTGCTGCTGTACACCGACGGCCTGGTGGAGTCCCGGCTGCGGGACGTGTGGACCGGTATAGAGCAGCTGCGCGAGAAGCTGGCCGCGACCGCCCGGTTGACCGGTGCGGACCATCCGCCGCCGCTGGAAGCCCTGTGCGACGAGGTGCTGGACATGCTCGGGCCGGGCGACCGGGACGACGACATCGCGCTGCTCGCGGCCCGCTTCGACGGGATCGCGCCGAGCGATGTGGCGTACTGGCGGCTGGAGCCGGACGAGACGGCCCCCGGCCAGGCCCGTCGGCTGGCCCGCCGCGCGCTGGCGCGCTGGGACCTGGAGGACCTGACGGATTCGGTGGAGCTGCTGGTCAGCGAGGTCGTGACGAACGCCGTACGGTACGCGTCGCGGCCGGTGACGCTGCGGCTGCTGCGCACGGACGTGCTGCGCTGCGAGGTGGGCGACGACGTGCCGCAGTTGCCGCGCCTGCGCCAGGCCCGCGCCACGGACGAGGGCGGGCGCGGTCTGTACCTGGTCAACAGGCTGGCCCGGCGCTGGGGCGCGACCCGGCTGAGCATCGGCAAGGTGGTGTGGTTCGAGCTGAACCGGGGTTAGGCGCGGGGCGGGAGACGTGCGAAGGGCGCCCGGGGAGTTCCCGGGCGCCCTTCGCGCTCGTACTGCTACTGGCCGAGGTTCTGGCCGCCGCCCGGATCGAGCGGGTTCTGGGGCGTGGTGCCGCCGGTCGGCGTCTGTGTCGGCGTCTGGGTGGGGGTCTGCGTCGGCGTCTGCGTGGGCGTCTGCGTCGGCGGCTTGGTGGTCGGCGTCCGCGTCGGGGGCGTGGACGTCGGCGCCTTGCTGGTCGGCGTCTGCGACGGCGTGCTGGACGGCGTCGAGGAGGGGGTGGGCGTGTAGGACGGCTGGACGGCCGCGCCCTGGGTGGTGTCCAGCTCGAACTTGCTGACGTCGCCCATCGCGCCGAAGGTGTACGCGGCCCAGATCTGCGCCGGGTAGCCGCCGCCGTTGATGCGGCCGCCGCCCTTGGTGATGAGGCCCGTGGCACCGGTCAGCGACACCTGTGCGTGGGACGTCGGGTCCTCGCCGAACAGGCCGACGGAGGTGACCAGGCCGGGTGTGTAGCCGGTGAACCAGGCCGACTTGTTGTTGTCGGACGTACCCGTCTTGCCGGCGACCTGCTGGCCGTTGCGCTCCGGGTTGCTCGCCACCGACCCCTGGGCCGTGCCGTCGTCGACCACGCCGGTGAGCACCGAGGTGACGGTGTCGGCGGCGGTCCGGCTGATCACCTGGTCGCCGATCGGGTCCGGGAGGTTGACGGTGCGGTCCTTGTGCTCGGCGGACTTGATGATCGCCGGGGTGACCTTCTTGCCGTGGTTGTCGAGGGTGGCGTAGATGCCGGCCATCTCCAGCGGGCTCGCGCCCATGGAGCCCAGCGTCTGCGCGGGGACCGCCTCCATGCCCTTGGTGTCCATGCCGAGCTTGCCGGCGGTGGCCATCACCTTGTCCATGCCCACGTCGACGCCCATCTGCGCGAAGACGGAGTTGACGGACTGGTTCATGGCCGTCTGGACGGTGATGGGCCCGAAGTCCGCGTTGTCCTCGTTGGGCGGGCCGAAGCCGACCTTGCTGCCGTGGTCCACGACCTGGCGGCCGCTGGTGCCGTCGTAGATCGTGTTCGCGGTGATCGGCTGGCCGCTCTGCGTCGTGGCGCCCTGGTCCACGGCGGCGGCCAGGATCACCGGCTTGAAGGTGGAGGCGGGCTGGTAGTCACGGCGGGTGGCGTTGTTGGTGTAGTGCTTGAAGTAGTCCGCGCCGCCGTACATGGCGAGGACCCTGCCCGTCTTCGGGTCGACGGAGACGGCACCGGGCTGGACGGCACCGTCGACCGAGCGCCTCTTGGGGTTGAGCTTGCTGGTCAGCTGCTCCGTGACGGCCTGCTCCAGGCGGCGCTGCTTCGTCCGGTCGATGTTGAGCGTGATCGTCCAGCCGCCCTTGCGTACCAGCGCCTCGGCGTCCCCGAGGCTGCCGGCGTCGCCCTGGGCGACCAGCTGCTTCTCCAGCGCCACGTTGGCCGCGTCCACCAGGTAGCCGGTCTGGCCCTGCATACCGGGCGCCGCCTTGGGCGCCTTGGGCACCGGGAACTTCATGGCCTGGCGCTTGGCCGGATCCAGCCAGTGCTGCTTGACCATGTTGTCCAGGACGTAGTTCCAGCGGGCCATCGCGAGCTGCTTGCCCGTGTCGGTGGCGATGCCCCAGTCGTACTGGTTCGGCGCCTGGAGCAGTGCCGCGAGGTAGGCGCCCTCCTGGACCGTGAGGTTCTTGGCGTCCTTGTGGTAGTAGGCCTGCGCCGCTGCCTGGATGCCGTAGGCGCCGCGGCCGTAGTAGCTGGTGTTGATGTAGCCCGCGAGGATGTAGTCCTTGGACTTCTGGCGGTCCAGCTTCAGCGAGATGACCAGTTCCTTCAGCTTGCGCGTGACGGTCTGGTTCTGGTCCAGGTAGTAGTTCTTGACGTACTGCTGGGTGATCGTCGAGCCGCCCTGCGTGCCGCGTCCCATGACGGTGTTGAGGATGCCGCGGGCGGTGCCCCTCAGGTCGACGCCGGAGTCCGAGTAGAAGGTCTTGTTCTCGGCGGCGACGAAGGTGCGCTGGACGTCCTTGGGGACCTCGGCGAGGTCGACGCTCTCCCGGTTCAGCTGGCCGGTGCGGGCGAGGAGCGTGCCGTCGCTGTACTTGTAGATGTTGCTCTGCAGCTGGGCGGCGGCGTTGCCCGCCGGGATGTTGATCGTCATGTACAGCGCGATGAAGGCGCCGATGACGAGCAGCAGGAAGCCGAAGAGGGTCCCGAGGATCTTCTTCCAGGTGAAGAGCCGGCGTATTCGGCCCTTGGGGCGCTTGCCGCCGGCCGGGGCGGACGGTGAACCGGTGGCGGGCGCCGTGGGCGCGGAGCGGCGGCGCCTGGGCGCCGCGCGGTGGCCGCCGCGCTGCCGCGCTCGTCTCTCTTCCGCTCGTCCCATGGGTCCCTACGCTCCACATCCGTCTCGGGGGTCAGCTCCGAAAGCTAACACCCCCCTATATGACAAAGGACGCCCGATCCGCTCTTTTGCGGACGTGACAATCAGCACCCGCCCCAAGGGAACCGACGGTTCTGGAGCGTCCAGGGTTGCTTCCCGTTGCCGAAAGTTGCCCCACGCGACGCGCCGGCCACGGCAGAGCGGGAGGCGGGCCGGCCGTATACACCGCACGTATACACCGTGTGTAGAGTGCTCGGCATGTCCATCGGTCACACCCTCCTAGGACTCCTGGAGTCCGGCCCGCGCCACGGCTACGACCTGAAGCGGGCCTTCGACGAGAAGTTCGGTCAGGACCGGCCGCTCCACTACGGCCAGGTCTACTCCACGATGTCCCGGCTGCTGAAGCACGGCCTCGTCGAGGTCGACGGGATCGAGGCGGGCGGCGGCCCCGAGCGCAAGCGGTACGCCATCACCGACGCCGGCATCACCGACGTCGAGCGCTGGCTCGGCACACCGGAGAAGCCCGAGGAGTACCTGCAGTCGACCCTGTACACCAAGGTCGTCCTCGCGCTGCTGACCCACCGCGACGCGGCCGCCGTCCTCGACGCCCAGCGCGCCGAGCACCTGCGCAGCATGCGGATCCTGACCGACCGCAAGCGCAAGGGCGACCTCGCCGACCAGCTGATCTGCGACCACGCGCTGTTCCATCTGGAGGCCGACCTGCGCTGGCTGGAGCTGACCGCGGCGCGCCTGGACAAGCTCAGCGAGACGGTGGCCCGATGAGCGCGCCCGCCGGTTCCCTGCTGACCGCCGACGACCTGCGCAAGACCTACGGCCCGACGGTCGCGCTCGACGGCGCCGGGTTCTCCATCCACCCCGGCGAGGTCGTCGCCGTCATGGGGCCCTCCGGCTCCGGCAAGTCGACACTGCTGCACTGCCTCGCCGGCATCGTGCCGCCGGACTCCGGGTCCATCGTCTACGACGGCCGGGAGCTGTCCGGCATGGGCGACGCCGAGCGCAGCGCCCTGCGCCGCTCGGAGTTCGGGTTCGTCTTCCAGTTCGGCCGGCTGGTGCCCGAGTTGACCTGCGCCGAGAACGTGGCCCTCCCGCTCCGGCTGAACGGCGTCTCCCGCAAGGCGGCCGAGAAGGCCGCGCTCGGCTGGATGGAGCGCCTGGAGGTGGACGACCTGAAGGGCAAACGGCCCGGCGAGGTCTCCGGCGGCCAGGGCCAGCGGGTCGCGGTGGCGCGGGCGCTGGTCACCGGGCCCCGGGTGGTCTTCGCCGACGAGCCCACCGGCGCGCTCGACTCCCTCAACGGCGAGCGCGTGATGGAGCTGCTGACCGACGCGGCCCGCTCCACCAGCGCCGCCGTCGTCCTCGTCACGCACGAGGCCCGGGTGGCCGCCTACTCGGACCGGGAGATCGTCGTACGCGACGGCAGGTCCCGGGACATGGAGCGGATCGTATGAGCGTGCGTTCATGGAGCCGGGACCTGGCGATGGGGGTCAGGTTCGCCTTCACGGGCGGGCGCGAGGGCCATGTCCGGGTGTTGCTGACGGCCGTCGGCGTCGGGCTCGGCGTGGCCCTGCTCCTGCTGACCGCCGCGATCCCGGGCGCTTTGTCGGCACGGCACGACCGCGACGACGCCCGTACGGACTACACCTACGGCCCGCGGCGGGCGAAGGCCGCGAACACCCTGGTGATCTCCGACGCCGACACGACGTACCGCGGCAAGGGCGTGCGCGGCCGGCTGGTGGAACCGGAGGGGCCGCGGGCGCCGGTCGCACCGGGACTGTCGTCCTATCCGGCGCCGGGTGAGATGGCCGTCTCGCCCGCGCTGGGGGAACTGCTCGGCTCGGCCGGCGGCAGGCTGCTGCGCGAGCGGCTGCCGTACCGGATCGTCGGGACCATCGGCGAGAGCGGACTCATCGGCTCGCGCGAACTCGCCTACTACGCCGGAGCGACGGACCTGGCTCCGCGCATCGACGGGTGGCGGACGGCCCGGATCACCGCGTTCGGGCGTGTGGCGGCGACGCCGGACCGGATGGACCCGGTCCTGATCCTGCTGGTGCTGGTCGTCTTCGTGGTGCTGCTGATGCCGGTCGCCGTGTTCATCGCCACGGCCGTGCGGTTCGGCGGCGAACGGCGCGACCGCAGGCTGGCCGCGCTGCGGCTGGTGGGCTCCGACACCCGGATGACCCGCCGGATCGCGGCCGGCGAGGCGCTCGCCGGATCCCTCGTCGGCCTGGTCTTCGGCACCGTCTTCTTCCTGACCGGCCGTCAGCTCGCGGGCTCGGTCGAGGTCATGGACATCAGCGTGTTCCCCAGCTACCTGAACCCCTCCCCCGCGCTGGCCGCGCTGGTCGCGGTCGCCGTGCCGGCGGCGGCGGTGCTGGTCACCCTGTTCGCGCTGCGCGGGGTGGTGATCGAGCCGCTCGGCGTGGTCCGTACGGCGCGGCCCACGCGCCGCCGGCTGTGGTGGCGGCTGCTGCTGCCGCTGGGCGGGCTGGCGTGCCTCGCACCGATGATCGGGCAGGGCCGCGGCAACGGCGACTTCAACCAGTACCTGGTGACCGGCGGCGTCCTGCTGCTGCTCGTCGGCGTGACCACACTGCTGCCGTGGGTCGTCGAGGCGGTGGTGAACCGGCTCGTGGGCGGCTCGGTGTCCTGGCAACTGGCGGTGCGGCGACTGCAGTTGACCAGCGGTTCGGCGGCCCGCACGGTGAACGGCATCGCGGTCGCGGTGGCCGGGGCGATCGCGCTGCAGATGCTGTTCGCGGGCGTCCAGGGCGACTACACCAAGAACACCGGGCGCGATCCCGGCCGGGTCCAGATGCAGGTCGCGCTCTCCCGTGGCACCGACTTCGTGCCCACGGCCGGCCGCTTCTCCGCCACGCCGGGGGTACGCAAGGCGGTCGCGCTGGGCAGCACCGAACTGGGCGACCGGGACTGGGGGCGCGGCCCCGACAGCACGGCACTTCTGACCGTGGGCAGTTGCGAGGCGCTGCACGAGGTCGCCCGGCTGCCGTCCTGCCGGAACGGGGACGCCTTCCTGGCGCGGGGCGGCGCCAACGACGCCGCCGTGGGCGCGCTCGTGCGCCCTGGCCGCACGCTCCACCTCGACACGGTCGAAGGCGTCGGCCCCGGCCCGGACGTGCCCTGGCGGGTGCCGGGCGGTCTGCGGCCGGTCCGCGCGCTCCCCGGCCCGAACGGGGCCCCGGACAGCGCCGTGCTGCTGACCCCGGGAGCCAGCCCCGACCGGGTGAGCCGCCTGCTGAACCCGGCGGTGTACCTCACGCTCGACCGGTCGGTACCGGACGCCGCCGAGTACGTCCGCAACACGGCCGCGCGGATCGACCCGCTGGCGGACGCCACCGTCTGGTCGGCGACCGAGGAGTCGAAGAAGTTCACGTCCATCCGCACCGGGCTGCTCGTCGGCGCCTTCTGCGTGCTGATCCTGATCGGCACGAGCCTGCTGGTCTCCCAGCTGGAGCAGCTGCGCGAGCGCAGGAAACTGCTGTCGTCGCTGGTCGCCTTCGGCACCCGGCGGCGCACCCTGAGCCTGTCGGTGCTGTGGCAGACGGCGATCCCGATCGCGCTGGGGCTGCTGCTGGCCCTGGCCGTGGGGCTGACGCTGGGCACGGTGCTGCTGAGAATGGTCGGCGCGACGGTCGGCGTGGACTGGCCGAGCGTGCTGACGATGACCGGCGCGGGCGCGGCGGTGGTCCTGGCGGTGACCCTGCTGAGCCTGCCGCCGCTGCTGCGGCTGATGCGGCCGGACGGGCTGCGGACGGAGTAGCCCCGGCGGCGCCGCGGGGAACGGCCCTGCCCGCGGGGCTACTCCAGGACCCGCACCGGCAACGACCGCAGCGCCGTGCGCAGCGCGGCGGCCAGCTCCTCGTACTCCGCGGAGCGCGCCGCGCCCGCCCGCATGGCGAAGGCGACCCGGCGGCTGGGCGCGGGCTCGGCGAAGGACCCGGTGAGGAGCTGGCTGCTGCGGGCGGTCTCCAGCTTCAGCGCCGTCCGCGGCAGCAACGTACAGCCGAGGCCGCCGGCGACGAGCTGGACGAGGGTGGACAGACCGGCGGCGGTCGTGGTGACCGGGGCGCCCTCTCGTCGCCCACCACCACCCCCGACCGAGGGGCTTCGCCCCGCCCCCTTGAATCCCAGACCGGCCTCGCGGCAGATGTCGAGTGCCTGGTCGCGCAGGCAGTGCCCCTCGTCCAGGAGCAGCAGGTTCAGCTCCTTGAGCGCCTCGCGCGGGATGCCCTCGCGCCCGCCGAGCCAGTGGTCGAGCGGGGTGACGAGCACGAAGTCCTCGTCGAACAGCGGGAGTTCGACCACGCCGGGCACACCGAGCGGCACGGCCAGCAACAGCAGGTCCAGCCGGCCGGAGTTCAGGCCCTCCAGCAGGCTCGCGGTCTGCTCCTCGTGCACCTGCAGGTCGAGCTGCGGATAGCGGTCGTGCACGAGCCGCAGCACGGCCGGCAGCAGATACGGCGCGACGGTGGGGATCACGCCGAGGCGCAGGGCTCCGGTGAACGGCGCCCGGACCGCCTCGGCCTCCTCCAGCAGCGCGCCGACCGCCTCCAGCACCGCCCTCGCCCGCACCGCGAGCCGCTCACCGGCGGGCGAGAGCAGCACCTTGCGCGTCGTACGCTCGAGGAGCGTCACCCCGAGGGACTCCTCCAGCGCCGAGACCGCCCCGGACAGCGCGGGCTGGCTCATCCCGATCGCGGCGGCCGCGTCCCGGAAGTGCAGGTGCTCGGCGACGGCGGCGAACGCCCGCAGCTGGGCGAGACTGGGCTGTCTCCGCTTGCCGTTACTGATGGTCACTGATAACTACCTCCGATCAACACGACCGAGTGTAGCTATTTCACTAATCAATGCACCCTGTGCCACCATCGACAGCGTCCAACCCACACGGGAAAAGCCCCCAAAAGGGGTATTTCTTCGCTGCAAGGAGAGCAAGTGCTCACTGTCGGTGACAAGTTCCCCGAGTTCGAACTGACCGCCTGCGTCTCGCTGGAGAAGGGCAAGGAGTTCGAGCAGATCCACCACAAGTCCTACGAGGGCAAGTGGCTGGTCGTGTTCGCATGGCCGAAGGACTTCACCTTCGTCTGCCCGACCGAGATCGCCGCGTTCGGGAAGCTGAACGACGAGTTCGCCGACCGAGACGCCCAGATCCTCGGCTTCTCCGGTGACTCCGAGTTCGTCCACCACGCCTGGCGCAAGGACCACCCGGACCTGACCGACCTGCCGTTCCCGATGATGGCGGACTCCAAGCACGAGCTGATGCGCGACCTCGGCATCGAGGGCGAGGACGGCTTCGCGCAGCGCGCCGTCTTCGTCGTCGACCCGAACCGCGAGATCCAGTTCACCATGGTCACCGCCGGTTCCGTGGGCCGTAACCCCAAGGAGGTCCTGCGGGTCCTGGACGCCCTCCAGACGGACGAGCTGTGCCCGTGCAACTGGAACAAGGGCGAGGACACCCTGGACCCGGTCGCGCTGCTGGCCGGTGAGTGACCCATGTCGCTCGACTCGCTGAAGTCCCGCGTCCCGGACTACGCCAAGGACCTGAAGCTCAACCTGGGCTCGGTCATCGGCAACTCCGACCTGCCGCAGCAGCAGCTGTGGGGCACTGTGCTGGCGACCGCCATCGCCTCCCGGTCCCCGATCGTGCTGCGTGAGCTGGAGCCGGAGGCGAAGGCGAACCTCACGCCGGAGGCGTACACGGCCGCCAAGTCGGCCGCCGCGATCATGGCGATGAACAACGTCTTCTACCGGACGCGCCACCTGCTGTCCGACCACGAGTACGGCACCCTGCGCGCGGGCCTGCGGATGAACGTCATCGGCAACCCGGGCGTGGAGAAGGCCGACTTCGAGCTGTGGTCGTTCGCGGTCTCCGCGATCAACGGCTGCGGCATGTGCCTGGACTCGCACGAGCAGGTGCTGCGCAAGGCCGGCGTGGAGCGCGACGTGATCCAGGAGGCGTTCAAGATCGCCTCGGTGGTCCAGGCCGTGGGCGTCACGCTGGAGGCGGAGGCGGTACTGGCCGAACCGGCCGAGTAACCGACCGCCGCACCACCCTCCTCGGCCCCGCCGGGCTTCGGCCCGGCGGGGCCGAGTTCCGTGTATGGGGGTGACGTGTACCACTCACGGCGAGACCTCGCCGGGGCAGCCCGTGACCGCGATGTCGGCCGATTGCCCGATTCACCGCTCTTGCCGGGAAGTTCCGTACACACAGCGTCATAGCGGAAGTTCCTTGTCCGCTTCGCCGTCGCATACCTGATCGACAGTTCGAGCGGCCGTCTGGTTGGCTCCCCCTCGACCACTTCCAGCCACCGGACCCTGTCCGGTGGCTGTCTGAACGTTTTCCAGGGGGACAAGACCATGTCCGTACACAGCCATGTCTCGGCGAGGACCGCGCTCGCGGCGGCCGCAGCGGGTCTGGGCATCCTCGGCGTGACCGCTCCGCAGGTCGCCGCCGCCGACCGGCCGGTGCCCAGCATCTCGGCCAAGGCCGACCAGCACACCCGGGCGATCGCGGCGGCGCGTCCCACCGCCGCCGCGGCCGGCGCGACCGTCTGCGGCGCCGGATACAGCCTCTACAACGCGCAGCAGCTGCCCGACGCCCGGCGCTTCGCGACGCTCTTCGTCTACGTCAAGGGGAACAACCCCGCGAGCAGCGACGCCCCGACGTGCGCCATCCTCGACAACAACACGGGCGGCAAGAAGTGGATGAAGATCAAGCTCTGCTCGAACTACATCGCGGACGGCTGCGCGAGTGACGCGGGCGTCTACTCCGAGTACGCCGGGCCCGTCTACCGCAGCCGCGGCGGCTGCGGCGAGGTCACGTCGCTGATGAGCGGCACCACCTCCAGCTCCACCCCCCTGATCGTCAACAACGTCCAGGGCACCACGGCCTGCGACTAGCAGACGTCGCACGAACGTGACACGGGACTCCACGCGCCGCACGCGTGGAGTCCCGCCTTCTTGATCTCATCTGGCTCCCGCCCGCTCCCCGGCACTGACCAGCCCTGAGCGGGGCGCACAGCCGTGCCCGGACGAAAGGGCCGGAGAGCCACTCACCACACAACGGGGAGAGTGCTTTGCGCTCCAAGAGACGAACTCGCGCGCCCCTGGTGGCCCTTGTGGCCTGCGCCGCCGTGACCGGCGGTCTGCTCCAGGCGGCGCCCGCCGGCGCCGTACCCAGACCGGACGCCGCCGCCCGCCCCGGCACCCCGTCGGCGCCCGCCGGCCGGGTGCAGAACCCGGACGGGAAACTCGGCAAGGGCTGGCGCGACAGCGCCGACCGCGCCGTCACCGCCGCCGCCGACGCGGACGGTCTGCGCCTGCTCGTCGCCGACAGCGACACGGCGTACACCTGGAAGACCGCCGCGCTGCTGTCCGAGCCGGGCATGCCGGCGGACTCGTGGATCGGCAACCAGTGCCTGATGGACCGCGCGCACGCGGCCGTCGTCTACGCGCCGCGCGCCTTCACCAACAAGCCCGACCTGATGCAGGGCGGCGCCTTCGCCGCCGTCGTCGACCTGACGACCGGCAAGGTGACGAAGCTGCCCTTCACCGCGTCGCTGGCCTCCTTCGACCCGTCCTGCAACACCACCACCCACCAGGCCGCGTTCACCGGCTTTCGGGACATGAACGACCCCGAGCACACCCGCACCCGCGTGATCACCGTGGACGTGTCCGGGAAGACCACGGGCACGGTGGCGGCCAAGGGCGAACTGACGAGTGCCGTACCGGTGAAGGACGGCACGGTCGCCGCGCTCGGCAGCCGTCTGGTCCACCTCGACCGCGCCGGCGCCGTGAAGAACCTCGCGACCGCGCACGGCGCGCCGTTCGACATCCGGCCCGCCGCCGACGGCCGCATCGCCTACGTCGAGCGCACGGGCGACGCCACGGCGAACGCCGAGCTGTTCACCGGCCGGGGCAGGCCGAAGGGCATCGCCTCGGGCCGGCTCGGCGACCTCGACCTCACGCAGGGCGACGCGGGCCGGGTCTTCCTCACCGGGCACCCCAAGGGCGCCCCCGCCACCGCGGGAACCGGCGTCACCCGCCTCGACGCCCCGGCCGGTACCGACGTGTCCTCCCAGGGCCGCCTCGCGATCGACCCGGTGCTCACCGCCGGGGTGCGGGCCGGCCTCACGCGCATCGGGAACGCGGGCAAGGGCTTCACGAAGTCCGAGGAACCCGCCCCGCGCCCCGCGGCGCCCGGCACCGTTGGTGACCAGCCCCTGACGGTCACCAGCACCGCCACCGCCACCGGGACCAGGCTGACGCAGAGCGTGCGCCAGGACGCCGGCGACGGCTCGGGGAACGACCCCTCCCCGGTCCTCGCCCCCCGGCACACCGTGAAACCCGCGTTGGTCTCCAACCCGCCCACGGACGACGACCGTTGGTGCGCCGTGTCGCGCAACGACGTCAAGGTGCAGGCGCTGCAGCCGACCTCGAACCAGGTCGAGTGGGCCGTGGACATGGCCATCCGGGGCGACCTGAGCGCGAGTTACATCCGGCAGGGCGGCTACCGCGACCAGGCGGGCCTCGGCACCGTCGACCCGCAGGCGCTGTTCCCGCTGCCGAAGCTGGCGGGCGGCGGCCGCATCCCGGCCAACGTGCTCCTCGGCATCATGGCGCAGGAGTCCAACCTGTGGCAGGCCGAGGGCGGCTCGATCCCCGGGCAGATGGGCAACCCGCTGGCCGCCGTCGACGGCTACTACGGCCACAAGGCCGAGCCCAGCGACCCGGCCGCCTACTGGCAGATCAACTGGGACAAGTCCGACTGCGGCTACGGCGTCGGCCAGGTGACCGACGGCATGCGGCTGGCCGGCCACGAGAAGCCGGGCGAGACCAGCCTGTCCCCCGGCCTGCAGAAGCTCGTCGCCATCGACTACGCGACGAACGTCGCCGCCTCCCTGAAGATCCTGGCCGACAAGTGGAACGAGGTCCACCGGCCCGGCCAGACGATCACCGTCAACAACGACGACTCGTCGATGGTGGAGAACTGGTTCACCGCCGTCTGGAACTACAACCTCGGCTTCAACCCGCCCTCGCAGGCCTCCCAGCACTCCGGCCACTGGGGCCTGGGCTGGTACAACAACCCGGCCAACCCGATCTACGCCAAGGGCTGGGGCCACCCGTTCATGAACACCGACGTGGACGGACCGGCGGCGAACAAGGACGCGGCCCATCCGCAGGACTGGCCGTACGAGGAGAAGGTGATGGGCTGGGCCGCCTGGTCCATCGACACCGGCTACTCCTACGCCACCTCCGGCCGCCAGGACTGGCCGGGCGAGTCCGGTTTCGCCTCGGCCGGCTTCCGGCCCGCCTGGTGGACCCTGCCCGCCCAGCGCATCGCCGTACAGCCGCCGCTGGACGCGTTCTGCAACTCCAGGAACAACTGCGACCCCAACACGCCGCCGAAGTGCCCGGACGCCGAGTGCTACGCGCAGTACTGGTGGAACCAGCCCAACGTCACCTGGAAGGCCGACTGCGCCACCAGTTGCGGCCACGAGAGCCTGAAGTACCAGTCCCTGGTGCAGGAGCCGGGGCGCGGCTACCGTCTCCAGACCGGCACCCCGGTGTGCTCCGGCGCCCCGGCCGGGTCCAAGGTCGTCGCCTCGGTGCCGGACGGGACACCGACCTGGAGCGATCAGAGCGGCTGTGCGACGATCCACTCCGCAGGAAGTTTCCAGTTCAAGTTCAACCCGGGTACGGAAGGCCGGTACGAAGCGAAGGCCGATCTGCACTCGGTGGGCGGCGGCTACGGCGGCCACTACTGGTACACCCACACCCGCGACGCCGGCCACTACGGCGGTGACGGCGGCTACATGACCATCGACGGCACCTGGACGCTCGGCCAGGGCCTGAACTGGGCGCGTGTCCTGGTCCAGCTGCCCGACACCGGCGCCCAGACCCGGCAGGCCACCTACACCGTGCTCGGCTCGGACAGCACGAGCCGCCAGCGCGTCGTGCTCCAGCGCGCCGGCGGATGGGTCAGCCTGGGCGCGTTCCACTTCAACGGCACCCCGCAGGTCGAGCTGTCGAACACCACCAAGGACGGAACCGCCGACGAGGACATCGCCTGGGGCGCGGTCGCCTTCCAGCCGCTGCCCGGCAAGCCGGCCGACTCCGTCGTCGCGATGGGCGACTCCTACTCCTCGGGTGAGGGCGCCAGCGCGCCGGGCGGCGGTGACTTCTACCCGGAGACCGACCACTACGAGAAGAACAACGACAAGGCGTGGGACAGCTGCCACCGCTCCACGCAGGCCTGGTCGCGGCAGGCCCGCCTGCCGGGCGAGTCCGCCTCCGTCGGGACCCTGGCCGACGCCCTCGACCCGAAGATGGACTACCACTTCGTCGCCTGCTCCGGAGCGCGCACCTACAACATGCTCCGCGACGGCCAGAACAGCGAGGTCGCGCAGATCGACACGGGCTACCTCGACAACAACACCACTCTGGTCACGCTGTCGGTCGGCGGCAACGACGCCCGGTTCACGGACGTGTTCAACCAGTGTGTGTGGAAGGCCGGTCTGGACCTGTGCCAGGACTCCTCGATCGGCAACAAGGACCCGGACACGGGCAAGGACCTGCCCGGGGACACCGGACCGCTCAAGGACTGGGCGCCGAAGTGGCTGCACGACCAGGTACGGCCGCGCATCGTGAACGTCCTCAACGAGATCCACAAGCGCGCCGGGCAGGCCCGGATCGTGCTCATGGGCTACCCGCGGCTGCTGTCCGCCGGCGGGCAGTGCATCCCCGGCATCGGCACCGAGGAGGCCCCCTGGCTGAACTCGGTCGCGGACACCCTCGACGAGGAGATGAAGGGCGCCGCCGCGGACGCGGGAACCCAGTCCGGCGCGAACGTGGTCTTCGCCGACCCGCGCGCCGAGTTCGACGGCAAGACCGTGTGCGGTGACCCGGAGGACGTGAACGGCATCGTCAAGACCGGTCTGTCCAAGGCGGACAACACCGGCGTCCTCGAGGTCGGCATGGCGTCCTTCCACCCGAAGATCGCCGGCGCGCGCCTGTACGCGAACGTGCTGGAGAGCACCCTCAAGTAAGGACCCGACGAGAACGGTGGGGCCTGAGTACGCGTACTCAGGCCCCACCCGTCATCAACGAAAGAGACTTGCCGCCATGAGTGACCATTCCCCCTCCCGCCGCGGTACGGGCGAGGACGTGCTCTTCGCGGTCCTGCTGTGGGTGCTCGACGCGATCGCCGGGATCGTCGTCCTGCTGACCGCCCTGGGGACGACCGACTTCAACATGTTCGAGCCGGACCGGAACGCGTCCGTGACGCCGGTCTTCGCCTGGGTGGCGGGGTTCGCGGCGGTGGTGCTGCTCTCGGCGGTCGGCCTGTACCGGCGGGGCTACCGGGCGAGCGTGGCGGCCCAGGTCGTGGCCGGCGCCGCGACCCTGGCATTCTGCGCCGCCGGACTCGGCGGGCACCTCACCCTGTGACCGGCTGGGCGTCCTCGTCCGCGGTGGCCGCCACCGGCTCCGCCGCGGGCGGGGGCGCCGCCTCGGCCCCGGCACCGGGCTCGGCCTCGGGGTCCGCTCCGGCCGTCTCCCGCTCGCGCAGTTCCTCCGCGTACTGCCGCAGATATCCCACCACCGTGTTGGTCACCGCCACCAGCGGTACGGCGACGACGGCGCCGCCGATGCCGGCCACCATGCCGCCGGCCGCGACCGTGAGGACGACCGCGAGCGGGTGGACGCGGACCGCGCGGCCGAGGATGAACGGCTGCAGGACGTGGCCCTCGATCTGCTGGACGGCGAGGACCACCACCAGGGTCATGACCGCGGTGAAGACGCCCTGGGTGACCAGGGCCACGATCACCGCCAGCGCCCCGGAGGCGACCGCGCCGACGAGCGGGATGAACGAGAACAGGAAGATGAACACGGCCAGCGGCACGGCCATGGGCACGTTCAGGAAGTAGATGCCGATGCCGATGAAGGTGGCGTCGATGAGGGCGACGAGGACCGTGCCGCGGACGTACGCGGTCAGGGTGCGCCAGGCGCGCGGGCCGGCGCCGGCCACGCCCGGGCGGGCGGCGGCGGGCACGAGCTTCAGGAACCACTCCCAGATGCGCTTGCCGTCGTAGAGCAGGAACAGCGTCGAGAAGAACACCAGCAGCAGGCCGGTGAGGAAGTCGACGATGACCTGGACGCCCTCCAGACCGAAGGACGTTATCTGGTCGGTGTTGGCGCCGATCGCCTCCCGCAGGTTCTTGGCGATCTGGTTGATCTGCTTGTCGGTGACGTGGAAGGGGCTCTTCAGCAGCCAGTTGCGCAGGTCGTCGATGCCGGACTGGATCTGGCTGGAGAGGGTGTCGGTGTTCTCCATGACCTGCCAGGTCACGAACCAGCCCATCAGCCCTATGACGACGAAGCCGCTGATGGCGGTGAGCGCGGTGGCGATGCCGCGCGGCACCCCGCGGCGGGTGAGCCGGGCGACCGTCGGCTGCAGCAGCGCGGTGACGAGCAGGGCGATGACGAAGGCGAACACCACCAGCTGCACCGAGCTGATGACCTGGATCAGGACCCAGACCGTGCCGGCGAGGACCAGCAGCCGCCAGCCCGCCTCGGCGGCGACGCGCACACCCCACGGGACGGCCTGGGCCGGATCGGGCCGGGGCCCGGCCGGCGGGGCGGGCTTACGGACGGGGGGCGGGGGGTCGGCTACGGCGGCCGGAGCGGGAGCGGGACGTCCGGGCGCGGCGAGCGGGTCGCTGTCCTGCTCGACCTCGGCGCGGCGCTCGTCCAGGCGCTCGCTCATCTCGGTGAGACCGGCACCGAGCTTGCCGAGCCACCCTGGCACTCGCGACATGATCCGACCTCTTCCCCCGCGTCCCCGCGTGTTCGCCACCTCTCCTCCCCCTGGAGGTATCCGGATAGACCGTACAGGGCGAAAGCCCCTCCCCTGAGGACGGGGAGGGGCTTCGCGAGGTTGAGAGCCGCGGCCGGGCTTTCAGTAGTTGCCGTTCGCCTGCCAGTACGACCAGGCATCACAGGGGCTGCCGTACCGCTCGTTCATGTAGCTCAGGCCCCACTTGATCTGCGTGGCCGGGTTGGTCCGCCAGTCGGCGCCCGCGGACGCCATCTTGCCGGCGGGCAGCGCCTGCACGAGGCCGTAGGCGCCGGAGGAGGCGTTGACCGCCTGGTAGTTCCAGGTGGACTCGTGGTCCACGATGTTGCTGAAGCACTGGAACTGGCCGGCCGGCACGATCTGCCGTGCGATGGCCTGGACCTGCGCCACCGTGTACGAGGACTGCACGGGGAAGATGCCGTCGCCGCCGCCGTCGGAGCTGCGGCTGGCCGCCGCCTTCGTCTGCTCGCGCTGCTTGGCGTCGTCCGCCGCCTTCTGGGCGGCCGCCTTCTTCGCGTACGCGGTCTCGGCGGCTGCCTTGCGGGCCGCCTCCTCGGCGTCCTTCTTGGCGGTGGCGTCCGCGGCGATGGCCTGGGCGTCGGCCTGCTGCGTCAGGGACGCGGACTGGACCTGGGCCTGCTGACCCGCGGGTATGTCCGCGAGGAGCGTGGTGTCGGCTGCCGTCGCCTCGGCGTCGTTGTTGTTCTGCGCGACGCTGCCCGAGGCAACTCCGACGACGCTTCCGACGGCGGTGACCGCGGTGGCCGAGGCCACTGCGAATCCCCGGACCGAAATCCGGCTCACACGGTTTCCTTCCAGCATCGCCCGCTTCGGTGACCCTGGCGGACGCAATCGTGCCCCTGACACTGGCCTCCCAACTGCGGGGTCACGGGAGGCACGGGCCCGGTGGGCGACTCCCCCTTCGGGAAGCGGCCGCATGGTGCTCGGGCGGCATACGACGAACTCTATGGAGTTGGTGGTGCTTCTGTGGTGCTGTACCGCTGGGGGTACAGGTGTGTCGTATGCGGGGCCTGACAGGACTGAGACTCTGCCGTAACTCAACGCCGAGTGGCAATTCCGAGTTGCGTGTGAAAGCTCACATCTCGTTTGGCCCCTGGGATTTCCGGAAAGCTCCACATGCCGAGGCGCCGCCCGGCTAGGCTCTTGGCCTTTGCCGGACGGCGCCAATACCCGTGCGGGAGGGGTCAGATGTGGCCGTCCTCCAGCATTTCGGTCACAAGTGCCGCGATCTGGGACCTCTCGGACCGCGTCAGGGTGACGTGGGCGAAGAGGGGATGTCCCTTCAGCTTCTCCACCACGGCGACCACGCCGTCGTAGCGACCGACCCGCAGATTGTCCCTTTGTGCCACATCATGGGTCAGAACGACCCGGGAGTTGGCGCCGATCCGGGACAGAACGGTCAGCAGGACGTTCCGCTCCAGCGACTGCGCCTCGTCCACGATCACGAACGCGTCGTGCAGCGAGCGGCCCCGGATGTGGGTGAGCGGGAGCACCTCCAGCATGCCGCGCGCGGTGACCTCCTCGATGACCTCGCGGCTGGTGACCGCCGAGAGGGTGTCGAAGACGGCCTGCGCCCACGGGCTCATCTTCTCCGCCTCGGTGCCGGGCAGATAGCCCAACTCCTGGCCGCCGACGGCGTACAGCGGCCGGAAGACCATCACCTTCTGGTGCTGACGGCGCTCCAGGACCGCCTCCAGGCCGGCGCACAGCGCCAGCGCCGACTTGCCGGTGCCGGCCCGGCCGCCCATCGAGACGATGCCCACGTCCGGGTCGAGCAGCAGGTCGAGCGCGATGCGCTGCTCGGCGCTGCGGCCCTTGATGCCGAACGCCTCACGGTCGCCGCGCACCAGGCGGACGTTGCCCTCCGCACTGATGCGGCCGAGCGCCTTGCCGCGCTCGGAGTGGATGGTCAGTCCGGTGTGCACCGGCAGCTCGGCGGCCTCCGGCACGTACAGCCGCCCTTCCTCGAAGAGGACGTCCACCTGCTCACCGGCCAGGGTGAGTTCGGACATGCCCGTCCAGCCGGAGTTCTCCGTGATGGCCAGCTCGGCCCGGTACTCCTCGGCGAGCAGGCCCACGGACGACGCCTTGATCCGCAGCGGCAGGTCCTTCGACACGACGGTGACGTCGTACCCCTCGGCCTGCAGGTTGCGGGCCACCGCGAGGATGCGGGAGTCGTTGTCCCCCAGGCGGTAGCCGGTGGGCAGCACGCTGGGGTCCGAGTGGTTGAGCTCGACACGGATCGTCCCGCCGAGTTCCCCGATCGGGATGGGGGCGTCGAGGCGGCCGCTCTTCACCCGGTAGTCGTCCAGCAGGCGCAGGGCCTGGCGGGCGAAGTAGCCGAGCTCGGGATGGTGCCGCTTGGCCTCCAGCTCCGTGACCACGACGATCGGGAGCACGACCTCGTGCTCGTCGAAGCGGGTCAGGGCGTTCGGGTCGGCCAGCAGGACGCTGGTGTCGAGAACATAGGTGCGCCGGTCTGGCTTGTGGCGCTTTGTGCTGGTCACCACGGAAGGACGTACCCCCTCGGATGAGGTCGGGGAGCGACGAGGTGGAAACAGGACCGGGAGGGTACGTCCAGTGCGGCCGGTCCCTGGCCCGCGCGCAGGGCGGGCCGGATACCGGCCCTCCGCGGCTGCTTCCGCGCGGTGACCGCGCGGTCGGGCTGGTGCAAAGGGCCTCCCGGGCGGACGGCCCCGTGCCGCCCGCTGAGATCCGACGCCCGTGGTTCGGGTGTCGACCTGTCTGGCTTATGCCCTCGAACATGCGCCGCCATGCAAATGCGGCCAACAGCGCGCCGGTGAACTCCTTGTGACATCCCCACGAACCGGCGCGCACGGCGACGCCCCGTCACCGGGCGGCGACGGGGCGTGCGGCGGGCTCAGCCGCCGTAACGGCGGTGACGTGCGGCGTAGTCGCGCAGGGCGCGCAGGAAGTCGACCTTGCGGAAGGCCGGCCAGAAGACCTCGCAGAAGTAGTACTCGGAGTGGGCGGTCTGCCAGAGCATGAATCCGGACAGCCGCTGTTCGCCGCTGGTGCGGATGACGAGGTCCGGGTCGGGCTGGTCGCTGGTGTAGAGGTGACGGCCGATCATGTCGATGTCGACGGAGTCGGCGAGGTCCTCCATCGGCACACCGCGGTCGTGCGCGTCGAGCAGCATGGAGCGCACGGCGTCGGCGATCTCCTGCCGGCCGCCGTAGCCGATGGCCACGTTGACCACTATTCCGTCGATGTGGGCGGTGGCCTCCTCGGCCTCCTTCAGTGTGTGCTGCATCCCGCTCGGCAGCAGGTCGAGCGCGCCCACATGGTGCACGCGCCAGCGGCCGTCGGCGGCGAGGCTGCGCACGACGTCCTCGATGATGCCGAGCAGGGGGACCAGTTCCTCCTGCGGACGGTCGAAGTTGTCCGTGGACAGCAGCCAGAGGGTGACGACTTCGACGTCGGTCTCGGTGCACCAGCCGAGGAACTCCTCGATCTTGTCGGCACCGGCCCGGTGGCCGTGGACGGTGGTCGAGCCGGACGCCTTCGCCCAGCGGCGGTTGCCGTCCATGATGACGCCGATGTGCTTGGGCACCTGAGCGTGGTCCAGGTGGCCTTCCACCCGGCGTGCGTAGAGCCTGACGAGCAGGCTGCGCAGGGTGTCGCGCAGGTTCACGTGGCCCTCCGGGGGATTGGCGGGGGTGAGCAGGTGCCGGAGCCGTGCGGCGCCTGAGCCGTTGAGCCTACCGCTGCTCGGGGCCTGGTACCGGCTCGGGGTTTGGGGGGCGGGGGGTTCGTCCGGTTCGCCGTCGGATGCGGGCCGGGGGCGCTTTCCGCGGCCTTTGAGTGGGGACGCGCGGCCCGCGCCGAGCGGTTCCGGAGTCGGGGCCACGAAAAAACGGGCCGGTCCGTGGGGGGGAGACGGACCGGCCCGAGGGGGGGTTTCCACCATAACCCTTCGTAAGGGATGGTGGGTGCATCGGCGTGCAACAACTACTCTCCGAAATCGCCCGGCGACGCCCCGATGGCCGCGGAAGGCCCGATTCAGGGGTGCCTCATGGCCGATTCACAGCGGAATCCCCGGGAGAACCGGTCGGAAGCGAGCCGATTCGGAAGAGTTCGTAAGGTTTGGGCCATATTGGGGACTGTGCGGCGAGTTGGTTGCAGGTCCCCCCGACGGGCTACCCGGCCCGTGAACGGCGTCTTGACGCCTCCGTCAGCCGCGGCGGACGGGGATCGAACGGGCCCACAGCACCGCGCAGCCCCCTCCACTGCGCGGTACCGGCCGCGCAGCTTTGCTCACGCGAATTACCCTTGGTCTGAACTTACGTGACCGGTGAGGCGGATGTGAACCCGAGCGGATAACAATGTGGAAACCCCGGGGAGGCACGGCCTGACCGAGGATGGATTCATCCCGCCCTGCGGGCGTCGAAGAGGTGCCGGGAGCTGTGCGCCACGAACGAACCCTCGCGCTCGATCCGCTCGTGCAGCGCGCGGAGTTGGGGCTCGTACGCCTCCACCGTGAAGTCCGGGACCATCCAGACCACCTTGCGCAGGAAGTGGACGACCGCGGCGATGTCGTGGAACTCCGTCCGCAGCCGCTCGGTCCGCAGTCCGACGACCTCCAGCCCCGCCGCCTCCGCCGCGGCCCGCTCCCGCTCGGGGTCCCGGCCGGCCCGCACCTCTGCGGACTGCGGCCCGAGGAAGAACTCAACGAGTTCGAAGACGCTGGCCGGTCCGACGTGCTGGGCGAAGTACGTGCCGCCGGGACGCAGCACCCGCGCGATCTCCGCCCAGTGCGGGCGCACCGGATGCCGGCTCAGGCACAGGTCGAAGGCCTCGTCGGCGAACGGCAGCGGCGCCTGGTCCGGGGCGGCGACGACCACCACGCCGCGCGGCCGCAGCAGCGCCGTGGCCTTGGCGACATTCGGCGGCCAGCCCTCGGTCGCGGCGACCAGCACCGGGCGGTCCGGCTCGGCCCGGCCCAGGGCGAAGTCCAGCACCTCGCCGCCGCCGGTCTGGATGGCCAGCGCCGCCCGCGCCCGGGCCAGCCGCTCCCCCGCCGACCCGGCGTACCCCCACGAGGGCCGCTGTTCGGTGGCCCGCCCCCCGAACCACGAGAAGTCCCACCCCTCGGTCGGTACGGCGGCCCCCTCCGCCACGAGATCCTCGAAGGAACGCTCCGCTGCCATGCCCCCATGCTCGCAGCCCGCGGCCGGCCCCGCCTGCGGTTTTCCTCGCTCCGCCGGCCCGCCGGTGCCCACGTGGCTCACCGGCCGGCATCTCGCAGTTCGGGACCGGCCGGCGCGTACGCCGCCTCGACGGTCGGGACGTCGAGCAGTCCGGCGGCCGGCAGCCGCCGGCCCGCGGTGCTCCCTCCGGCCGGTACCGCGCCTCCCGCACCTCCGCCGGCAACCCCCCGAACCGCGAGGGGCCGCAGTGTCGCCGCCCGCGGGACCCGCTCAAAGGGGGCACGGACGGCGCGCGGCACATGCGCGTGCGTCAAGCGCGCCGCCGCACAACAGGCAGGGTTCCAGGGTGGGGTGCAGAATCCCGCCCGGGTCGTACAACACGGCTCCCACGGGAGGCGGGGAAGGCAGGCGGGTCGGGGGGCGGTCATGGGCGGGGGGCGCGCGGGACCAGGGGGCGGACCTCCTCGGCGGTGAAGCGTACGAAGGCCTCGGGGTCGGGTTCGTCGGCGGTCGGCTGGAGGACGACCGTGTCGGCGCCGGCCTCGACGAGGCGCCGTACGGCCTCGGCCACGGCGGCCGCGTCGCCCGCGGCGCCGAGGCCGGGCACCGACTCCAGCCCCGCGGCGGCGAGTTCGGCCCGCAGCCGGGACCCGGCACCGGCTCCCGTCGCGGTCAGCAGATAGACGACGACCTGGTGCGGTTCGCCGGCGCGCCCGGCCTCGCGCTGCCCCTCCTCGATGAGCCGCCGCGCCTGTCGTACGCCGTCCGGCGGGGTCGCGGAGGTGAGGAGGGTGCCGTCCGACCTGGCGCCGGAAAGGCGGAGGGTGCGGGGGCCGGTGGCGCCGGTGAGGACGGGCACCGGCCGCGGCGGCGGCCAGTCGAGGGCGACGTCGTCCAGGGACACGTACCGCCCCCGCACGGTGAGCCGTTCGCCGCGCAGAAGGGCGCGCAGGGCGTCGAGGTGCTCGCCGAGGAGGGTGAGCGGGGAGGCGGCGCGAGCGCCGACCTGGCCCATCCAGTCCTGCACGCCGTGCCCGACGACGACGGTGGCGCGGCCGGGGAACATCCGGTGCAGGGAGGCGGTCTCCATGGCGGTGAGGGCCGCGTTCCGGAGCGGGACGGGCAGCAGCCCGACCCCGACACGCATCCGCTCGGTCCAGGCGAGTGCCGCGGCGGCGGTCGAGACGCCGCCCTCCAGGAAGCAGTCCTCCCACAGCCACAGCTCGTCGAGCCCCGCCTCCTCCGCGGCCGTTGCGACGGCGCGCAGCCGCTCGGGGGGAAGCTGGGGGCGGAACACGGCACCGAGTTCAGTCATGTCGGCCTTCCTAGTGGGGAGGAAGTGAATCGGCAACGTGTTTAGGCATCGGCCCTGTTGGGGGCGGCGAGCGGGAGGACGGGCGGGGAGATGGGACGCACACGCTGGCGGGACGGACACGGCACACTGATCGTGCAGGCCCCACCGGGCGGGACGGACACGGCCGTACCGCTGGAGATCGCCGCCTCCTACCGCGCCCGGACGAAGGGTCTGCTCGGCCGGGACGCGGTCGGCGGGGCGATGCTGCTGTCGCCGGCGAGCGGGGTGCACACGTTCGGGATGCGCATCCCGATCGACGTCGCCTACCTGGACCGCCACCTGACCGTCCTCGCCGTCCGCACCATGCCCCCCGGCCGCCTGGGCCTGCCCCGCCCGCGCGCCCGGCACGTGCTGGAAGCGGAGGCGGGGACGATGGCGGGGTGGGGGGTACGGGCGGGGGTGCGGGTGAGTGTCGAGCCGGGGTAACCGCGCGGACCCGGCGCGGTGCCGTTCGGCGACCAGGGCGAAGACGTTGAGTTCGCCCCGGCGGCCCACGGTGACCGCGGTCGGCGTGGCGGACCGGTGGGTGGGCGGGCCCTGGTCTTCCAGCGCCTCGGCATCGAGTGGGCGCGGTCGTGTGGTCCTCGACATGCACGTGCCCCTGGGTCTGCGGCCGGCGGTGGGGCGGGGACGCCGGGTCCCCGCCCCGAGTCAGCCGGTCACCAGCCCTTCGGCGTGGGCAGGTACGTGAAGCAGTAGTGGTGACCGCCGTAGTACTGATCGCCGTGGGTCAGCAGTGCCTTGCCGGTGGCCGGGCCGACGATGCCGTCGGCCTTGAGGCCGACCTCGCCCTGGAACCACTTGATCCACGACTCGGTGAGCGGGCCGAACGCGCCGTCCTCCTGTTCGGCGTTGGAGTAACCCAGCGCGTGCGCGTAGTCGTTCATCAGGTGCTGGGCACACCACACGCCGTGGGCGTTGTTGGGGTAGCCCGGGCCGATGTAGGACGCGGAGGTCGACGCGCTGGCGCTGCCCGCCAGGGCCGTGGTCGCGGCGAGTGCCGCGCCCGCGGCCACGAGACCGGCCCTGACGGCAAGTGACGTGAGAGTCATGCTTTCTCCCCGTATAGGACGTCGCAGCCGGTCGGTCACCCCGCTGCGATGGGATGTCCGGGACACTACGCGCGGCACCGGGCGCCGGGCGTCCCACGGCTGGGGGAAGTCGCCGTAAACCTGGGACGTAGGAGACGGCGGAGGGTAAACCCTCGTGGCAGAGCCGGGTCGTCTCGGCGGGGAGGCCGCCTGGCGCGCGAAGGTCACAGGTGCCGGGCCAGGAACTGCACGGCCAGGCTGGTGGCGGACACCACCAGCCACAGGCAGCCCCCGAGCAGCAGGGGTGCGGGGCCGGTACGGCGCAGTCTGGAGGGTTCGGTGGACAGCCCGATCGCGGACAGCGCGACGGTGATCAGGAAGACGGCGAGCGTGCCGAGCGGGCCGTGGGCGCCGGGCGGGACGAGGCCGGCCGTGTTCGCGGCCGCGAGGACGAGGAAGCCGAGGAGGAACCACGGCACCAGTCGGCCGACGCGCACCGGGCCGGCCGGGGCCTGCCCGGAACCCGCCGGGCCGCCGTCGGCCGGCGCGTACGCCGTCCGCGCGCGGCGGCGGGCGAGGGCGGCGAGGCCCAGGCAGACGGGGATGATCAGCAGCGTGCGGGCCAGCTTGACCACCACCGCGTAGTCGGCCGCCGGACCGCCGTAGGTGGTGGCGGCGGCGACCACCGACGACATGTCGTTGACCGCGGTGCCGGCGAACAGGCCGAAGGCGTGCTGCCCCATGCCCAGCAGATGCCCGAGGACGGGGAAGGTCAGCACCGCGGCGACGTTGAAGACGAAGATCGTGGAGACGGCGTAGGCCACCTCCGCCTCGGCCGCGCCGATGACCGGCGTGACCGCGGCGATCGCTGAGGCACCGCAGATGCCGGTGCCCACCCCGATCAGGGTGCGCAGGTCGCCGACGACACCGAGGCGCCGTCCGATCCCGTACGCCGCCGCCAGGCAGACCGCGAGGGTCACGAGCATCACCGGCAGCGAGCCGGCACCGACCCGCAGCACCTGGCCCAGGGACAGCTGGGCGCCCAGGACGACCACCGCGGCCTGGAGCACTCCCCGCCCGGCGAAGGCGATGCCGGGCCGCAGCCGGTCGCCGGGGCGCACGGCGACCGCCACCAGCACCCCGAGCACGATCGCGCACACCGGCCCGCCGACGACGGGGACCAGCCGGCCCAGCGCGGCCGCGACGAGGGCGACCCCGACGGCGAGGCCCAACCCCGGGAGCGGGACGACGAGGGCGGCGCCGGGCCGGCGGGCGGTGGCGGGCCTTCGGGCGGTGGCGGCGCGGGGCGGCTGGGTGGTCCCTGACCGGGAGAGGCTGACGTCCTTCATGATCACCACTCTGTGCGGCCCCGGCGCCGTGCTGTAGCCCCCGATCGAGCACCAGCTCATAGCGTGTCCGTATGACCCGCCCATACGCTGGCGCTGTGACCGATTCCCCCGCGCCGGATCCCCGTCTCGCCTCCCCTCCCCTGCGCGCCCCCGACCTGGAGTCCTTGCGGCTCCTCGTCCTCGTGGCCGACCTGGGGAGCCTCGGCCGGGCGGCCGAGCGGCTGCGGATCTCCCAGCCGTCCGCCAGCCGCCGGATGTCCACGATGGAACGCGGGCTGGGACTGGTGCTGGTCGACCGGACCCGCCGCGGCTCCCGGCTGACGCTCGCCGGCCAGGTCGTCGCCGGACACGCCCGGCGGGTCCTGGACGACCTGGACGAGCTGCTCACCGGGGCGGCCGAGCTGCGTGACCGGCGGGAGGCCGAACTGCGCGTCGCGGCGAGCCTGACCATCGCGGAGTACCTGCTGCCCGCCTGGATCAGCGAGCTGCGCGGCCGCAGGCCGGAGCTGTACATCGGGCTGCAGGTGACCAACAGCGAGCACGTGCCCGAGCTGGTCGAGTCGGGCGCGGCCGACATCGGGTTCATCGAGGGGCCGCGCCTGTCCCGTGTGATGTCCACCCGGCAGGTGGCCGAGGACCGGCTCGTGGTCGTGGTCGACCCCGGTCACCCGTGGGCGCGGCGACGCGAGCCCTTGTCGGCGCAGGAGCTGGCCCGTGCGCCGCTGGTGCTGCGCGAGAGCGGTTCCGGCACGCGGCAGACCCTGGACCGCGCCCTGCACCTGGCCGGCTGTGAACGCGTCCGGCCCCTGGTGGAACTCGGCTCGACGGCCGCCGTGCGCGGCGCGGTGATCGCCGGCACCGGGCCGTCCGTCCTGAGTGAGCTGGCCGTCCGCGGGGACATCGCGGAGGGCCGGCTGATCGGCGTGGACGTCGCGGGCGTCGACCTCACACGCGACCTGCGCGCGGTCTGGCCGACGGGGCGGCGCCTGGTGGGCCCGGCGGCGGAACTCGTCACGGTGGCCCGCCGGGTGGTCGGCAGAGAACGGCCGCCCCGACCGTAGGGCCCCACGGAACGGCGATGCCGGCCTCGCCGCGCCCCCGGGGCACCGGCTCTCGCCGAGGGCGGGGAGCCTCTCGTGCGGGAATCCGGGCAGCACCCGCGGCTTCGCCGGCGCCCGTGCCCCGCCACGCACCGCCCATCGGTTCAACGCCCCGGCGGCCCTGGGCCGAGGGGAGACGGCTCATGGCCGGGGAGCCCCGGCCCAACCCTAGGAGGTGCGGGGGAAGGACACCTCCACGCGGCGGTTCTTCCGGCGGCCCTCCTCGGTGGAGTTGTCGGCGATCGGGAACTGCTCGCCGTAACCACGGACTTCGAAGGTGACGTTCGGGTCGTTCAGGTCCTGGTCCAGGACGGCCTGGACGGCGTTCGCACGCTGCCTGGACAGGATGTCGCCGTGGGCGGAGGAGCCGAGGTTGTCGGTGAAGCCGAAGACCCTGACCTGGGTCGCGTTCTGCTTCTTGATCTCCTCGGCGATGGTGGCGATCCGGGCCTTGGCGTCGTCGCCGAGCTTGGCGCTGTCCTTGCCGAACAGCACCTCCGCCTGGAGCGCGAAGGTCACGTCCGCGTTGGTGTCCTCGCGGCGTTCGTCCCCGCTCTGGTCCTCCACGACCGACTTGATGTCCAGCACCTTGGGGGCGGCGAGGGTGGCGCCCTCGGGGAGCTTGAGGTTCGGGGAGGTCGGGTCGATCCTGACCGGCGCGGAGGCGGAGGGCGCGGTGTCGGGGGGCTGGCTGGGGCCGGTGCCGTCGGCCCGGGCCGGGATGGCGGAGAGGAGGAGGGCGGCCACGGAGAGGGTGAGTGTGAGGCGGGTGGTGGTCACTGGCGCGTCACCCGGAGATCTTGATGGTGGCGGAGGAGAAGGTCGGCAGCTGGAACTCCACCGCGGAGGTGTTCGCGGGCGGTGCCGGGAACTGCATGAACACCGCCAGGGTGGCGCCGGCCTGGAGCGTCGTGAATCCGGTGGTGGTCAGCGGGCGGCCGTCGGTGTCCCGCAGCACGTAGTACCGCTTCTTGCCCTGCGCGTCGACCAGGGTGGCACCGCCCAGGGACTTGCCGTTCTTGATGATCTCGGTCTCGTTGCCACTCAGGGCGGACGGGATCACCACGATCTGCGAGCCGTCGTTCTTCATCGTGCCGTTGACGGTGAGGAATCCGCCCGAGTCCCGTTGTGCGGAGGTGATCTGGAGATCCAGTCCGTCCGATCCCCTCACCTCGGCAAGCGGCTGCTCCGACTGCCCCTCCTGGGCACTGGGGCCTGCCCCGCCCGACCGGGAGACGGACGGCGAGCTGTTCGGCTTCTTGTCGTCACCGCCGCCGCTGCCCCCACAACCGGCCACACCGACGGCCAGACCAGCCACGAGAGCCCATGCGACCATCCCCCTGCGGGCCTTCGCAGTGAACCGAATGCTCATCGCTCCGCTTCCTTCAATCAATCATCGATCGGTTGTCGGTCGGCTCAGCCGGCCAGATGGACGTCGAAGAGGTCTTCCGGCTTCGGCAGCCCCGACGGATCACCGCCGGCCTTGAGATGCCAGACCTTGGCCTTGCAGGTGAGGTCGGGCAGATTCGCGCCTTTGCCGCCCGCGTCGGGGAGCTTGAACGGGCAGAGGGGTTCGATCTCGGCGATGGCGTGCGCCGTCGACTTGACGTTCTCGGTCCCGGGGACGACGGACCGGCCGACGGACTTGTTCGTCTGCACGTCGGCCCGGTACTTCAGGGACTCCGGGGAGAAGCAGGCACTCAGCCGGGCGTCGTTCTGCGTGGCGAGTGCCGCGGCCCGCCCGCACGGGGCGGTCGGGTCGGCGATCGGCGACGTGCCGTCGAGGATGTTCTGCCACTTCGTCGGGTCCAGCAGGACCTTCAGCCACGCCTCCGTGAGCTGGTGGCGCGTGTTCTGGGCCGCGGCGAGGGCCGCCGCGTCCGCGGCCGTCTGGGCGCCGCCGCGGTTCACGGAGGCCTGGCCGACCGCGAGGTACGCCAGAGCGAGAAAGAGCAGGCCCGCCACCACCGTGAGGTAGATGGGGAAGGCCTGCCCCGCGTCGCCGTGTGGAGAGATCAGCCGCCGGTGACCTGGGAGATCTTCCTCGTGATCGCGTCGAAGATCGTCTGCCCGATGCTCGTACCGGTGATCGCCAGCACGATCGCCACGACCACCGCGATGATGCCGAGGTACTCCACCGCGGTCTGCCCCCGGTCGCTGCGGGCTGCGCGGGTCTGCAGGTACGCGACGGTGGTGTTGAACCATTTGCTCACGGCTGTCCCCTCCGGCTTCGCCTCCGATCCGGGCACCGTACGGCCGCACGCGGCGGCCGCCACAGGGTCCCGGGGCCCAACCCCAGGCCCATTCGCCGCCGTTGCCCATGTCACGCCACCCCCAGCCACTTCGCCGCGGCCTGGGACCTGGTGGTGGAGTGGAGCTTGGCGAAGATGCGGTTGATGTGGTTCTTGACCGTCTTCTCGCTGATGAAGCAGGCGGCGGCGATCTGCTGGTTGGTCATGCCGGACGCGATGAGGTCCATGATCTCCGCCTCCCTCACGCTCAGCCGGTACCGGGACCGCGACGACTGTCCCACAGATGGTTGCACATGCGAAAGCTGTCGGGTTGCACTTTCCCGTAAAATAGGGGGTGGTTGGGGATCCGTGTGTGCAGGTGCATTTGATCTGAGGGTTTCCAGCAACGCCTTCGCCGCCCCCGGCGTCACATGCGGCCGCCCCTCCCGCACATCCCGTACGGCCCGGACCAACTGCTCCGTGGTGAACTCGCCGTGCACCAGATAGCCCCCGGCGCCCAGCCGCAACGCCTCCCGCACGGTCTGCGTCTCATGGCTGTAGGTGAGCATCATGACGGGCGCCAGCCGCACCAGGTGCGGCAGCGCGGAGATCCCGTCGACTCCCGGCATCCGGACGTCGAGGAGGATGACGTCCGGGCGGTGCCGCAGCGCCGCCTCGTACGCCTCGCGGCCGTCCGCCGCCTCCGCCACCACGGCGGTGTCCGTCCGGCCGGACAGCAGAGCCGTCAGGCCCGCCCGGACCACGGGGTTGTCGTCGGCCACCAGCAACCGCAGCGGCGGCGGGGCGCCGGCCTCGCGCGACGGGAAGGGGTTCATCGGTGCCTCCTCTCGGGCCCGGCCACGACGGGCAGGTGTAGCTCCACGCGCACCTCCGTGCCCCGTTCGCGGCCGCCCCTGCCGATCCGGATCCGGGCGCCCGCCTGCGCCGCCCGCTCCACCATGCCGAGCAGGCCGAAGTGACCGCGGGCGCGGAGCCGGTCCAGCGTGGTGCCGGGCGGCAGACCCCGGCCGTCGTCGAGGACGGACAGGCGCAGCAGGTCGCCGTGGACCGCCGCACGGACCTCCACGTGCGCCGCGGACGCGTGCCGGTCAGCGTTCTCCAGCGCCTCCGCCGCGATGGCGAGGAGGTGGCGGGCCAGGGGGGCGGGCAGGGGCGGATCGTCACCGGTGGGGAGCGAGCACGTCACCCTGAGACCCGTACGGGCCGCGAAGTCATCGGTGTACGACCGCAGTTCGGACCACGGGGACCACACGGGCGCGTCCGCCCCGTCGTACGGCACCGCTTCCCGCCGTAGGTCCCTCAGGAGTTCCCTCGACTCCGTCGCCGCCCTGCGGGCCGAGCGGGAGACGAGGCCGGCCTGGGAGCGGATGCGGGCCGGGTCGGGGGAGTCGGCCGAGGCGGTGGCGGCGAGGCCGTCCGCCGCCAGGGCCACGCCGTACAGGGTCTTGGCCACGGAGTCGTGCATCTCGCGTGCCAGCCGGGCCCGTTCCGCGCTCACCGCCTCGGCCGCCGCGAGGCGGGTCTGGGTCTCGGTCAGGGCCTGGGTCGCGGCGCCGAAGCGGAGCATCAGGCCCCGCAGCGTCGAGCCCATGGCGCCGGAGATGACGCAGAGGCCCGGCAGGAGCAGGGCCTCGGCGACGGGGGCGTGCCGGTCGGCCTTCAGGGTGGCGTGGACCAGCAGCAGGATCAGGGACTGCAGGGAGGCGAAGCAGGCCGCGCCCCGCCAGCTGTAGACCAGTCCGGCCAGCAGCGGGGTGCAGACGCTGACGTAGGCGAGCGTGGTGTCCGGCCCGGCCGAGACGAGCAGGAGGGAGCCGATCAGGGTGTCGGCGGCGAGGAGGCTGGGGTGGCCGAGGAGGAGGGGTCCGAAGCGTTCCCAGTCGCGGAAGAGGACGTAGGACGCCATGAAGGTGACGACCACGGCCCCGCCGACCAGGCGCACGCCCAGCCCGGGGGCCGCGTGGAGCAGGGCCGCCGGTGCCGCCAGGGCGATCATCGCCAGCCGGAATCCGAAGACCTGCCGGCACATCGCCTGGAGCGCGCCGACCTGGATCCGTACGGAGGGCTGGGAGGGGGTGGAGGGCGCGGCGGGGACGGTGAGTTCGCCGGGTTCGTCGGCGGCGGACGCTTCCACTGTGCTGTCGGCCCGCCGTCCTGCACGGCGTGCGACACGGCCCCTGACGCCGCCGCCGACCCCCTTCAGCCACACGCCGACAGACCCCCCGCTCCGCCCCGTCACCCCGGCCACCGTCACTTCCGCCTCACTTCCCCGTGAGCGAGCCGAAGTCGACCCCGGAGCCCAGGATCAGGCCCGCGCCGAGCAGGAGCATCGTGGCCGGGACCATGAACGTGGTGATCATCAAGGTGGCCTTGGGCACCGCGCGGGCGGCCTTGCGGCGGGCGTTCTGGGCGTCGGTGCGGCGCATGTCCTTCGCCAGGGAGACGAGCGTGTCGACGATCGGGGCACCCAGTTCCTCCCCCTGCTGCAGTGCCGTCACGAACATCGCCACCTGCTCGGAGTCGTTGCGCCGCCGCAGCTCGGCGAAGGCCTGGCGGCGGCTCATGCCGAGGTCCATCTGGCGCAGGGTGATGCGCAGTTCGTCGGCCCAGGGGCCCTCGTAGTGCGAGGCCACCCGGTCCAGCGCCTGCCGGAAGCCGAGCCCGGCGCTGACCACGACCGCGAGCACGTCGAGGAAGTCCGGCAGGGTGCGCTCGATGACGTCCTTGCGGACCCGGATCGCCGACCAGATCCCGACCTCCGTCCAGAACGCGCCGAACGCCAGCAGCAGCACGGCCACGAACCACTGGCCGCGCAGCAGGAAGACCAGGAAACCGACGGCGCCGAGCGCGCCGTAGACCGCGCGGCGGGCCGCGTAGCGGTCGATGGTCAGGCCGCCGGGGTTGCCCGCGAGGTCGATCCTGCGCCGGTACCTGGCGACCAGGCGCGGGCCCATCAGGCGCAGCACGGCGGGGGCGTAGCGCATGCCCATGCGGTCGATGACCGAGCCGACCGCGCCGGTGCGGGTCGCGCCGACCTCCAGGGCGACGGCGAGGTCGCCGGGGAGCTCGACGTCCGCGCGGTACATGCGGACGCCGGTGAAGGCGCCCCAGACACCGAGGCCCATCAGCAGGGCGAGCAGGATTCCCACCATCGGAGCCACCATCGGGCTGTCGCCCCTCTCAGACGTCGATCCGGCTCAGCCGCCGGATGAGGACGAAGCCGACGGCGTACAGCCCGAACGCGACGATCACGCAGATCTGCCCGGCCGGCGAGCCGGTCATCCGGTCCAGCGCGCCGCTCTTGACGCCGTTCATCAGGAACAGCGCGCCGACGCCGAGCACGGGGACGGCGTACGAGGTCATGGTCACCTGGGAGAGCTGGGTGCGGATCTCGCGCCGGGTCTCCTTGCGTTCCTCCAGGGTCTCGGTGAGGTTCCGCAGGGCGGAGACGACCTGGCCGCCGGCCCGGTTCGACAGGACCAGGGTCGTGACGAGGACGACCAGTTCGCGGGAGGGGAGCCGGTCGGCCAGTTCGCCGAGGGCCTCGTCCAGGGAGTGGCCGATCGCCAACTGGTCGGAGACCTTGCCCAGCTCCTCGCCGGCCGGGGCCTCCAGCTCCTCGGCCGCCATGCCGATCGCGGTGCGCAGGGCGAGGCCGGCCTGGGTGGCGTTGGCCAGGATGCGGGCCAGCTCGGGAAGTTGGCCGATGAACCGCTCGATGCGCTTGCGGCGCTGCCAGTTCAGGAACTGCACGGCCGCCCAGATGCCGCAGAGCCCGGCGAGCGGCCCGAAGAAGGGGGCGAGGGCGGCCTGGCCGATCAGCCAGAGCGCGGCGACCGTGACGAGCATGGCGACGAAGAACTCGCCCGGGGTGACGTCCAGCCCGGTGGCGGCCAGCCGCCTCTCCAGCCAGCGGCCGAAGCGGGTACGGCGCAGTCGCCGGTCGAGGTCGCGGAAGCGGCGCCGGCGGCCGTACGCCGGTGCCGGGCCGGTGTGCGTGAGCCGGTCCACGAGGGCGGCGCGCTGGGCCCGGCCCGAGGCGTAGGCGTGCAGCCCGGCCACCGCGAGGACGCAGGCCAGCAGCGTCACACCGGTGGTGAGCTGGACGAGGGTGTTCAGTTCCATGGTCCGGGTCCTACCTGGCTTCTCGGGTGGCGAGCTGGTCCGTCGTACGGGCGACGCCGAAGGCCTGCGGGACGGGCTGGCTCGCCATGTAGAGGCGGTCGGCGGTGCGGCGCGGGAGCGGGAAGTACGCGAAGGTGCCGTGGACCTGGCCGTCCGGGGTCATCGGCCGGGCCTCGAACCGGGCCACGGTCGCCAGCCGGTACGGCTCTCCGCCGTGGCTGTCGAGCAGGGCGATCTCGGTGATGCGGCGGGCGCCGTCGGCGAACCGGGTGAGCTGGACGATGACGTCGACGGCGCTGTTGATCTGGTCGTGCAGGGCGATGAAGGGGACTTCGACGTCGGACATGGAGGCGAGGGTCTGCAGCCGGGTCAGGGCGTCCTCCGCGCTGTTGGCGTGGACGGTGGCGAGCGAGCCGTCGTGGCCCGTCGACATCGCCTGGAGCATGTCGAGGGACTCGCCGCCGCGCACCTCGCCGACCACGATCCGGTCGGGCCGCATGCGCAGCGAGTTGCGCACGAGGTCGCGGATGGTGACCTGGCCCTGGCCCTCGACGTTCGGCGGGCGGGACTCCAGGCGGACCACGTGCGACTGCTGGAGCTGGAGTTCGGCGGAGTCCTCGATGGTGATGATGCGCTCGTGCGGCGGGATCAGCCCGGACAGGGCGTTGAGCAGGGTCGTCTTCCCGGTGCCCGTCGCCCCCGAGACGATGATGTTGAACTTGGCCTGCACCAGGCCCGCCAGCAGGTACACCATGTGCTCGTCCAACGAGCCGAAGGAGATCAGCTCCTGGAGGGTGAAGGAGCGCGGGAAGCGGCGGATGGTGAGGGTCGGGCCGGTCAGGGACAGCGGCGGGATGATCACGTTGACGCGCTCGCCGGAGGGAAGGCGGGCGTCGACCATCGGGTTCGACTCGTCCACCCGGCGGTTGACCGTCGACACGATCCGCTCGATGGTCTGCATGAGCTGGTCGGCGGAGACGAAACGCAACGGCAGCTGCTCGACCCGGCCGCCGCGCTCCACGAAGATCGCGTCCGGGCCGTTCACCATGATCTCGGTGATCGACGCGTCCTCCAGCAGCGGTTCCAGGATGCCGAGGCCCAGCGCCTCGTCCACGACCCGGCGGATCAGCTGTGAGCGCTCGACGGTCGACAGCACCGGCCCCTCGCGGCTGATGATGTGCCCGAGCACCCGTTCCAGCCGCGCCCGGCGCTCGGCGGCGGCGAGCGAACTCATCTCCGCGAGGTCGATCTCCTCCAGGAGTTTGGCCCGGTAGGAGGCGACCAGATGCCCGTCCTCGCCCCGGCTGGCGTGCTCCTCCGGGGTGCTGATGCGTGCCCGCAGACTCATGGATGCGCTTCTTTCGGCTCAGTGGTCGAGGGGCATGGTGGCGGTCTTGGTGGCGTCGCCGAAGTCCCAGACGATCTTCGGGATGCGGACGGTGGCCGTGACGGTCACGGTGTCGCCGCCGCCCCCGGTCGCACAGCTCACCGTGATCCCGCTGCTCACGGCTCCGGCACAGGCCTGCTGGGCGTCCTGCCGGAGCGAAGCGGCGCGCGCTCCGGCCCGGGCCGCCGTACCGGCCTGTTCGGCGGCGTAGGCGACGGCGCCGATCTGGATGCCGGCCAGCCCGACGATCAGCAGGACCGGGACGAACCCCAGGTACTCGATGGCCACTTGGCCCCTGTCCCTGTCACGACGTGCGCGCCGGTACGGCATCTCAGTGCTTCACCTCCTCCACGGCCCCGGCGTGCCCGTGCACGGTGAGGGGGAAGTCGACGGAGCCGGGGAAGAGGACGGGGACCTTGACGCCCACGTCCACGGTCACATAGCCGCTCTGGTCACACCCGCTCACGCTGGCACCCCCTCGCCACGCCCCCGACAGATGCCGCAACGCGGCCTGCCGGCACACCCCGTACCGCTCCCCCCGGGGCGCCGCCGTCCCCGCCCGCACGCCCTCGTCCGCAGCATTCCCCGCGAGCGTGAGGGCGTACCCCACGAGCACGGCCTGCCACATGAGCACCAGCGTCAGGATGATCAGCGGCATCATCCCGAGAAACTCGACGCTCACCTGCCCCCGATCGCGCCCCGTGCCCACCCCCTGAACCGGCCCTCGCCCCTTCCCCTGCTCCCGGCCCAGCACGCGTCCCCGACCCCGGACCGGGCCCCAGCCGCAACCCCAGCCCTCTCCCGCCCTCCTCATCGCCCCGCTCACTCCTTCCGCCGCCGGAAGCCGACCGTGCCCCGGCCGCCTCCGCGATGGGCGCCCTCGGTGCTCGCCCTGGCCAGACCGAGTTCACCGGCGAGCGTCCACAGCGCCTGCTTCACGGTGCTCCTGCTGTCCAGCTCATGGAGCCGGCCCGCGTCCACGACGGCCTGGAGTTCCTTGAAGTGGGCGGGGACGGCGGTCCGGGCGAGCGCCGTGCCGGTGATGCGCTGGACGAGCGCGGGCTGGATCTCGGCGCTGCGCGTGTGCCGGTTGACGACGGCCGTCGTCTCCTCGGCCTTGCGGATCTGCAGCCGGTCCCACATGCGCACGGTGCGCTTCGCGGCGCGTACGGCGATGACGTCCGGGGTGGTGACCAGCAGGGCGGTGTCGGCCATCTCCACGGCGGCGGCCCCGGCGCCGCCGAGCTGCGCCCCGCAGTCGACGACGACCACCTCGTAGCGGGAGCGCAGGGCGCGCACGATCTGCCGGGCGGCGCGGTCGCCGACCTCCTCGCCGCGCTCGCCCTCGGCCGGGGCCAGGAGCAGCGCGAGACCGGTGTCGTGGCGGAAGACGGCGTCGGCGAGGACGCGCGGGGAGATGTCGGTGATGGCGGCGAGGTCGGCGACGGACCGGCGGAACTGGATGTCCAGGTAGGACGCGACGTCGCCGGCCTGGAGGTCCAGGTCGACCAGCGCGGTGGGCCGGCCGGAGGCCTGCGCCGCGAGGGCCAGTTGAACGGCGGTCAGCGTCGCCCCCACGCCCCCCTTGGCGCCGCTGACCGTGACGACCGTACCGCCGACCCCGCCGCCTGCGCCGAGGACGTCGGAGGTGCCGTGCCCGAGATGCCGCCGTACGCCCGCGGACCACTGGGCGACGGCCTGGACGCGGCCGGCGAGTTCCTCGTACGACAGCGGGAGCGCGACCAGGCCGCGGGCTCCGGAGTCCATGGCGGCGGCGAACAGTCCGGGGCCCGCGTCGGCGGTGACGAGGATGACGCCGACGGCGGGGAAGCGGAGCGCGACCTCGCGGATCAGGTCGAGGGCCGGGACGGGGCCGATCCGCTCGTGTACGACGACCACTTCCGGGAGTTCGTCGAGGGACTCGGCGGCGAGCCGGGCCAGCCCGTCGACGAGCTGGGTGGAGTCGGCGACGGGCGGCTGCGGTTCGGCGTCGGGTAGCTGGCTGAGCAGTGTGACGAGGGAGCGGACGGCGTCCGGGTCCGCGCCGGCCGGGAGGATCCTGGTGGGCATGCGGGCCGCCTCTCACTTGTCCGTCGCGAGTTCGTAGGTGCGGTCCTTGTCCGGGACGCTGGTCTCGCTGCCGGGCGCCACCAGCGCGAGCCGGACGCGCTGGGCGAAGGACTCGGCGTAGGTGATGCGCTGGGCGTCGAGGGTGGACAGCGCGAAGGTGATGGGGACGGCCTCGCTGAGCTGGTTCTGTCCCTGGCTCTGACTCTGGCCCTGGTTCTTGGTGGAGTCGTCGAGGGCGGTGATCCGGCCGACGTCGAGGACGCGGGCGTTGGTGACGATGATCTTCGACTGGTCGGGATCGCCGTTGTTCTTCCCGGCGAAGGTGGCGTAGACGTTGACCCGGGCTCCCGGAGTGATCTTCCCGGCGACCCCGGTCGCCGCGTCGATCATGATGGCGACCTCCTGCTGACCGGGCTGGAGGGCGGGCTGGTCGACGACCATGTCGCTCTGCAGCAGGGAGCCGGCGCGCAGGGTGGTGACGGCGATCTTGCCCTGGATCTGCCGCAGATCGGTGACGGCGTTGTCGGACAGCCACCGCTTGGGCATCCTGATCTTCTCGAACTGGCCGCTGTCCAGGGCGGTGTACGGCTTCACGTCGGACCGGACCCGGTAGGCGCTGACCTCGGGGCCGACCTTCGAATTGACGTCGTGGACGACGGAGATCACGCCGGCGAACGCGCCGAGAGCGCACAGGACCGACAGGATCAGCAGTATCACGCCGCGGCGCTGACGGGAGTTCATGAACCGTGCAACCTCATTGGGGGAATCGGTCGAGCGGGACGGGGACGTACGGGTCGGGTCAGGCGCGCGTGCGCTGTTCCAGTGCGCGGGGTGCGGCGGGTTCGGGAGCGGGCGGGGTGGCGGAGCAGAAGACACAGCGGTCGCCGATGACGTCCAGGCCGCACCAGTGGCAGCTGGTCTGCCGTACGGACGTGACCAGTTGGTACAGAACCGACAGATCGGCGAGATAGCCGCAGAACTCGATCACGCGGCCGGTGCCCCACCAGGCCGCCGACTCGGCGGGCAGCGGGACCTCGCGCAGGCCGTGCACGCTCCACTGCCCGCCGAGCCCGGCGACCCAGTCGCTCTGCAACTGGCCCTTGGCGACGGCCATCCAGGTGCTGAACTCGGGCCCCTTCAGGACGGCACCCGGCGCGACCTTGACGAGCTGCGGCTCCGGATGGGCGAGCACGGCGAACTGGCTGCCCGGCATCCACGACCTGGCGTGCGCCGTGAGGCCGACCGGCACCCGCTCCAGCCGCGCGACCGAGCCCACGACCGCCCCGGCATGGAGGTAGTGGGTGAGCAGCCGGCCGGCGGAGGCGAGGACCCCGGGGCTGAGATCGCAGGAGGCGAGCTGGCGCAGCTGCCGGGCGAGCACGGCGATGCCGAGGGGCGGCAGCTCGGGCCGGAAGAAGGCGACGCGGTCGCTCTCCAGGAGCGAGCGCAGGGTGTGGAGCCGCCGCATGACGGGCTCGGGCGTGGCGGTGGAGCAGACGACCACGAGGTACCCGTACTGCTCGATCAGGGTGTGGAGTTCCAGGACCGCCCGCTCCAGCGGCTGCTGGTCGAGGCCACCCAGCACGACGGCGGGCACGGTCCGTTCGTCCTGAGCCGGCAGCGCCATGTCGGCACTGGTCACGGCGATGGCAGTTGGCACGCGCAGCTCCCCGCTCTTCACACCCGCCGGCCGTCCGGGGTCACTCCCGTGGGCCGGGACGACTTCACTGCGTGACTACCTGAGCACTGTATCCACGGCCGTATGACCGGAGAACAGCGTTTGTGAAGCTCGCGTGGAACTCCTTGGGTGCGAGTACCACGCAAGTCCCGTCAAAACCGGACAGGTTGAACGATGGCGCGCAGGCGAATTTGGTCTGGACCTCTTGACACCCCAATTGGTCTGGACCAACTTGTACGACACTCCCTCGCCAACTCCCTTCCCCGGAGGACCCAGTGGACCGCGTGAACCGCGCGCACCGCGCACCAGACACAGGCATACCCAGATCCGGCGGACGGCGCGCGTCGCTGGCGTGGTCGACGGCCACGGCCCTGGCCCTCTCGGTCGCGGGCCTCACGGCGGCCGCCTCCCCCGCGTCCGCGGCGGACGTGAACAACGTCCAGAACGCGGGCTTCGAGTCCGGCCTGAGCGGCTGGACCTGCACGGCGGGCAGCGGCACGACGGTCTCGTCCCCGGCGCACAGCGGCGCCTCGGCACTGAAGGCGACCCCGGCCGGCCAGGACGACGCCCAGTGCACCCAGTCGGTCGCCGTCCGGCCGAACTCGACGTACACGCTGAGCGCGTGGGTCCAGGGCGGCTACGCCTACCTGGGCGTGACGGGCACGGGCACGACGGACGTCTCGACGTGGACCCCGGACACGACGGCCTGGAAACAGCTGTCGACGACGTTCACGACGGGCACGTCAACGACGTCGGTCACGCTGTACACGCACGGGTGGTACGGCCAGGCGGCGTACTACGCGGACGACGTCTCGGTCTACGGCCCCGACGGCGGGGGCGGCGGAACCCCGACGCCGACCGTCCCCGCGGCCCCGACGGGCCTGACGGTCTCGGGTACGACCTCCTCGTCGGCCTCGCTCTCCTGGTCCCCGGTGTCGGGCGCGACGGGCTACGACGTCTACCAGAACGGCACGAAGGCGACGGCGGTGACGGGGACGTCGGCGACGCTGACGGGCCTGTCGGCCTCGACCTCCTACTCCTTCCAGGTGACGGCGACGAACGCGGCCGGCGAGTCGCCGAGGTCGGCGGCCGTGACGGCCACGACCACGTCCTCCGGCACGGGCGGGGGCGGCGGCACCGGAGGAGGCCTGCCCCAGCACGCGGTGACGGGCTACTGGCAGAACTTCGACAACGGCGCGACGGTCCAGAAGCTGTCGGACGTCCCGTCGTCGTACGACATCATCGCGGTGGCCTTCGCGGACGCGACGACGACACCGGGCGCCGTCACCTTCAACCTGGACTCGGCGGCCCTCGGCGGCTACACGAGCAACCAGTTCAAGGCGGACATCAAGGCGAAGCAGGCGGCCGGGAAGAAGGTCGTCATCTCGATCGGCGGCCAGAACGGCACGGTGTCGGTGACCGACTCGGCCTCGGCGGCGAACTTCGCGAACTCCGTCTACTCCCTGATGCAGACGTACGGCTTCGACGGCGTCGACATCGACCTGGAGAACGGCCTCGACGCGACGTACATGACGCAGGCACTGCGGTCCCTGTCGGCGAAGGCCGGCTCCTCCCTCGTCATCACGATGGCTCCGCAGACGATCGACATGCAGTCGACGTCGGCGTCCTACTTCCAGACGGCCCTGAACATCAAGGACATCCTCACCGTCGTCAACACGCAGTACTACAACAGCGGTTCCATGCTGGGCTGCGACGGCAAGGTCTACAGCCAGGGCACGGTCGACTTCCTCACGGCCCTCGCCTGCATCCAGCTCCAGGGCGGCCTCTCCCCCTCCCAGGTGGGCCTCGGCCTCCCGGCCTCCCCCAGCGCGGCGGGCAGCGGCTACGTGTCACCGACGGTGGTGAACAACGCCCTGGACTGCCTGGCCTCCGGCACCAACTGCGGCACCTTCAAGCCGTCCACGACCTACCCCGGCCTGCGGGGCGCGATGACCTGGTCCACGAACTGGGACGCCTCGGCAGGCAACGCGTGGTCGAACGCGGTGGGGGCGCATGTGCACGGGCTGCCGTAGCCGGTTCCGTCGTTGACCGGCGGCGCCCGGGGCTGTGGCAGGCCCGGGCGCCGTCAGCCGCTCGGGCCATCGGGTCTTCGTGAAGACCCGGCGCAGCGCCTCATGCGACGGGCCCAGCCTCACGCCGCCCCCAGCTCGCACCACACGTACTTCCCCCGGTCCCCGAACCGCGCCGACGGCTGCCAGCCCCACACCTGCGCGCACGCCGAGACCAGGCCCAGGCCCCTGCCGTCCTCCGCTTCCATGACCTGCTCCCGTGGCCGAGGCGGCTCGAGCGGGGCGGGGTCGGTGTCCCAGGCGCCGATCCACACCGCGCCCTCCGGGGTGCGGCGGACCCGCAGCGCCGCCGGGCCCTTGGTGTGCCGCACGGCGTTGGACACCAGTTCCGTCGCCAGGAGTTCCGCGGTGTCGAGCAGGCCGATCAGGCCGTGCAGGGTCAGGATCAGGCGCAGGGTGCGGCGGCACACCGTGACGGCTCTCGGGTCGTTGGCGATGTAGAGCGTGTAGTCCCAGGTTTCGGGCATGCGGCATCGACTCCGTGGCGGTGAGGGGTTTTTGCGCAGGGTGGCAACGCCGCGTACGCGGTGCACTTCCGCTGCGTGTGCGGTACGTCACCGACGGTAGACCTTAGAATTAAGGGTGAGCAAGCCGATCCCAAGATCTGACCCCCAACGAGTCAAGGAGCAGCCGATGGGGACCAAACGCGAACCCACAGCGCGGCAGATGCGGCTGGCCGTCGAACTGCGGCGGCTTCGCGAGGCGGCCGGCCTCAGTTCGCGTGAGGCGGCCGCGATGCTGGGGGTCAACTCGGTCCAGATCAGCCAGATCGAGTCCGGCACCTCTGGGGTGAGTGAGCAGCGGTTGCGCCGCATGGCCGCCAACTACGCCTGCGCAGACGTTGAGTTGATCGAGGCGTTGGTCGCCGTCGCCACCGACCGGACCCAAGGCTGGTGGGAGAAGTACCGAGGTCATCTGCCCACGCCCTTCCTGGACCTGCCCGACCTGGAGCACCACGCCGCCTACCGGTGGGACGTCGAATTCCTGCACATCCCGGGCCTCCTTCAGACGCCTGAGTATGCTCGCCGCCTCTTCTCCTACGTGAACCCCGAGTTCCCAGGCAGTGATGTGGACGTGTGGGTGGAGCACCGGATGCAGCGCAGGGCCGTCATCGAGCGTCCGGATCCGGTCCCCTACGAAGCGGTGATCCATGAGGCGGCACTGCGCATCCGGGTCGGTGACCGGCTCACCGCACGCGGTCAGCTCAACCGTCTTCTGGAGTTGTCCCAGGCCGACCACGTCACCGTGCGAGTCATCCCGTTCGATCTGGACGACTTCGGTGGAGCCGGAAGCGCCATGGTGTACGCGGGCGGCCCCGTTCCCAGGCTGGACACCGTCGTCCGCGACGGCCCGAACGGCCCCGTCTACATCGATGCCGAGGCTCAACTCAGCCGCTACCGAACGCTCTTCCGTAGGGTGGAGGCGGTGTCACTCGACCCCCGCGGTTCGCGTGACTTCATACACCGGCTGGCGAAGGAGCTGTGAGCATGCTGACCCCCGACATCTGGCGGAAGTCCTCCTTCTCCGGTGGTGGCCAAGGCGACGCCTGCGTCGAAGTCGCCGACCGGCGCACCCACATAGCCGTCCGCGACTCCAAAGCCCCCGCCCGCGCGACCCTCACCTTCCCCGGGACCGCCTTCGCCCCCTTCATCGATGCGCTGAAGAGGTCCGGCAGGTTGTGAGAGCCGGGCTACTCGCCTTCCCCGCTCTCCTCGCCGTCCTCGAAGTACGCGTCCAGCACCGCGTCGAGCTGCTCGTCCCACTCCTTGAAGCGGGACCTCGACGCGGCCTCGATCTCGATCGGGTACCAGCGGCGGTCGGGGGTGTGGACGGTGACCGTGTAGCGCTTGCCGAAGCGGGGGTACTCGGTCTCCACCGCCGCGATCTCGTCCCAGCGGAACTCGCAGGACTCCTCGTCCAGGCGCAGGCGCACGCCCTTGCGGTCGGCCACGATCCTGGCGCGGCGGTCAAAGGCCTCGAAGACCGGACCGCCGTCCGGGCCGTCGGCGTCCGCCGCTTCGGGTTCCTCCGTCGTCGCCGACGCCGACGCCGTCGGCTCCGCCGGCTCGGCCGCCGTCTCGGTGTCCTCCGGATCCGGCCCGGTGGCCGTCGACGTGTCCGTCCTGGCCGGAGCCGTGAGCCCCGGGATGAAGGCCGGGTCGAAACCGGCGCCCGGCAGGGGCTCGGTCTTCAACGGCTCGGCCTTCGACGGCTTGCTGCTCGCTCCTGTGCGCTGCTCCACGGCGGCAGTATGGACGACATACCTGTGCCGGAACCAGTCAGACCGCTCATCCCACGGTCAACTCCCGTCACCTTCACACGAACACGCTCACCACCGCCGCCACCGCGAAACCGGCCACCGACAGCACCGACTCCAGGACCGTCCAGGTCCGCAGGGTGTCGCGTTCGCTGATGCCGAAGTACTTCGCCACCATCCAGAAGCCGCCGTCGTTGACGTGCGACGCGAAGATCGAGCCCGCCGAGATCGCCATGATGACCAGGGCCACGAAGGGCTGGGAGTGGTCGCCCCCGGACAGGAGGGGGGCGACGATGCCCGCCGTCGTCACGATCGCCACCGTCGCCGAGCCCTGTGCCACCCGCAGGACCAGGGAGATCAGATAGGCGAGCACGATCACCGGCAGGCCCACGCCGTGGAACGTGTCCGACAGGGCCTGGGCCACCCCGCTCGCCTTCAGCACCGCGCCGAAGATCCCGCCCGCGCCCACGACCAACAGGATGTTGCCGACCGGCTTCAGCGACGACGTGGACACCGCCTCGAGGGACGTGCGGGACCAGCCGCGCCGGATGCCCAGCAGGTAGTAGGCCATGAGCAGGGCGAGCGTCAGGGCCACGAAGGGGCTGCCGAGGAACTGGAGCACCGAGCGGGTGGGCGAGGGGTCGAGGGCGATCGAGGAGAAGGTCGAGGCGAGGATCAGGACCAGTGGGGTGCCGATGATCGTCAGGACGGTGGCCAGCCGGACCGGCGCCTCCCGCGGCGCCACGCCCTGCGCGCGCTGTTCCTCGACCACCGCCCGCTTCGCCTCCTGCGCCGCCTCGACCATGTCCTGCGGTACGGGCACGAAGATCCGCCGGCCGGCCCAGGCGGAGTACGCCCACGCGGCCAGTACGGCGGGCAGGCCGCAGACGATGCCCATGAGGATGACCCAGCCGAGCTGGACGTGGAGGAGGCCGGCCGCCGCGACCGGGCCCGGGTGCGGGGGCAGGAAGGCGTGGGTCATCGACAGGCCCGCCAGCAGCGGGAGGCAGTACAGGAGGATCGACTTGCCGCCGGACTTGGCCGCCGCGTAGACGAGGGGGGCCAGGACGAAGATGCCGACGTCGAAGAAGACCGGGATGCCGAAGATCAGGCCCGTCAGGCCCATGGCCAGCGGGGCTCGTTCCGCGCCGAAGAGCGACAACAGCCGCCCGGCCAGCGCTTCGGCCCCTCCGCTCACCTCCAGGATCGCGCCCAGCATCGTGCCGAGGCCGATGATGATCGCCACGTGGCCGAGGATGCCGCCCATGCCCGACTCGATGGTGGAGACGGCGCTGGAACTCTGGACGGTGCCGAAGAGTTCGGTGACCGAGAGGCCGGCCAGCAGGCCCACGGCGATCGAGACGGCGAGGAGGGCCACGAAGGGCTGGAGCCTGACCTTGATGATCAGGAAGAGGAGCAGGGCTATGCCGATCGCGGCGATCGTGAGGAGCCCGGAGGTGCCGTGCAGCAGGAGGAGCAGGCCTCCGGTGTGCGGTGGCGGCGGTGCGGTGGCGGCGGATGCGGCGAGGGAGTAGGACATTCGGGGGTCCTCTTCGTGAAAGCCGTACGTGCATGGCGCTTCGGGGCAGGGGGGAGCGCGGCACGGCGGCCCGGGGGTGCGGGGCGCCGTGCCGTGCGGGACGTGCGGGCGGGAGGAGGACGTCAGCTCAGTACGGCGAGCGCGTCGATCTCGATGAGGAGGCCGGCCGGGAGACCGACGTAGACGGTCGTACGGGCGGCGGGCGGCTGGGTGAGGCCCTGCTCCCCGAAGTAGGCGTTGTAGATCTCGTTCATCTCCGCGAAGTGGGCCGTGTCCGTGAGGTAGACGCGGATCATCATCACGTCGTCCCAGCCGGCGCCGCCCTCTTCGAGGATCGCCTTGACGTTGGCGAGGGTCTGGAGGGTCTGCTCGCGCAGGGTGGGGCCGGCCGGCGTCGGGGGCTTGCCGTCCTCGGCGGGCAGGAAGCCGACCTGTCCGGCGACCTGGAGGATGTTGCCCTTCCGCACGCCGTGCGAGAACTTCGCGGGCGGGGTGGTGTGGGTCTTCGGGGTGAGCGCGATCTTCTCGGCCATGCGGGCGGGTCCTTACTGTCGGACAGGCGTTCTTCCGGAGTACTCGCCGCTGATCGCATCCGCGGTACGGCGGATCTGCGGGAGCAGGGTGAGGAGTTCCTCGGCGGTGACGACCACGTTCGGCGCGGAGACCGACATCGCGGCGACCACGCGGCCGTCGGCGCCGCGGATGGGGGCGGCGACACAGTTGATGGACTCCTCGTGACCACCGAGGTCGGTGGCCCAGCCCTGTTCGCGCACCTGCTCCAACTCCCTGAGGAAAGCCTGGGCGTTGGGGGTGGAACGGGCCGTGTACAGGGGGTAGTCGAGCCGGTCCGCGAGGGCGCGGCGCTCGGGTTCGGGCAGGTCGGCGAGGAGGAGCTTCGCCACGGCCGCGACCGTGATGGCGACGGGCTTGCCGATCCGGGAGTACATGCGGACCGGGTAGCGGCTCTCCACCTTGTCGATGTAGAGGACCTCGTTCTCCTCGTGGACGGCGAGGTGGACGGTGTGTCCGCAGGCCTCGTTGAGGCGTACGAGGTGGGGGTGGGCGATCTCGCGGACGTCGAGGTTCTCCATCGCCTCCTGCGCGAGGGCGAAGAGGCGGGCGCCGAGGCGGTAGCGCTGGTCGGACTGGCGGTAGACCAGACCGTGCTCGTGCAGGGTGCGCAGGAGGCGCAGTGCCGTGGACTTGTGGACTCCCAGGCGGTCGGCGACCTGCCCGAGGTCGGCGGGGCCCTCGGCGAGCAGCGGCAGGATGCTCAGGGCGCGGTCGACGGTCTGACTCATGGGGTGTTCGTCTCCTCCTCGGCCGCCTCGGCCTGCGTCCAGCCGGGGCCGAGTCGAAGTCTCCCCCATGCGGCGGCGTCGAGGGCGGTCAGCCGGTCGGCGTGGTCCCGGGCGGGGGGTGGGGCCAGGTCGCCGGGGGTGGCGAGGGCCGCGGCGGCGAAGAGGTGGCCGTGACGCAGGCGGTCCCGGACGGGGAGGCCGCGGAGGGTCGCGGAGAGGAACCCGGCGGCGAAGGCGTCACCGGCGCCGACGTGGGCGACGACGTCCACCTCGGGTGCCGGCACGAAGGTCGCCGTGCCGTCGGCGTCGGCGTCGGCGTCGGCGTCGGCGTCGGCGTCGGCGACAGTGCCATCGGCGTACGCGAGACCGTCGCCGTACGCGACAGCGCCGTCGGCGTGCGCGAGAGCGCCACCGGCGACACCGTGGGCAACAGCGGCACCGGGGGCGTCGCCCGCCCCCGCCGGGCGGCAGAAGGCCGTCGCTCCCCCCTTCCCCTGCTTGACGACGACGATCGCCGGCTCGGGCAGGGACGCCAGGATGGAGCGTCCGCCGTGCAGTCCCCAGGCGTCGCGCGCCTCGTCGTCGCCGACGAAGACGATGTCGGCCCGGCGTGCCAGTTCCAGCAGGACGCGGGGGCCGTCTGGGCCGAGCCCCGCGTGACGCCACAGGGCGGGACGGTAGTTGACGTCGAAGGAGACCAGCGGGCGGCCGGGGCGGGGTGCCGTCAGTGCGCGCACCAGGTCCAGGCACTCGCCGGAGAGCGCGGCCGTGATGCCCGACAGGTGCAGCACCCGGCCCGTCAGCGCCGCCGCCAGGTCCACGTTGTCCACGGCCATCGCGGAGGCCGCGGAGCCGGTCCGGTAGTACGCCACCTCGTGGGTGTCGGTGGCGCGGTCGGCGGCGGTGCGGAAGTAGACGCCCGTGGGCCGGGCCGCGTCGGTGCGTACGGCGCTCGTGTCGACGCCGTATCCGGCGATCCGCTCCACCAGGTGCTGCCCGAACCCGTCCGCCCCCACCCGGCTCACCCACCGCGCGCTGTGCCCGGCGGCGGCCAGCACGCAGGCCACGTTGGACTCGGCGCCGCCGATCGCGCGGTCGAAGGAGGGCACGTCCGCGAGGCGCCCGGGGCGGCTGGGCAGGAAGGTGACCATGGACTCGCCCAGTGTCACGACGTCCACACGGGCGTGCGGAACGGTCCCGGCACCAGGGGCGTCGTAAGCAGCGTCGTCGATGATGGCTCCTGTCGATACCCGGGTGGCGGCTCCGTTGACCCGGTGTCGGCGAGATGCTAGACACCAGTTAGCACTGCATGCAATGGCCGTTGCACATGCTGCAATGGCCAGGAGAGGGGCTCCATGCGCACCGAAGCGCTCGCCCGGCTGGCCGAGGAACGTGTCGACCACCGCTTCAAGGGCCTTCCGCCCGACGCCGACGGGCTGACCGTCGGGGAGCTGGCCGCCCAGCGCCGCAACCTCTTCCGCGCGGCCGACGGCTTCGGCACGCCGGTCCTCGCCCTGTCCGCCGAGCGCCTGGAGCACAACCTGGCGCTCATGGAGACGTACACCGCGCGGCACGGTCTCGCCTTCGCCCCGCACGGCAAGACGTCCATGGCCCCGCAGCTCTTCCACCGCCAGCTCGAGCACGGCGCCTGGGGCATCACGCTGGCGGTGCCCCACCAGGTGCGCGTGGCCCGCGCGTTCGGGGTGCCGCGGATCTTCCTCGCCAACGAGCTGGTGGACGCCTCCGCCCTGAGGTGGATCGCGGCCGAGCTGGCGGCCGACCCCGGCTTCCGGTTCGTCGCCTACGTCGACTCCGTGCACGGTGTCGAGCTGATGGACACCGCGCTGGCAGGCTCCGCCCGGCCCGTCGACGTGGTGGTGGAGCTTGGCGCGGGCGAGGGCGCGCGGACCGGGGTGCGCACCGCGGCGGACGCCCGCGCCGTCGCCGAGGCGGTGGTCCGGACGCGGACGCTGCGGCTCGTGGGCGTGGCGGGCTACGAGGCCCAGGTGCCCGGCGCCGACCCGGATCTGGTGCGGGGCTGGCTGCACCGGCTGGTCGCGCTCGCCGTGGAGTTCGACAAGGCGGGGTGGTTCGCCGGCGCCGACGAGATCGTGGTGAGCGCCGGCGGCAGCGAGTGGTTCGACGCGGTCGCGGACGTCTTCGCCGCCGTACCCGAACTCTCCCTGTCCGTACTGAAGTTGCTCCGCTCCGGTGCCTACGTCTCGCACGACGACGTGCACTACAGCAGGCTCACCCCGTTCAACCGGGTCCCCGAGGAGGGCGCGCTGGAGCCCGCCTTCCGGCTGTGGGCGCAGGTCGTCTCCCGGCCGTCGCCCGAGCAGGCGTTCCTCAACGCGGGCAAGCGCGACGCGGCCTACGACCTCGACCTTCCGGTGGCGCAGGCGGTACGCCGCAACGGTTCCGAGCGTCCGGCGACCGGCATCGAGGTGAGCGCCCTGTCCGACCAGCACCTGTGGCTGCGCACGCGGCCCGGCGCGGACGTCGAGGTCGGCGACTGGGTCGGGCTCGGGCTGTCCCACCCGTGCACGTCGTTCGACAAGTGGCAGCTGATCCCGGTGGCCGAGGCGGACGGGACGGTCGTCGACTACATCCGCACCTTCTTCTAGGACATCGGGAGGCCTGGCATGGAGGACCTGGTCATCCGGGACGCCGACGTCGTGGACGGCAGCGGCGAACCGTCGTACCGGGCCGACGTGGTGGTCGACGGCGGCCGGATCGTCTCGATCGTCAAGGAGGCCGCCCAGGCGGGCTGCCAGCGCCCGCGCGCCATGCGGGAACTGGACGCGGAGGGCCTGGTCCTCTCCCCCGGCTTCATCGACATGCACGCCCACTCCGACCTCGCCCTGCTGCGCGACCCCGACCACAGCGCCAAGGCGGCGCAGGGGGTCACCCTCGAAGTCCTCGGCCAGGACGGGCTGTCGTACGCGCCGGTGGACGACCGCACACTGGAGCGGGTGCGGCGGTCGATCACCGGGTGGAACGGGTACGGCGACGACATCGACGGCGGCTTCGACTGGCGGTCGGTCGGCGAGTACCTGGACCGGCTGGACCGGGGGATCGCCGTGAACGCGGCCTACCTCGTCCCCCAGGGCACGGTCCGCGCGCTCGTCGTCGGCTGGGAGGACCGTGAGGCCACACCCGGGGAGCTGGACCGCATGCGGCGGTTGGTGGCCGAGGGGCTGGAGCAGGGCGCCGTCGGGATGTCCTCGGGGCTGACGTACACGCCCGGCATGTACGCCCCGGACGCCGAGCTGACCGAGCTGTGCCGGGTGGTGGCGTCCTACGGCGGCTACTACTGCCCGCACCACCGCTCCTACGGCGCCGGCGCGCTTCAGGCCTACGCGGAGATGGTGGAGCTGGCCCGGCAGGCGGACTGCCCGCTGCACCTGGCCCACGCCACCATGAACTTCGGCGTGAACGAGGGCCGGGCGTCCGAGCTGCTGGCCCTGCTCGACCGGGCCGCGGGCGCCGGCGCGGACATCACGCTGGACACCTATCCGTACACCCCCGGCTCCACCACGCTCGTCGCGCTGCTGCCGAGCTGGGCGGGCGCGGGCGGCCCGGAGGGGATCCTGGCCCGGCTCGGCGACCCCGCCACGGCCGAGCGCATCCGCCACGACCTGGAGGTGGCCGGCTCGGACGGCTGCCACGGGGTGCCGGTGGAGTGGGAGACGATCGAGGTCTGCGGCGTCGCCGATCCCGCGCTCGGCGCGTACGTGGGCCGTACGGTCCGGGAGGCGGCGGAGCTGCGCGGCGAGTCCCCGTGGGACACCGCCCGGCACCTGCTGCTCGCGGACCGGCTCGGTACGACGATCCTCCAGCACGTCGGGCACGAGGAGAACGTCCGCGCGATCATGCGGCACCGCGCGCACACCGGCGGCTCGGACGGCATCCTGCGGGGCGCCAAGCCGCACCCGCGGGCGTACGGCACGTTCCCGCGCTACCTCGGCCACTACGTGCGGGAGTTGGGGGTGCTGGGCCTGGAGGAGTGCGTCGCGCACCTGACCTCGCGGCCCGCGGCCCGGCTGAGGCTGCCGGACCGCGGGCTGGTGCGCGAGGGCTACCGGGCCGACCTGGTGCTGTTCGACCCGCGGACGGTGGCGCCGGGCGCCACCTTCGCCGAGCCCCGCAGGCTGCCCACGGGGATCCCGTACGTCCTGGTGGACGGCCGGTTCGTCATCGAGGACGGCAAGCGGACGGACGTGCTCGCGGGCCGCTCCGTCCGCCGTGCGCCCCGGTGACCGTCACGGCTTGGGCAGCGTGCAGCCGGAGGCGCTGAGGTCCAGCTTGTTGCCGGTGGTGAAGCAGGCGGGGATGAGGTACGTCTCCTCGGCGTAGTTGATGCCCTGGCGGACGGTGACGTTGCCGTTCTCGTCGACCTCGCAGGGGTTGTTCTCGGTGCAGCGCTCGCCGTTCTCGTTGCCGGTGTTGTTGACGGCCACGACCTTGCCGGTGGCGGTGTCGATCACCGGGGAGCCGGAGGTGCCGCCGATGGTGTCGCAGGCGGAGGTGTAGCGGACGGAGTCCTTCCAGGTCCAGTCGCCCTCCTGGAGCCGGTACACGAAGCCGTCGACGGCGCAGCTGTAGGTCCGCTTCCAGTAGCCGGAGACGACCTTGATGGCCGTGCCGGCGGTGGGGTGGGTGTCCTGCACGGTGAGCGGGCTGATGCCGTAGCTCTTCTTGATCGCCGCGTAGGTGGTCGTGGTGCGGTAGATCGTGATGTCCGTGTCCGTCATGGTCGAGTACACGACCTGGTTGGCGCGCAGGGTGGCGACCTTGGTTCCGGCGGAGTTCAGCAGGCCGAAGGAGCGACTGGAGGACTGGCCGGTGATGACCTCGCCGGGGCCGGGGAAGCCGGTCTCCAGGCAGTGGCCGTTGGTGAGGACGAGCGCCGGGTCGGTGTCGGCGGAGCCGGGAAAGCGGATGACCGAGCCGGAGCAGTTGCTGAGCGAGACGGTGCCGGCGAAGTCCACCGTCACGGCCGCCGCCTTGGCGGTGTGCGGTCGCGCCGCGTGCGGAGCGGCCACGGCGGGCGTCGCGCCCAGCGCGGCCAGGGCCACGGAGGAGAGAACGGCAAGGAGAGGCTTGTTCATGTGGGGGTCCCCTCGTACGACGCGGGCGACCGGAGATCTTCCGGCCGCCTCACGCTTGTCATGCGCATTCTCAAGGTGAGAGCCGGGTGAGAACAAGAAGGCGTCCCGGGCGATAGGGGTTTCCCTGTGCGCCGGGGTCGCGGCGGCGCCGGACGCGGCGACGGACCACGCGCCGGCCATCCGCCGGGACGGCTGTCGCGGCAGGCGGACGGTCAGTCGCTCCGGCGGGCGGCCAGCGCCTCGCGCAGCAGGGAGTCGGCCAGCTGGGTCAGCTCCGCGCTGGAGGCGGTGATCCGCGCGTCGAGGCGGTTGCACTGCTCCAGGCCGTGCGGAGTGACCCGGCTGGTGTAGAAGACGGCGGGCCCGGCGTAGCGCCCGGTGTCGCGCCAGCGCCGCAGCGCGGTGAAGCCCGCGCCGCCGTCCCAGCCGCGCCCCACGTCGGAGAGCAGCAGGTCGATCCGCGTGCCGGCCAGGATCCGCTCGGCCTCCCGGGCGTCGGTGGCGCGCCACACCCGCGCCCCGCGCGCCTCCAGGTGCCCCGCCTCGAAGGTGTTGTTCTCCGGGTGGTCGTCCACCCAGAGCACCTCGGCGCCCGCGTACGGGGTCGCGTGCGCGGGGCGCCCCTCGTCGCCACCCGGGCGCCGGTCCGCGCCGGCATCCAGCACCGCGACCGGCGCGACCCCGTCCCGGAGCCGGGCCACCAGTTGAGCGGCGCCCTCCAGACTCATCAGCTCCTGAAGGAGCGTCACGAAGTTCTGGTCCCGCTCCAGTGCCGGGAAGTCGGTGGGGAGGTACTCCTCCAGCCGGGCCAGCACCGCCGGCCACTCCTCGGGCCGGTCCCGCTGCGGCGGCTCCAGACCGTGCTCGGAGAGGGAGGCGACGGCGACCCGCCAGTCCTCCGGCCGGGGCGGCACCGAGGGTCTGCCGAGCACCTTCCGTGCCGTGCGGTAGTCCAGGAACTCCCGGGCCGCGTACGGGTGGTTCAGGTCGCCGGCGAGGAGGGTGCGGTAGAAGTCGGCGTACAGGTGCTGCAGCAGCAGCACCCTGATCACCGCCTCCGGTGCGAAGCTCGACCACACCGGATTGAGCCCGTACTCCAGCCCGAAGCCGTTGATGAGCCGCTTGATCCGGCGCGGATTGCGGGCGCAGCGGTCGGCGATCAGCCTGACCAGGTCGTCGTCCAGCAGTTCCCGCAGGCCCGAGCGGACCGCGCACCGGCGGACGTAGGCGGCGACGTCGTCCGGGCCCGGCACCGGCAGCCGGTAGCTGGTCTGGAAGATCTTCTCCATGAACGCCGCCCCGGCCGGGGACAGGTCCCGCAGCAGGCCCGACGGGCCGAGCGCCGAGCGGTCGCAGCCGATCACGAAGGCGAGGCCCGGCACGTCGAGGTAGACCTTGACCGCCTCGCACACCGCGAGCACCGACTCCTGCGAGCAGCGGTCCAGGTCGTCGACGAAGACGACGAGCAGCCGCCGGGGGCCTCGTCCGGCCGACTCGGCCCATTCCGCGGCCAGTTCGCGCAGCGTGTCCCGCATCGCGTTGCGGGACGTGGCGTCGAGGGACAGCTGCTGCCACAGCCGGTCGACCAGCCCGGCCACGCCGAGCGGGGCCGCCGCCGCCGTGGCCACCGCGCGGACCGCCGCGACCAGGGCGCGCCGCTCGGTCAGCCGGTTCAGGGCGCGGCGCAGCACCCGCCGGTCGAACCGCATGAGAACGGACTTGATCAGCCCTTCGAGCGCATCGGCCCCGCTCGCGGTCCAGGCGTTGTACCAGACGGTCGCCACGCCGTCGCGCTGCCGCAGCTCCGCCTCGATCAGGCGCATCAGGCTGCTCTTGCCCATCCCCCATCCGGCGTCGACGGCCAGGGTGAAGGGGGTGGCGGCGCGCGAGTCGTAGAGCAGCCGGGCCAGCTCCCGCGCGGCCCGGCCGGTACCCAGCAGATCGGCGTCCGGCTCGGTCACCGGCTCGTCGTTCAGCAGCGAGAACTCCATGCCCGCCCTCCCCTCGGCGCGCCCACGCTACCCGCGCGCCGCCCCGCGATTCCCGCGCTCCGCGGGAGTCCCGCGGCGGCCGGCGGCGAAATCATGACAAACCTCCCGTCTCGCGTGGCGGAAAACACGACCCACGAGGCGTTACCGGGTCGTAAGCTCACGGACATGCAGGTGATCCAGTCGACCAAGCTCGCCAACGTCTGTTACGAGATCCGGGGCCCGGTGCTCGAGGAGGCGATGCGGCTGGAGGCGGCCGGTCACCGCATCCTCAAGCTGAACACCGGCAACCCGGCAGCCTTCGGCTTCGAGTGCCCGCCGGAGATCCTGGAGGACATCCTCCGCAACGTCTCCACGGCCCACGGCTACGGCGACGCCAAAGGGCTGCTGGCCGCCCGGCGCGCGGTCGTCATGCACAACCAGACCCTCGGCATCGAGACGGACGTCGAGCACGTCTTCATCGGCAACGGCGTCTCCGAGCTGATCGTCATGGCGATGCAGGGGCTGCTCGACGACGGCGACGAGGTGCTCGTACCGGCCCCGGACTACCCGCTGTGGACGGCTGCCGTCTCCCTCTCCGGCGGTACGGCCGTGCACTACCGCTGCGACGAGCAGTCGGACTGGATGCCCGACCTCGCGGACGTCGAGCGCAAGGTCACCGACCGCACCAAGGCCCTCGTCATCATCAACCCGAACAACCCCACGGGCGCGGTGTACGACGAGGCGACGCTGAAGGGCCTGACCGACATCGCCCGCCGGCACAACCTGCTGGTCTGCTCCGACGAGATCTACGACAAGATCCTCTACGACGGCGCCACGCACACCCCGACCGCGAAGGTCGCCCCCGACCTGCTCACCCTCACCTTCAACGGCATGTCGAAGGCGTACCGGGTGGCCGGTTACCGGGTGGGCTGGATGTCGATCTCCGGGCCGCGGGCGCACGCCGACTCCTACCTCGAGGGCCTGACGATCCTGGCGAACATGCGCCTGTGCGCCAACATGCCGGGACAGCACGGCGTGGTCGCGGCACTCAGCGGACGCCAGTCGATCAACGACCTGGTGCTGCCGGGCGGGCGGCTGAAGGAGCAGGTGGACACCGCCTACGAGCTGCTGACGCAGATTCCGGGCGTGAGCTGCGTACGGCCGAAGGGCGCGCTGTACCTCTTCCCGCGTCTCGACCCCCAGGTCTTCAAGATCAAGGACGACCGGCGGATGGTCCTGGACCTGCTGCGCAAGGAGAAGATCATGGTCGTCCAGGGGACCGGCTTCAACTGGCCCGAGCCCGATCACTTCCGGGTGGTGACCCTGCCGTCGGTCGGTGACCTCCGGGACGCGATCACCCGGATCGGGCGCTTTCTGGACGGCTACGGCCAGCCGTAGCCGACGGGTTTCGTTACGTGATCCGACTCAACTTTAGACGAAATCTAAGCTAGGATGGCTTCCTGTCCCGCACAGGAGGCCATCCCCCATGTACGAACCGATCCGCACCAAGTCGGTCCACAGCACGATGGCCGGCGCCGCCTCCGACTTTCCCCACCGCTCGCGCGAGGAGGAGCTGGACATCCAGCTCGCCGGGCACCTCGCCGCGCTGCTCGCGGTCACCGACGCACTGCGCGCGCTGACCCCGTCGGCGGACCTGGACGCCGCCGCGGAACGCCTCGCCGGCGGGGTGAGCCGGCTCCGCGGCGGGGCGCCGCTGCGGGCCACGCCGGCCTCGGCGGGTGACCCCGCCGCCCTGCACGCGCGCGCCCACGCCCTCGCGGGCCGGGCGCTCGTCGTCGCCGCGTCGCGCGCCGACACGGCGGCCGCGATCCTCGCGGCCGAACGCATGGACGCGCACGCCGCCGCCCTGGCCGGGCCGAAGGAGCTGAGCGGCGCGCACTGACCCCTTTCGGGGTCCCCCGATCGGCCCCGGTCCGCGCGCACCCGCAGCGACGCGCGGACCGGGCGCCAACCACCGCGTGCGCTCGCTCGCGCCGCGGTGGGCAGCCCGCCGCTCGTACTCGTACGAACCTCATACGAAGAGGAGGAACAGCACCAGGATCAGCGCCGCCAGCAGGACGTACAGCAGCCACAGGTGCCGTTGGCCGAGGGCGCTGGCACCGGTGTGGCGGTACTCGCCCGGCCGGCCGCCGCGGGGGCGGTCCTCCGGCATCACCGGATGCTCCGGACGGTCCTTCGAGTAGAACGGATCACCGCTCGCCATGGCTCACACCCCTCCTTCCGGTGGGACGGCGGCCGGGTACCCCGGCCGACCTTCACCACACAAGTAGCCGGGGGTGCCACGCACGGGTACCCCGCACGCCGTTGTGCGGGGCACCCGGGGTCGTTCCACGGCCGGCCGGGACGATCGCTGGTCAGGGCACGGCGACCGGCCGTGGAGTCTTGTGGCGGGCCGTTCAGCCCAGGCGCTGCACCAGCGCGTGGTACTGGTCCCACAGCTCCTTCGGGGTGTGGTCACCGAAGGTGTTCAGGTGCTCGGGGACCAGGGCGGCCTCCTCGCGCCAGACGTCCTTGTCGACCGAGAGCAGGAAGTCCAGGTCGGAGTCGGACAGTTCCAGGCCGTTCGTGTCCAGGGCGCCCCTGGCCGGCAGCACTCCGATCGGGGTCTCGACGCCCTCGGCCTTGCCGTCGAGGCGCTCCACGATCCACTTCAGGACGCGGGAGTTCTCGCCGAAGCCGGGCCAGACGAAGGTGCCCTCGTCGTTCTTGCGGAACCAGTTGACGTAGTAGATCTTCGGCAGCCTGGACTGGTCCTTGCCCTTGGCCACGTCGATCCAGTGGGCCATGTAGTCGCCCATGTTGTAGCCGCAGAACGGCAGCATCGCGAACGGGTCGCGGCGCAGCTCGCCGACCTTCCCCTCGGCGGCGGCGGTCTTCTCGGAGGCCACGTTGGCGCCGAGGAAGACGCCGTGGTTCCAGTCGAAGGACTCCGTCACCAGCGGCACCGCGGAGGCGCGGCGGCCGCCGAAGAGGATCGCCGAGATCGGCACGCCCCGCGGGTCCTCCCACTCGGGCGCGATGATCGGGCACTGCGAGGCGGGGACGGTGAAGCGGGCGTTGGGGTGCGCGGCGGGCTCGGCGGACCGGGGCGTCCAGTCCCGGCCCTTCCAGTCGGTCAGGTGGGCCGGCGCCTCCTCGGTCATGCCCTCCCACCACACGTCGCCGTCGTCGGTGAGCGCGACGTTGGTGAAGACCGCGTTGCCCCACAGGGTCTTCATCGCGTTGGCGTTGGTGTGCTCGCCGGTGCCGGGCGCGACGCCGAAGAAACCCGCCTCGGGGTTGATGGCGTACAGGCGGCCGTCCTCGCCGAAGCGCATCCAGGCGATGTCGTCGCCGATGGTCTCCACGGTCCAGCCGGAGATCGTGGGCTCCAGCATGGCGAGGTTGGTCTTGCCGCAGGCGCTCGGGAAGGCGGCGGCGACGTACTTGGACTCGCCCTGCGGCGGGGTGAGCTTGAGGATCAGCATGTGCTCGGCCAGCCAGCCCTCGTCACGCGCCATGACGGAGGCGATCCGCAGCGCGTAGCACTTCTTGCCGAGCAGGGCGTTGCCGCCGTAGCCGGAGCCGTAGGACCAGATCTCGCGGTCCTCGGGGAAGTGGGAGATGTACTTGGTGGAGTTGCAGGGCCAGGGGACGTCCTCCTGGCCCGGCTCCAGCGGGGCGCCGAGGGTGTGCACGGCCTTCACGAAGAAGCCCTCGTCGCCGAGTTCGTCGAGGACGGCCCGGCCCATGCGCGTCATCGTGCGCATGGAGACGGCGACGTAGGCGGAGTCGGTGATCTCCACGCCGATCGCGGACAGCGGCGAGCCCAGCGGGCCCATGCAGAACGGGACGACGTACATGGTGCGTCCGCGCATCGAGCCGCGGAACAGGCCCTTCTCGCCGGTGAAGATCTCCCGCATCTCGGCGGGGGCCTTCCAGTGGTTGGTGGGGCCGGCGTCCTCCTCCTTCTCGGAGCAGATGAAGGTCCGGTCCTCGACGCGCGCGACGTCGGTGGGGTCGGAGGCGGCGTAGTAGGAGTGCGGGCGCTTGATCGGGTCGAGCTTCTTGAACGTCCCCTTCGCGACCAGCTCTTCGGCGAGCCGCTCGTACTCGGCCTCGGAGCCGTCACACCAGACCACGCTGTCCGGCTGCGTCAGTTCGGCGATCTCGTTGACCCACGAGATCAGTTCCTGGTGCTGGGTGGGAACGGTGGGAGCCGAGTTGTCGCGCGCCACGGTTGCTCCTAAGTGAGGGATTTTGTCCTTGTTGCCCCGTGGGGGCTGCGACCCGGACGCTTCGCCGCTCGATCAGGAGCGCGCTCATCCGGTGCCGACCGCACTCATTTGATCATCCGCCCCGAGTGCGCATCTGTCCAGAGGGGGTCACAGGTGAGCGAAGTGAGGAAGACCACGATATCCAGGACTGTTTGCGTTCCCTTTGCGTACAGGTTTGGGTCACCTGAAGGTCTTTTTGCGCGTAATGGACCAAGGCCCGCACTCACAGACGACTTACGGTTCCGTCGGTACCATGCGCGCATGACTGCGTCCGTCCCCGACGCGCCCACGGACACGCCGGCCGACGGCCGTGTCTCCGCAGCGCTCTCCTTGCCGCAACAGGTCAAGCCGAAGCTCCGCGGCTGGCTGCATCTCGGCATGTTCCCGGCCGTACTCATCGCGGGCCTCGTCCTCACCGCACTCGCCGACTCGACCAGAGGCCGCATAGCCTGCGGCATCTACGCCCTGACCGCCTGCCTGCTGTTCGGCGTCAGCGCGCTGTACCACCGGGGCAACTGGAGCCCGCGGATGGACGGCGTCCTGCGCCGCCTCGACCACGCCAACATCTTCCTGATCATCGCGGGCACCTACACCCCGCTGACCCTGCTGCTCCTGCCGGGCGCGAAGGGGCAGTGGCTGCTGTGGGGGATATGGGCCGCCGCCACGGCCGGCATCGTCTTCCGCGTCTTCTGGGTCGGCGCGCCGCGCTGGCTCTACACGCCCTGCTACATCGCGATGGGCTGGGCGGCCGTCTTCTTCCTGCCCGACTTCCTGCGCACCGGCGGCATCGCCGTCCTGGTCCTGGTCGTCGTCGGCGGCCTCCTCTACAGCGCGGGCGGCGTGATCTACGGCATCAAGCGGCCGAACCCGTCACCGCGCTGGTTCGGCTTCCACGAGGTCTTCCACTCCCTCACGCTGGCCGCGTTCGTCGTGCACTACGTCGGCATCTCGCTGGTGGCGTACCAGCACGCGTAAGCCCCCCACCCCGACACCTCAGGGCCACGGCACCCCGCCGTGGCCCTTCTTCGCCTCCCAGCGGGGACACACTCCCTCTACTTTGAGAGTTACTCTCAATTCATGGTTACCGTCACAGATGCCTCCGGCGACCGCGGACGATGCCTGACAATGAACCGTATGACGGCCGCACGTACCCCCCTCGGCTCCCCCGCCGACCGCCCCCAGCTGGGCCTGCGCGAACGCAAGAAGATCAAGACGCGGGAGGCGATCCGCACCGCGACGTACGCGCTGATCCGGGAGCAGGGCTACGACGCCACGACGATCGAGCAGATCGCCGAGCGCGCCGAGGTGTCGCCGTCGACCGTCTTCCGCTACTTCCCGACCAAGGAGGACATCGTCCTCACGGACGAGTACGACCCGCTGATGGCCGAGGAGTTGCGCGCCCGGCCGGCCGGCGAGTCGTGGATGGACTCGGTACGGCACGTGATGCGCAAGGCCATCGCCGCGAACATGGCCGAGGACCCCGATGCGGTGCGCCTGCGCACGCACCTCGCGGTGCAGGTCCCGGCCGTGCGCTCGCGGATGGTCGAGAGCATGTCGCAGACGGCCCTGCTGCTCCGCCAGACACTCGCCGAGCGCTCCGGCCTGGACCCCGAGAGCCTGGAGGCCCGCGTCTGCGCCATGTCCCTCATCGGGGGCATGATGGAGGTCTCGATGTACTGGGCGGAGAACGGCTTCGAGGACGACCTGCGCGACCTGATGAGCCGCGCCCTGGACGTGCTGGAGCACGGCCTGCCCGGCGAAAACCGCTGAGGTCGCGGCGGCCCGCCGTGGGATGCTGACGAGGTGAACGCAGCCGAGATCCACGTCGAAGTCGCCCCCGCGCTCCACCTGTTCGTGCCGGCCGCCCGGCGGGCCGGGGCCACGCCGCTGGCCACCGACGGCGTCTCGACCCTCGGCCATGTCATCGAGTCCCTCGGCGTCCCGCTGACCGAGGTCGGCACGCTCGTCGTGGACGGCCGCGAGGTGCCGGTGTCGCACGTCCCGCGGGCCGGCGAGCGGGTGAGCGTCCGCCCGGTCCCCCGCCCCCAGCGGGTCCCCGGCGCCCCGCTCCGCTTCCTCCTCGACGTCCACCTCGGCACCCTGGCCCGCCGCCTGCGCCTCCTCGGCGTCGACGCGGCCTACGAGTCGACGGACATCGGCGACCCGGCCCTCGCCCGCCGCTCGGCGGCCGAGAAGCGGGTGATGCTCAGCCGCGACCGGGGCCTGCTGCGCCGCCGCGAACTGTGGGCCGGCGCCTTCGTCTACAGCACCCGCCCCGAGGACCAACTCCACGACATCCTCGACCGCTTCGCCCCCGACCTGCGCCCCTGGACCCGCTGCACGGCCTGCAACGGCCTGCTGCGGCAGGCCACCAAGGAAGAACTGGCCGACCGGCTCCAGCACGGCACCCGCCGCTCGTACGACGTCTTCGCCCAGTGCACCTCCTGCGGCCGCGCCTACTGGAAGGGCGCCCACCACGACCAGCTGGAAGCGGTCGTGGAACGGGCGTTGAGCATGCGTACGCAGGAAGACTGAGTACGGGAGCCGATCCACGGGGCCGGTCCCGAGCGGTGGGATGAGGGCATGGAGACCACCATCGAACCGCTCGACCCCCGGCAGAAGGACTACTTCATCACCGTGTGGGCCGTCGTCGGGCTCTTCTCGCTCGTGCCGATCGTCATCCTGTCCTGGATCGTCGTGTGGTCCGGTGAACGCGGCACCATGTGCCTGGAGTACGGCGAGCAGTGCTCGTCGGTCCCCGGGTACGCCCTCTACGACGCCTTCGGGCTGGCTCTCCTCATGGGGGCGGTGGCGTTGGTGTGGCCCCGGGCCCGGTGGCAGGGCGGCCGGGCCGGGGCCGTGTGGGTGCAGTGGGGCGCTCAGCTCACCCTCGGCGCGTTGATCCTCAGCGGCGCCTGACGTCCCCCTTGCCGCACGCCACCCCGTCCCGGTCCGGGTCGAGCCCCAGGGGGTCGTCGCCGCCGTTGACCTTCAGCCGGCCGTAGTTGTTCTGCTTCAGCCAGGCACACCGGGCGGCGGTCGTCTTCCTGACCTCCGGAGGGAAGACCGTCGGCACGCAGACGTTGACCGAGCCGTAGTGCCGGTCGCAGCCCGAGAGCGTCGGGCTGACCGGCTGGGCCGTGCGCTTGCGGCCGGGGCCGGACACCTTGCCGGACAGGGAGTCCGCGAAGGAGTGGATGTGCGGGGACGCGGCCGTCAGGGCCGCGGGGCCGGTCAGGTGGACCCACTGCGCCACCGAGGGGACGCCGTTGGCGTCGACCGCGAAGAGCATGTACCAGCCGGGCGGGGCGACGTTCGGGTTGTTCGTGACGTTCAGGTCGACGTTGTCGCCGTCCACCGACAGCGGCAGGTCCACGAAGCGCTGGTTCGGGTCGGAGGAGTGGGTGACCGCCGCCGGGCGGATCAGCTCCGCCTTGGCGATGGGGCGGTCCACCGTGATCCGCTGGGTGTCGCCGTACTTCCACTCCTGGCTGATCACCGAGGTGATCGTCGGGCGGGGGCCCTTGAAGAGGTACGGCGGGCTGTAGACGGACACGTTGTGGTTCCAGCTGCCGTTGCCCGGGTTGTCGCCGGTGGCCATCACCCGGCCGTCGGGCAGCAGGAACGCCGAGGAGTGGTAGCCCCGGGACTGCGGGTCCGCGGTGACCTGCTGGAAGGTGCCCGCGGCCGGGTCGTAGAGCGAGGACTCGTACACCGGGTTGGCCCGGTTGTGCAGGGCGCCGCCCGTCTCCAGCACCTTGCCGTCGGGCAGCAGCACGGCCGAGACGTACATCTTGCCCTGGCCGCCCGTTTCCGGCACCGGACCGTTGCCGAGGTCGACCGTGCCCTGCGGCAGCGGGGGCCCGGCGACGTACGACGGGTTGGGCTGCTTGAGGTCGATCACGTCGGTGAGGCGGTTCGCGTCCGGGTTGGAGTCGATGTTGCCGCCGCCGATCGTGAGCACCTTCTGGTCCTGCGCCGGGGGCAGCAGCACGGACGCCGACTGGTCCCGCTGGTCCTTGTTCTGCAGCCCCGGGACCTGCGTGATCGTGTTCGCGCCGTAGTCGTAGATCGCCGAGCCGGTGCCGGGGATGTTGTTGCCGAAGACATGGCTGCCCGTGTAGAAGAGGCGGCCGTCCTGCATGAGGATCATCGCCGGGTACAGGCCCCAGTACGACCAGGTCTGGTTCACCTGCGAGGTGGGCAGCCACTGGTTCTGCGCGGCCGAGAACCGCTCCGCGGTCACCGACCCGGTGGAGTCCTCGCGCAGCCCGCCGAACGTGATGACGTCACCGTTGCCCAGCTCGGTCGCCGACGGGTACCAGTGGCCGTCGTTGAGGTCGTTGGTCTTGGTGTACGTCTCGGTCTTCGGGTCGAAGACGTAGGAGTCCCGGAACCCCTCGTAGCCGTGCGAGCCGTCCGCCGCCGGGTACGCCTTGTTGCCGCTCAGGACGAGGACCCGTCCGTCCTGCAACTGCACGTGCCCCGCGCAGAACATGTCCTTCGGCGTGGGGATGACCTTGTAGGTGCCGTCGGCGGGGTTGTACACGGCGCTCGTGAACGTGCCCGCGTTGAACGCGTCCTGGCTGTTGCCGGAGCCCGCGATCAGCAGCACCTTTCCGTTGCTGAGGACGACGGAGTGCATCGAACGGACCGGGTTCTGCGTCGGCAGGACCGCCCAGCTGCCGTTCGCGCACTGGTCGGTGGTACCGGTGCACTGGGCGGGCGGGACGACGTCCGGGACCTGGTCCATGGTGTAGTCGTCGGTGGTCGCCGAGCCGGTGCCGTAGACGGAGACGCCCCAGGTGATGCGGTCGGTGCCGGGCGGGACCTCGGGGGTGCGGACCGTGGCCTGCGTCCACGCCGACGCCATGTCCAGGGTCTTGACGTCGGTCCAGTACTGCCAGCCGGCCGTCGTGTCGTGCCGGAAGAGGGTGACGTTCGCGTCCGGGGTCGTGGTCTTGTACCAGACGCCGAGGTCGTACTGCTTGCCGGCGGTCACGACCGGCGCGCAGTCGGTGGACTCGGTGAACATCGCCTTGCGGTCGCCGGAGACCCGGCGGGTCAGCGTCACCTTCATGGCCGCCGATCCCGAGTGGGCGTCCGAGGTGGTCTCGAAGGTGAAGTCGTTGTCGCCCCAGCCGGACTTCTCCCAGCAGTACGGCATGCCGTTTGTGCCGGCCGCCTCGAAGCCGGGGTTCTTGATCAGGTTGGCGGCCTCGGCCGGCTGGGGTGCGGTCAGGAGCAGACCGGCGGTCAGGGCGCCCACCCCGGCCAGCGCGGTCCGTCTGCGGTACTTGTTCAAGCGGCTCTCCTCAGAGTCTTGCGTCGCGGGAGATAGACGAGCGCCTCGGTCCCTGCGAAGCGCACGACGAAGGTCAGGACCAGCGCGAGCGCGGTCGCGCTCAGGGCGCCCATGCCGAACCGGTCCACGAGCAGCGCGATCAGCGGGATGCGCAGGACCAGGTCGGCGTTGGCGAGCAGGGCGAACCGGCCGAGCCGGTCCCACCAGCGGCGGTGCGCGCGCCGGTCGCGGAACAGCAGTTGCTCGATGAGCAGGAAGTTCCAGGCGACGCCGAGCTGGTTGGCGAGGACCTCGGCGAGGACGTAGTGGGTGCCGAGCGCGGTGAGCGCCCGCAGTCCGGCGAGGTTCGGCACGAAGCCGCTCGCGCCGATCAGCCCGAAGCCGATCAGGCGGGCGACCGGGGACGCGGCGCGCAGTCCGGCCAGGTGGCGCAGGAAGCGCAGGCCTTCCCGCGCCGTCGACTTCGACTCGCCCGCGTACCGGTCCCGGAAGACGAACGGCACCTCGGCGACCTGCCGGGGCCGGCTGCGCACGGCCAGCTCCAGCAGGATCTTGTAGCCGAGCGGCTTCAGTTCCCCGGCCGTGACCGCGCTGCGCCGGATGGCGAAGAAGCCGCTCATCGGGTCGCTGATGCCGCGCAGCCGGCGCGGGAAGAGGCCCTTGGCGAGCCAGGTCGCGCCGCGCGAGACGGCGACCCGGTAGCCCCCGGCGAGCCCGGCCCGGCTGCCGCCCGGGACGTACCGGGAGGCGACGACCAGTCCGGCGTTCACGCGCTCCCCGGTGCTGATCAACTCCGGTACCAGGGCCGGGGGATGCTGGCAGTCGCCGTCCATGACGACGATCCACTCCGAGCCCGCCGCCCTCAGCCCCTCGACGACCGCCCCGCCGAGCCCGCCGGCGGGTTCCTCGCGGTGCAGCACCGCCACCGGGTACGGGCAGTCCTCGGCGGCCTCGCGGATGACCTCGGGGGTGTCGTCGGTGGAGTCGTCCACGAAGAGGACCTCGCAGGGCATCCGGGCGGGCACCGACTCGGTGATCTGGTGCAGCAGCCGCCGGATGTTCGCGGACTCGTTGAAGGTCGGGACGACGATCGTGACGGCGCCGGGCTCCGGGATCTCCGCGGCGGCCAGGCCGGGGACGGGGGCGGTGTACTCGCTCATCGGGCGCCCCCGGTGGCCCGCACCTGCCGGATCTCCACGCGGCCGTCCCCGGTGCCGAAGGCGGCGACCGGCACGGAGTGTTGCAGGGCGGCCCTGACGTTGGGCAGGTCCTTGGCGTCGCGCCGCACGGTCGGGGACGCCACGACGTAGTCGATGTCCCGCCAGCCGTGCGGCATGGTCCTGGTGACGGCCGGGTCGAGGTCGGCCTTGTAGAACCAGATCGCGCCGAGTCCCGGCCGGTATCCGGCGTGCACGAGGTCCAGCCAGAGGGCGTCGTCGACGAGGACCCGGGTGTCCTCCGGGTCGGCGACCTTCGTGCCGAGCCAGTGGGCGGCCTGCCGGTAGGGCTTGTTGGCGTCGGCGGTGACGGCGGTGCGGTCGCCGTCGTACCAGCGGGGTACGACGTAGGCGCCCGCGGCGAGGGCGAGGACGGCGGCGAGCGCGTACCGGCCGCCGGTGACGTACCGCCTCTCGCCCTCGGCCCGCCCGCGCCGCAGCACCGCGTGCGCGACGGAGGCGGTGCCGCCGGCCAGCACGAGGGCGAGGAAGGGCAGGGCGCCGATGACGTACATGGCGGGCAGGTAGCCGTTCGGGCGCAGGGCGACGAGGGCGAGGACGGCGACGGTCAGGGACGGTCCGGCCAGTGCGCGGGCGGTGACGGACCAGCGCCAGGTCAACAGCAGGAGCAGGGCGCCGGCGAGTCCGCCGAGGGGCAGGACGCGGTCGTAGTACAGCCAGGAGTGCAGGACCGCGTACGAGCCGGAGCCCGGATCGAGCAGGAAGCCGGAGCCGGGCCGGGACATCTGGTAGGTGATGCCGTCCCACAGGGACACGTGTCCGGCGCCGGGCAGCAGCTCGCCCTTCAGCAGGGCGAAGAGCGGGTAGGACAGGCCGATCAGGGCGCAGGCGGTGACGGCACCGGTGAGGGCGAACTTGCGGGTGTCGCGGTGGCTGTGCCGCCACATGGTGACGAACAGGGCGGGCAGGACGACGAGCATCGTCTCCTTGGTGAGCACGCCCGCGGCGGCGGCGAGCCCGGCGCCGAAGTGGTGCCAGAGGTGGCGGCTGGGTGAGGCGGCGAGGCAGAACGCCAGCAGCAGCCACATCACGGCGATGTTGTCGAGGAAGATCTCCCGGCTGAGGACGACCGCGAGCGGGGACAGCCCGGCGAGGGCCATGCCGAGTCCGGCGGCCCAGCGCGGCAGGGAGAGCCGGCGGCCCAGGACGTAGACGAGGACCGCGCTGACCGCGCTGATGCCGAGCATCAGGACCCGCATGGTGGCGACGGTCATCGAGCCGGGGCTGAGCGCCGAGGGGAGCCAGCCGAGCAGGGCTATCTGGATCCAGCCGAGCGGCGGGTGGTCGTACCAGTAGGTGTAGTGGGCCAGTCCCCGGCCCTGCTGGACGGCCCAGGCCTGGGCGAGATAGGTGCCCTCGTCGTCGCTGAGCGCCGGGTAGTCGGCGATGTTCCAGCCCTGCACGACGAGGATCGCCGTGAGCAGGGCGCCGCAGAGCAGCAGGTCGGGGCGGGAGGAGCGGAGTCGTACCGGAGGCACGGCCTGGCCGGCCGGGTGGCCCGCGGGCACAGGCGGGCCCTGCGCGGGGACCGGGGCTGCGGTCACCGCGGGAAGGGTGGAGGTCACGCGGTAACGTCCTCTCGGATCGGCTCGGCCGCGGTGAGGTGCGCGCCGACGTGCGAGGTCAGCTCCCAGTCGTTGCGGCCGCGTTGCTCGCGCCAGACGGCGCGGATCGCGGCTCCGGCGAGGAGGACCTGGTAGAAGGGGCCGCCCACGATGAGTTTCGCGTAGTGGCCGAGGCGGACCCTGAGGCCGTACTGGACGCCGAAGTCGTGCAGGCCGACCACCTCGAAGACGAAGGTGACGACGGCGGTGACCAGCGGCAGGAAGGTGAGGAAGGCGACGCCGACGGGCACGTCGAGGAAGAGCGCGACGGCCGCGTTGAGCGGGATGATCACGCCGGAGAAGGCCTGCATGAACGGCGTCATGAGGGTGTACCGGGCGAGCAGCCGTTGGCCGAGTCCGGGCAGGTCGCGCCAGTCCTTCTTCCGGTACACCTGAAGGAAGCCCTGGTTCCAGCGGGTGCGCTGCTTGAGCAGCGACATGAGGGAGCCCGGGGTCTCCTCCCTGGTGACCATGTCGGAGTCGTAGGCGACGACGACCTTCTTGCCGACGGACGACAGCCGCACGCCCAGGTCGCAGTCCTCGGCGAGGCAGTTCGGGTCCCAGCCGTCCGCTTCCCGCAGGACGTCGGTCCGCACGAAGACGGTGTTGCCGCCGAGCGGGATGAACCCCTTCTGCGCGTGCAGGTGCAGCCGGGAGCGGAACCAGAAGAAGTACTCCAGGCAGTTGCGCAGGCTGTACCAGCTGGAGTGGAAGTTGATGAGCTGCACGCCGCCCTGGACGACGTCCGCGCCGGTGGTGCGGAAGGCGTGGTCGACGTGGGCGAGCAGTTCGGGATGGACCTGGTCCTCGGCGTCGAAGACCCCGACGACGTCGCCGCGGCAGTGCGGCAGCGCCGTGTTCATGGCCTTGGGCTTGTTCTTCTTCTCGTGGGTGTCGACGACGACCCGCACGCGCGCGTCACGGGCGGCGGCCCGCTCGGCGACGGCCGTGGTCTCGGGGTCGTCGTGCCCGACGATCACGATGATCTCGAAGTCGGCGTGCGTGGACTGCAGCAGCCGCTGGATGGTGTGGTCGAGCACGGCCTGCTCGTGCCGGGCGGGCAACAGCAGTGAGAACGACACGTGTTCGTCGCCGTCCGGTCTGCCGAAGCGGGTGGAGGCGAGCACCTCGGGCGTGCGCCACGCGTGCATCTGCCACCACAAGGTGAAGGCCGCCATCCAGAAAAGGGCAAGCGAAACGGCGGCGATGAAGACAGACGTCAGCAAAAGATCCCCCCAGATCCCCCTGAAACCCCCTGTGCGCACGACGGTCGGTCATCGCCGGGTCACCCGTCGTGTCGTTGTGGAGAGCGTAGGGGGGATCTGTGAAGCGCGGGAGCTCTTCAGATAAATAGCTCGTTTCGGAACGGGGGTACGGGAAGCGTAGGTAAGCGGTATCTAACCGAACACCCGCTCACATACGGACACTTCGCCGGGTCGGCCGTTCCCGGGTTTCAGCTGGTCAACGCGGGTTCAGCGCCGCCCGCAACCGCTCCGGATCGGTCGTCGGGGCCTCGCAGGCGAAATGACGGCAGACGTAAGCGGCAGGTTGACCGGCCACCAGCGGACGGCCGGAAAGCAACGGGAACTCGTCGCTCTCGGGGGTGCCGACGGCGACCACGGCGCCGGGGGCCGTGCCCAGAAGTGCGCTGCGGTGCAGGGCGGTCGTCCGCTCGTCGGCCGGTGCGGCGCCGACGACGGCGATCTCCCTCGGTCCGTCGAGCAGGGCCTCGGCGACGGCGAGCCCCCAGCCGATGAACCGCGGCACGCGCGGCCCGAGCGTGGTGACGACGCCCAACGCCCGCTCGGCGGCGGTGCGGTGGGCCGCGGAACCGGTGTGCGCGGCATAGCTGAGCAGCGCGCCCGCCGCGGCGGTCCAGCCGGAGGGGGTGGCGTTGTCGGTGGGGTCCTGCGGGCGGCGGATGAGCCGCTCGGCGTCGGCGGCGGTGTCGTAGAGCGCGCCGGTCTCCGGGTCGGTGAAGCGGGCGAGGACATGGTCGAGGAGCAGCCCGGCGAAGTCGAGCCAGACGCCCTCGCCGGTGACGGCGGCGAGGGCGAGGAAGCCCTCGGCGACGTCGCCGTAGTCCTCCAGGACGCCCGCGTTGGGGCCGACCCGGCCGTCCTTGCTGGTCCGGGCGAGCCGGGCGTGCTCGTCGAGGTGCACGCGCACGAGGAGGTCGGCGGCGCCGACGGCGGCCTCGACCAGGTCGGGCCGGCCGAAGTAGGCGCCGGTCTCGGCGAGCGCGGCGATCGCGAGCCCGTTCCAGGCGGCGACCACCTTGTCGTCCCGTCCGGGCGCGGGGCGTTCGGCACGGGCGGCGAGCAGCCGCCGCCTGACCGAGTCGACCTTCCCGGCGTCGAAGACGGCGTTGTCCTGGGGCAGTTGGAGGACGGACTGCCCGTGCTCGAACGTACCCTCGTCGGTCACGCCGAAGTACCGGGCGGCCAGATCCCCGTCGGCGTCCCCGAGGACGGCGCGCAGCCGCTCGGGCGTCCAGACGTAGTACGCCCCCTCGACGTGCCGCCCGCTACCGCCCTCCCGCCGCCCACCACCACCCTCCGGAAGACGCTCCCCCGGACTCCGTCCGGGGGGACCCCCATCGCGCGGCACCTCCTCTTCGCTGTCGGCGTCGAGTGCCGAGGCGAACCCGCCCTCGGCGGTGCGCAGTTCACGGACGAGGAAGTCGGCGGTCTCCAGGGCGACGCGCCGGGCGAGGCCGGATCCCGTGGCCCGCCACAGGTGGGCGTACACGCGGCACAGCAGCGCGTTGTCGTAGAGCATCTTCTCGAAGTGCGGCACGACCCAGTCGCGGTCGACGGAGTACCGGGCGAACCCGCCGCCGAGCTGGTCGTAGATGCCGCCGCGGGCCATGCGCTCGCAGGTGTCCCGGGCCATCTGGAGCGCGCCCTCGGAGCCGGTGCGCGCGTGGTGGCGCAGCAGGAACTCCAGGGCCATGGACGGCGGGAACTTCGGCGCCCCGCCGAATCCGCCGCGCTGCGGGTCGTACTCGCGGGTGAGGCCGAGGAGTGCCTGGGCCAGTTCCTCCTCGCCGGGCACCCGGTCGCCCTGGTGGCTGATCTCCCGCTGGGCGAGGTCGCGCACGATCTTCCCGGCGACCTCGCCGACCTCCTCGCGCCGGGTGTCCCAGGCCTGCCGGACGCCTTCCAGCACCTGCCGGAAGGAGGGCATGCCGTGCCGGGGGGCGGGCGGGAAGTAGGTGCCGAAGTAGAAGGGCTCGGCGTCCGGGGTGAGGAAGACGGTCATGGGCCAGCCGCCCTGGCCGGTGGCGGCCTGGACGGCCTCCATGTAGACGGCGTCGACGTCGGGGCGCTCCTCGCGGTCGACCTTGACGCTGACGAAGTGCTCGTTGAGGTAGTCGGCGGTGGCCCGGTCCTCGAAGGACTCGTGGGCCATGACGTGGCACCAGTGGCAGCTGGAGTACCCCACGCTCAGCAGCACGGGTTTGCCCGTGGCGCGGGCCTCGTCGAAGGCCTCGGCCGACCAGGGCCACCAGTCGACGGGGTTGCCGGCGTGCTGGAGGAGATACGGGGAGGTCTCATGCGCCAGTCGGTTCACCGTTCCACTCTCCCACGGGCTCGGGCACCGCGTAGAAACGCATCATCACCGGGCGTGCCCCTTCGGGGGCTTCCTCGCGCGCGTGCCCGTAGCGTTCGAGCAGCGCGTGGTACTCGCGCATGAACGCGAGCAGTTCCTCCCTGGTGAGCCAGGTGCCGTGGCGCTGGATCTGGGCCCAGCCCCCGGGGCCGCGGTACTCCTGGTGGGCGCGCCGGTACAGGGCGGAGTCCAACTCGATCTTCAGGTGGGCCAGCTCGGCGGCGGCCGCGTACTCCTCGGGGGCCATGGCGGCCGGGTCGGGCGTGGTGTGGCTGAAGGGCAGCGACCGCCACCAGCGCTCGCGCCCGCCGGACTTCTCCGGGATCTCCTCGATGAGCTTCTGCTCGGCGAGCTTGCGCAGGTGGTAGCTGGTGGTCCCGGAGCTCTCGCCGAGTTCGCGGGCGAGGACGGTGGAGTTCGCCTCGCCGTGCCGGCCGAGGTATTCGAGGATCCGGCGGCGCAGGGGATTGCCGAGGGACTTGTAGAGGGCGGTGCGCTCCAGGCTGGTCATCTCCGGCAGGCCGTCGGTCATGCCGCCACCGTAACCCTGAGAACCCTGAGCCGACCCTGAAGTCTGCCGGCATTTCTTTGCAGAGATTTCTCTGCGGTCTACGGTGGAGGCGGTCGGAAGGGTGCGGCGAGAGGACGAGGGGGTGCGGGGACATGCACGGGAAATGGCCATTGGTCCTGCTGGCCGCGGCGGCGGTCCTGCTGGTGCCGTGGATGGCCGTGCTGGCGGTGACCCTGCCGGGCAGCGCGCGGGTGGACAACTGGCCGCTGGCCTGGATCGGCCTCGACCTCCTCATGGCCGCGGGGTGCGCGACCACGGCCCTGCTCGGCCTGCGCGGCGACCCACGGGCCCGCCTCACCGCGTCGGCGACGGCGTCGATGGCGGTGCTGGACGCCTGGTTCGACGTCACGACGGCGGGCACCGGCGCCCCGCTGGCCGAGGCGCTGCTGTGCGCGCTGGCGGAGGCGGCCCTGGCGGGGGCCTGCGTCCGCCTCGCCGTGGGCGGCAGACGCCGCCGCGGGCGCGGTGCCGACGGGCCCGGCGGACGGCGGACGGCACCGGCCGTACCGCCCGGCGAAATCGCAAGGCCCGCCGCCCGCCCCGCCGTTGACACGAAACCCTCACCGGTCCGCTGATCGCCGCACCCTCGCCATCTCGTCCCCCGCCAAGGACACTCGTAGCCAAGGACATCGCCGCCGGAGGGGACAGGGCATGCGGGACAACCATCGGGCGGAGGCCGAGCGGCTGCTGGTGCGGGCCGTGGAGGAGGAGGTACGCCGCTCGGGCGGGCGGGTCGACGGACAGGTGCTGCTGACGCGGGCGCGCGGCGCGCTGGACGCGATGGCGGGCGCGGCCGGTGAGGAGTACGAGGCCTACACCCGCGCGCTGGACGAGACCGAGGCCGGCCGGCTGACCTTCGGGCAGCGCTATGCCCGCGAGGGTGCCGGAACGGCCTTGCTGGTGGCGGCCGTCGCCGCGGTCGCCGCCGCGGTCGCCGACCTGTCCCTGGGCACCGGCACCGCCACGGCCGTCGGCGCCGGTGTGACCGCCGGTGTGGTGGGCGCCGCCGCGTCCGTGGTGAAGGCGGCCGGCTCCCATCTGCCGGCCGCCCATCACCGTGCCGGTGCGGCCGGCCAGCCCGGCGGGCCGGAGCAGTTGCGGCTGCAGTGGCTGACCGCGCTGGAGGTGCGGGGCATCCGCCCGTTCCTCGACCAGCAGCGGATGCTCAGCGCCTCCACGGGCCCGAAGAAGACCACGAGCCCCACGCTGCGCGGCGCCGACAAGAGCGCGGCGGCCCGCAGGCGCACCGTGCTGGAGCAGTCGTTCGGCCAACTCCCCGATCGCGAGAGCCTGTTCGCCGGGCGCCGGGCGGAGCTGGCGCGGATCCGGCAGTGGGCCCAGGCGGCCCGGGCGGCCACGGAGACCCGGCCCACGGTGGTCGTCCTGCACGGCGAGCCCGGCTCCGGCCGGACCACGCTCGCGGTGCGCGCGGCGCACGACCTGCGGGACCACTTCCGTGGCGCGGTGGTCGTGGACCTGCGCGGCGACAGCCGGGAGCAGGCGCCGCTGCCCACCCGGGACGCCCTGCTGCACCTGCTCAACCGGCTCGGCGCGCCCCGTGAGCAGCTGCTGTTCCGCGAGCGCTCCTCCGCCGACCAGCAGCTCAAGCGGCTCGCCGAGCTGTACCACCGGCATCTGACCGGCCTGCCGGTGACGATCGTGCTGGACGACGCCTCGGACCCCGAGCAGGTGCGGGCCCTGGTGCCCGAGCGCTCCGACAGCCTGGTCCTCGTCACCGCCCGCACCGCCCTCGACCTGCCCGCGGACCTTCCGGCCTGGGTGCACCACCTGCCGGTCCAGGCGCTGGACGCGGCGGGCGCCGAGGAACTGCTGGGCGCTGCGGCCGAGGACACGGCGGGACCGTACGACGCCGAGTCCGCCGACCGCATCCGCGAGCTGTGCGGCGGGCTGCCGCTCCCGCTGCGGATCGCGGGCTCCGCGCTCGGCCCCCGCTCCCCCCGGCAGCTGGCGGCGGATCTGGGCGCGTACGGGCCGGTGGCACCCGTCGAGCGCGCCCTGTGGCTGCGCTACACCGACCAGCCCGAGCCCGCGCGCCGACTGCTGAGAAGGCTCGCGCTCGCCGGGCGCGCCTCGCTCGGCGCCGCGGCGGCGGCCGCGCTGCTCGCGACGGACGAGGCCGAGGCCACCCGCCATCTGGCCGCCCTCGCCCGGGCCGGCCTCCTCGACCACGTCCGCGGCGACCGCTACCGGCTGCACGACCTGGTGCGCGCCTTCGCCCAGGCCCGGCTGCTGGACGAGGAGGACCCGGCCGAGCGCGCGGCGGCGCAGGAACGACTGATCGTGAACTACGCCGAGCTGGCCGACTCCGTGCTGCGCCTGGTCGACGGGAACATGTCGACGCGCTCGCACCAGTTCGGCCAGCACGGCTTCACCTCGCTCGACGAGGCGCTGCGCTGGCTGGACGACGAGTCCAGCTTCATCACCGCGGCCCTGCGCCAGGCGGAAGGCGTGAACCAGGCGGCGGTGCTCAACCTGCTGGGCGCGCTGTGCGACTACTGCCTGCTGCGCGGCGACCTGTACCGGCTCGGCGAGATCAACGAGCTGGCACAGGCCGTGGACGAGGGGCTGCTGATGCGCTCGGTGCAGTGGCGCACCGGCATCGCGGCCCGGCAACTGGGCGAGCTGGACAAGGCGCGCACGACGCTCGCCGCGGTGGTGGACCTGTACCGGGAGGCACACCACGACGCCGGAGCGGCCCGCGCCCTGTGTTCCCTGGGCATCACCCTGCACCACCAGGGCCAGCTCACCGAGGCCGCCGCCAAGCTCCAGGAGGCCCTGGACCTGCAGGCGGCGCCGGAGCTGGCGACCGACCGGGCCTGGACGATGCACGCCCTGGCGGCCGTCCAGCGCGATAGGGGCCGGCTGTCCGAGGCCCTGGAACTGCTCACCCGCTCCCTGGTCCTGCACGGCGAGGGCGGCTCGGTGCACGGCGAGGCGTGGGCACACTTCCAGCTCGGCCAGCTGGCCCTGCGCCTGGGCGACGTACCGCGCGCGGAGTCCGAGCTGCACCACGCCCTGGAGCGGTACGGGCAGACGCGCGACGCCCGCGGCGAGGCCTGGGCGCTGACCCAGCTGGCCCGGGCCCGCCTCGTCGCCGGGGACCCCGCACCCGCCCTCGACGGCCTGCGGCAGGCCGGCGCCCGGCACCGGGAGAACGAGGACGCGCGCGGCGAGGCGTGGACGCTGTACTACCTCGGGCAGGCACTGGAGGAGTCCGGCGACCTGGACCAGGCGGTGCGCGACCTGGAGCGGTCCCGCACGATGTTCTCCCGGATACGCGACGTCTACGGCCTGGCCTGCGCCCGGCACCACTCGGCCCGGGTCACCCGCGACCAGCGCGCCGCGCAGACCGGCTCCCTGCGCAACTCCGGCTTCGCCCGCCAGCTCCTCGTGGACGCCCGCGCCGACTTCCAGCGCATCGGCGTCGCCCACGGCGAAGCCTGGACCTGCCTGGAGCTGGCCGTGGTCGACGCGGGCAACGCGCGCACGCAGGCGGCACTGGCCCTGTGCGACGAGGCACGGGACCTGTTCGTCTCCTACGGCGACCGGCGCGGGGAGGACTGGGCCCGCTTCCTGCGCTGCACCCTGCTGCCCTACGCCGCGCCGGGCGGCCTGGAGGTGGGCACCGCGGTCGCCCAGGAGGAAGTGGCCCAGCTGACCCGCGCCGCCCATCCGCTGCGCGACGAGAAGCTGACCGACGGCCTCACGGCGTACGCCGTGCTGCTGGAGCGGGGCGTCACCCTGGAAGCGGGCTGGCAGGCCTGGCGCCTGCGCATGACTCCGGACCGCCACGCCCGGGAGGTGATGGGCGTGGCGGTGCCGTCGGGCCGCTGAGCCCGGGTCAGCCCTGCTGTGCCGCGGAGTCCGCCTTCTGCTTCGCCTCCGGGTCCGGAGCCTCCTTGAAGTCGACCTTCCCCATGTGCTTGCTCATCGACTTCATCAGGCCCCACACGGCCAGGGCCATCACCGCGAAGACGATGAAGCCGAGGACACCGGGGGTGACCTTGTTCTGGTCAAGATCCTTGGCCAGGGGGACGAGGTGCGTCACTGCCAGGCTCACGCTTGCGCTCATGTCAGGCATTGTCCCGGATGCCCGCGAAGAGGTCGTCCTCGGGGAGGGAGGTATCGACCAGAGACTTCGCCAGCTCGTACTCCTCCGTCGGCCAGACCTCCTTCTGGAGGTCCATCGGCACCTTGAACCAGCCGCCGTCCGGGTCGATCTGCGTGGCGTGCGCGATCAGCGCCTTGTCCCGGATCTCGAAGAAGTCCGCGCACGGAATGTGCGTGGTCAGCGTGCGCTCGGCGCGCTCGAACTCCTTCCAGCGCTTGAGCCAGTCCCCGTACGGCGACTCCAGGCCGCGCTCCAGCATCGCGTTGTGCAGCGCCTCGGTGCGCGGGCGGTTGAAGCCCTGGTTGTAGTAGAGCTTCTGCGCCTGCCAGGCGGGGCCGAACTCCGCTTCGGGGTACTTCTCGGCGTCCGCCGCGCCCTCGAACGCCACCATGGAGATCTTGTGGGTCATGATGTGGTCGGGGTGCGGGTAGCCGCCGTTCTCGTCGTAGGTGGTGATCACCTGGGGGCGGAAGGCACGGATCTTGCGGACCAGCTCACCGGCCGCCTTGTCCACGTCCTCCAGGGCGAAGCAGCCCTCGGGCAGCGGGGGCAGCGGGTCGCCCTCGGGCAGTCCCGAGTCGACGAAGCCGAGCCACTCCTGCTTGACGCCGAGGATCTCGCGGGCCTCGTCCATCTCCCTCTTGCGCACCTCGTGGATGTGCTCCTCGATGTACGCGTCGCCCTGGAGCCTGGGATTGAGGATGGACCCGCGCTCTCCGCCGGTGCAGGTCACCACCAGCACCTCCACCCCCTCGGACACGTACTTCGCCATCGTGGCCGCGCCCTTGCTGGACTCGTCGTCGGGGTGCGCGTGTACGGCCATCAGTCGCAGCTGGTCAGTCAAGACTCAATCCTCGGTTAAGTCGGCGCCCCGCGGCATGGGGTGCAGTCGGCGGCTTCTATAGTGACCGAATCGGGGGGCGAATAATTCCGCGGAGAGGACGATCATGAGTACGGCGAGCACGCGGCTGCCCGAGGGCCGCTACGGCCGTTCCTCGGACGAGCGTGCCGACGGCAGGCTCCGCACCGCCGCGATCGTGCTGGGCGCCCTGCTGCTGGCCGTCGTCGGCTACTTCGCCTACCACTACGTCGTCGAGACGAAGATCAGCGCCCAGGTGATCACCTTCGAGGCCTCGGACAGCGCGGTCAGGGTGCATCTGGAGGTCCGCAAGGACTCCGGCGCCGACGGCTACTGCACGCTGCGCTCCCAGGCGGCGGACGGCTCCGAGGTGGGCCGGGCGGACTTCCGCTTCAGCGGGAAGGCCACACGGATCGACCAGGTCGTCACGCTCCGTACCACGGCGAAGGGCACCACGGCCGAGCTTCTCGGCTGCCACACGGGTTGATCCATCACCGGAACGGGTACCCGCCCACCTGCGTGGATGTGATTCTGATGGCTTATGTCCTCCCCCTTTGGCCACTGAATTGTTAGGCTCGTGGTTTCGCCCACCCAAGAGGGAACATTCTTCTGGGTAGGGCGATGCTTTGTATTCCCAGTACCGACGAGGAGCACCCTGTGACCCAGACCAGTGAGAGCGTCACCTGGCTGACCCAGGAGGCGTACGACAAGCTCCGGGCCGAGCTTGAGTACCTTTCTGGTCCTGCGCGCACGGAGATCGCCGCCAAGATCGCGGCCGCGCGCGAGGAGGGCGACCTGCGCGAGAACGGCGGGTACCACGCGGCCAAGGAGGAGCAGGGCAAGCAGGAGCTGCGTGTGCGGCAGCTGACCCAGCTTCTCGAGAACGCCAAGGTGGGCGAGGCTCCGGCCTCCGCCGACGGTGCCGTCGCGCCGGGCATGGTCGTCACGATCGCCTTCGACGGTGACGAGGACGACACGCTCGAGTTCCTGCTCGCCTCCCGTGAGTACGCGAGCGACGACATCGAGACCTACTCCCCGCAGTCCCCGCTCGGCGCCGGCGTCATCGGCCACAAGGTCGGCGAGGACGCGGAGTACGAGCTGCCGAACGGCAAGAAGGCCTCGGTGCGGATCCTGAAGGCCGAGCCGTACTCGGGCTGACCCGCCAGGCCTTCCCGGTCATCGGGCCCCCGGCCGTCCGCCGCGTCGCGCGGACGGCCGGGGGCTTCGCCGTACCCGGGGGCGGAGCGCCGGCGCCGTCGGGCGGCGGGGCGAGCGGTACGTGCAAGCCGGCGGCTCAGTCGATGACCGTGTAACCCGCGTCCCGCAGGGCGTGGCCGACCTCCGCGCAGTGCACCGGGCCCTTGGTCTCGAGGTGCAGCTCCACCTCCGCCTCGGTGAGCCCGAGCCGCGGATCGGTGCGTACGTGGCTCACGTCGAGGACGTTCGCGTCGGCCGACGACAGCACGCCGAGCAGCGTGGCGAGCGCGCCGGGGCGGTCCGTCAGCCGCAGCCGGACGGCCAGGTAGCGCCCCTGCGCGGCCATGCCGTGCCGCAGTACGCGCTGCAACAGCACCGGGTCGACGTTCCCGCCGGAGAGCACCGCGACCACCGGGCCCTCGAAGGCGTCCGGCGCGGCCAGCAGCGCCGCCACGGGGCTCGCCCCGGCCGGTTCCACGACCAGCTTGGCCCGCTCCAGGCACAGCAGCAGCGCGGCCGACAGCCGGCCCTCGCTGACCGTGCGCACCTCGTCGACCAGGTCCTTGACGATCCCGAACGGCACCACCCCGGGCCGTCCCACCTTGATGCCGTCGGCCATCGTCGCCGGGTTCTGCACCGACACCGGGTGCCCGGCGGACAGCGAGGGGGGATAGGCCGCCGCGCCCTCCGCCTGCACGCCGACGATCCTGACGTCCGGGCGGATCGCCTTCACCGCCACCGCGATGCCGGCCGCGAGCCCGCCGCCGCCGACGCCCACGACGATCGTGCGCACCTCCGGGCACTGCTCCAGGATCTCCAGGCCGACCGTGCCCTGACCGGCGATGACGTCCGGGTGGTCGAAGGGGTGGATGAGCACCGCGCCCGTCGCGGCCGCGTACTCCTCGGCGGCGGCCAGCGTCTCGTCCACCACCTGGCCGTGCAGGCGCACCTCCGCGCCGTAGTCGCGGGTCGCGCTGATCTTCGGCAGCGGCGCGCCCTTCGGCATGAACACCGTGGCGTGCACGCCCAGCAGCGAGGACGCCAGTGCCACGCCCTGCGCGTGGTTGCCGGCGCTCGCCGCGACCACCCCGGCCGCCCGCTCCTCCGGCAGCAGCCCGGCGATCCGTACGTAGGCGCCGCGCAGCTTGAACGAGCCGGTCCGCTGGAGGTTCTCGCACTTGAGGTGCACCGGCGCGCCGACCAGCTGGGACAGGTGGCGGCTGCCCTCCATCGCGGTCACCCGTGCCACACCCGAGAGCATCTTCTGGGCGCCGCGCACGTCGTCGAGGGTGACGGAACGCAAGGAGTCAGCCGTGCCGTAGCTCATGACTCCAGCATCGCAGTTCACGGACGTACGCGGCGGGTGTGACCAAGCTCCGAGACCGGTTTGCTCCGGGCCGGTACGGTCCGCGCCCGGGCCGCGTACCCTGTCCCCCAACCAGCAGCCCTTCATGAAGCGAGCCTCCGGCCATGCCCACAACACCTGAAATGTCGATGGACATGACGACCGTCGGTGACACCGGCCTCCTCGACACCCTCCAGCACGAGGTGGCGGTGTTCGCGCGCCGTGCCGAACAGACGCGGCTCGGGGGTGTCGGGCACGTGCGCAACTCCATGGACCGCGCGGCGTACCTGCTGCTCAACCGCCTCGACCGGGAAGGTCCGATGGGCGTGAAGGCGCTGGCCGCGAGCATGGGCATCGACTCCTCCACGGTCACCCGGCAGGTGGCCCCGCTGGTCGACACCGGGCTCGTCAAGCGCACCTCGCACCCCGAGGACGGGCGGGCCGTGGTGCTGCAGCTGTCCCCGCGCGGGGCGGCCCGGCTGGAGGAGGTGCGCGGCTCCAGGCGTCAGCTGATGGCCGAGCTGACCGAGGACTGGGAGCCGCAGGAGCGCGAGCAGTTCTGCTCGCTGCTCACCCGCTTCAACCGCGCCCTGTCCGCCCGCATGGCACCGGGCACCGCGCCGGCGGAACAGCAGCCGGCCTCCTGACCACGCGGGCGCCAGCCGATCGCGGACGCGCGGGTGGCGTGCGGGTGGCTGCCACCCCGGCCGCCCGCGTGTGGGCTGCCCGCGGAGGGCCGGCGTACAGGGTGCCTTGCATGATCCGCGTGGGTCGCCCGGGCGTGGCCGGTGTGCCGGGGCCGGCGCCGTGCCGGCCGGTGGGTTCCGGCCTCTTGACCCGGGGGCGCGGCTGCCCTCATATGAGACCGGGTCCTGCGTCGTACGCGGTTCACCTGTCCCGTACCGGACAGGGCCCCCGGCAGGGGGAGGCACGGTGCGTGAGCGGCAGATGGCCCGAAATGCCCGCCGGGCCCGGGAGTTCGAGGCGTTCGTCGCGGGCGCCGCGGGGCGCCTGCTGCACGCCGCCACGCTGCTCACCGCGGAGGCGCCGGACGCCAACCCGCGCGCGCGGCGCCTGCTGACGCACGCGCTCGCCCACACCTACGCGCGCTGGGAACGGCTGCGCGGCGAGGATCCGTACGACTGCGCCCGCCGACACCTCGCCGACCGCTTCGCGCGCGCGACCTGGCGCCGGTACGCCGTCCTCGGGCGCGCCCGGCCCGATCCGCGCAGCCCGCTCGCCGACCTCGACCCGCGGGAACGGCTGATCCTGGTGCTGCGGCTCTACGAGGGCGTCGCCGAGCAGCAGACGGCGGCCCTGCTGGGGCTGCCGACCGAGCGCGTGCACACCATCTGCGACCGCGCGACCGCCACCGTGCTGCACCCGGCCCGTCCGGTACCCCCACGCGCGGTGGGCACGAAGGCGGCGCCGTCGTGAGGCAGCGCTGTCGTCATGAGGAGTGCGCTGCCGTGACGAGCCGTGCACGCGCGCGTGTGGAGGGCGTGGAGGACGCGATGAGCCCTGCGCGACGCGGTACGCGCGGCACCACGCGCGCGGGGAGGGCATCGTGAACCGGGCCGAACGGGAGGCCGCCGTACGGCGGATCATGGAGCGGGCCCCGGCACCGGTGCCGCCGGACCTGTGCGCGCAGGCGGTGCGGCGCGGCGAGCGCCTGCTGCGGCGAGCACAGCAGGTCCGACGGGTGCTGTGGCTGCTGGCGTGGGCCGCGGCCGTCGCGTTCGGCGTGTGGGCGGCCCGCGTGCACCCGTGGACGCAGCCGCCCTCCCAGACGACCCCGCCGCTCACCGGCTGGTGAGCGGCGGGTGCGGGTGGGGGGTGGCTCAGCTCAGGGCCTGCTGGAGGTCCTGGAGCAGGTCGTCGACGTTCTCGATGCCGACCGACAGGCGCACCAGGTCGGCGGGGACCTCCAGCGCGGAGCCCGCCGCGGAGGCGTGCGTCATCCGGCCGGGGTGCTCGATCAGGGACTCCACACCGCCGAGCGACTCGCCGAGGGTGAACACCTTCGCGCGGTTGCAGACCTCGACGGCGGCCTCCTCGCCGCCCTCGACGCGGAAGGACACCATGCCGCCGAACGCCCGCATCTGCTTGGCGGCGACCTCGTGGCCGGGGTGGTCGGGCAGGCCGGGGTAGAGCACGTGCGTCACGCGCGCGTGCCGGGTCAGCATGTCGGCGATCTTCGTGGCGTTCTCGCTGTGCCGGTCCATGCGCACCGCGAGGGTCTTGGTGCCGCGCAGCACCAGCCAGGAGTCGAAGGGGCCGGCGACGGCGCCCATCGCGTTCTGGTGGTAGGCCAGTTCCTCGCCGAGCGCCTGGTCGGACACGATCAGCGCGCCGCCGACCACGTCCGAGTGCCCGCCCATGTACTTGGTCAGGGAGTGCACGACGACGTCCGCGCCGAGCGACAGCGGCTGCTGGAGGTAGGGCGTGGCGAAGGTGTTGTCGACGACGAGCCTCGCGCCCGCGTCGTGGGCGACCTGGGCGACGGCGGCGATGTCGGTGATGCCGAGCAGCGGGTTGGAGGGGGTCTCCACCCAGACGGCCTTGGTCTTCGCGGTGAGCGCGGCGCGGACGGCGGCCGGGTCGCTGGTGTCGGCGACGGACCATTCCACGCCCCAGCGGGTGGCGACCTTGGCGAAGAGGCGGAAGGTGCCGCCGTAGGCGTCGTTGGGGATGACGACGTGGTCGCCGGGGGTCAGCAGCGTGCGCAGCAGGGTGTCCTCGGCCGCGAGACCGGAGGCGAACGCGAGGCCGCGACGGCCCCCCTCCAGCGCGGCGAGGTTCTCCTCCAGGGCGGTACGGGTGGGGTTGGCGCTGCGGCTGTACTCGTAACCGCCGCGCAGCCCGCCGACGCCGTCCTGCTTGTAGGTCGACACCTGGTAGATGGGCGGGACGACCGCGCCGGTGAGGGGATCCGCGGTGTTGCCGGCGTGGATCGCGAGGGTCTCGAAGTGCTGACTGATGTGCCTGTCGCTCATGAGCACCGAGCGTAATGCGCCTGACCGGATGCCGTCGCCCGCCGGGCGGGAGGAGCACGGCGGGGTGTGCGGAACGAAGGGATTTCCCTGTGCCGACGAGGCGGCCTCCCCCCCTCGGCCGTGCCGCCGCACGAGGGGCTGCCTGTCATGCCCTGGACGGGAGTTGTCCACAGCCTCGCGGCGGGGTTGGCCTTTTGTCGGCGGCGTCTGGTTCGCTTGAGGCATGGCGATTCTCTGGCTGCTGATGGCGCTGCTCATGCTGAGCTTCGTCCTGCTCCCGTTCCTGCGGCGCAGGCGCGGGGTGATCGAGCAGGTCCCCCCGGGACACCCTGACGCCGCCGACCCGGCGGACTACGGCTTCGTGCGCCAGGAAGAGCTGGACGTGCGCATGCCGGGCCCGGACCAGGACCTGCTGGACGTGCTGGAGCTGGTGCAGCGCACGCAGGACTATCGCGCGGCCGCGCAGCTGCTGGCCGGCACCGAGAAGGAGGGCGAGCAGCGCTGGCAGCGCGTGCAGGCCTTCGCGGGCGCCGCCGCGCTGGAGCTGCAGCAGCGGCCCGGAGGGGTGCACGAGACGCCGGGCGGCCAGTGGCTGCGGGTGTGGCGGGCCGAGCAACCCAAGGACGCCGGCGGTGCCGCGGTGCACGCCGAGTTCCTGGTGCAGCAGGCGTGGCGTACGTCGTCACCGGGCACGGACGACTTCCGGATCATCATGGAGGAGGCGCGGGAGACGTGCGGGCAGGCGGCGCTGCTGGCACCCGGCGACCCCGTGCCGTACATCATCGAGCTGTCCATCGCGCGTGGACTGGCCTATCCCCAGGCGGAGTTCGAGCAGCTCTGGCTGAAGATCCTCGATCGCACTCCGCATCACATGGGCGCACACCTGGCGGCGCTGCACTACTGGTGCGAGAAGTGGCACGGTTCCCGCGAGCTGGCGTACTCCTTCACCGAGGCCGCCGCCGCCCGCGCCCCGCGGGGCTCGCTGCTCGCCGCGCTGCCGCTCTTCGCGGTCTTCGAGCACCTCCCCGAGGTCAACCTGGTGGCGGGCTTCTACCGCAGCGAGGTCGTCACGAAGGCGATGCACGGCGCCCTGCACGCGGTGCACGCGGCCCGCCCCGACGACCCGATGCTCGCGCACGTCCGCCATCTGCTGATCTTCTTCCTGGTCCGCGCCGAGCGCTGGGCGGAGGCCATGCAGCAGCTGATACACGTCGACGGGCACGTCGGCGCCCTGCCCTGGACCCTGTCCGCGGACCCGGCCGCCGAGTTCGCCGTCTACCGCGCGCTGGCGGTAGCCGGTTACGAGGCCAACGGCGGCAGCCCGGCGAGCCTGCCGCGCTGAGCGGCCGACGTGTGGTCGACCAGGGCGACGACGCAGCCTCGGCCGGCCAGGTCCTCGGCGAATCTGGTGATCTCCGTGCGGGGCATGGCAAAGCCGGGCGACAGCAGGAGCAGCGGGTGTCTGCCGTGCAGCGGGGTGGCATCGGTGTGCGACCGGAAGTGCCGCGCTCGCGGGCGTGGGCGCCGGGGCCCGGGAGGGGTTCGGGGCGCTGGAACAGGTCCGCGCGGCGGTCGAGGCGCGTCCGGGGGCGGTTCGCAGGTTCCGGGTCCGCTGAGGGGCCCCGGCGGCACCTTCCGCCGGGGCCCCTCGCTCACGCGGCTCAGATCGTGGCCGTGTCGATCACGAAGCGGTAGCGGACGTCGCTCGACAGCACCCGCTCGTACGCCTCGTTGATCTCCTGCGCGCCGATCAGCTCGATCTCGGCGCCGATGCCGTGCTCGGCGCAGAAGTCCAGCATCTCCTGGGTCTCGGGGATGCCGCCGATGCTGGAGCTGCTCAGGCTGCGGCGGCCGCCGGACAGGGTCTGCAGGACGATCTGGACCGGCTCCTCCGGCAGGCCCACGTTGACCAGGCTGCCGTCGGTGCGCAGCAGGGAGAAGTAGGCGGCGAAGTCGAGCGGGGCCGAGACCGTGTTCAGGATCAGGTCGAACGTGCCGGCCAGTTCCTCGAAGGTCTTCGGGTCGCTGGTGGCGTGGTAGTGGTCGGCGCCGAGCTTCAGGCCGTCGTCCTTCTTGCGCAGGGACTGCGACAGGACGGTGACCTCCGCGCCGAGCGCGTGCGCGAGCTTCACGGCCACGTGCCCGAGACCGCCGAGGCCGACGACGGCGACCTTCTTGCCGGGGCCGGCGTTCCAGTGGCGCAGCGGCGAGTAGGTGGTGATGCCGGCGCAGAGCAGCGGGGCGGCCACGTCCAGGGCGAGACCGTCGGGGATACGGACGACGAAGTTCTCGTCCACGACGATCTTCTGCGCGTAACCGCCGTACGTCGGCTGCCCGTCCTTGCCGGTGCCGTTGTACGTCCAGGTCGGGCCGCCGCCCGAGCAGTACTGCTGCAGGCCGGCCTTGCAGTTGTCGCACTCGCGGCAGGAGTCGACCATGCAGCCGACGCCCACCCGGTCGCCGACGGCGAACCTCGTCACGCCGGCGCCCACCTCGCTGACGACGCCCGCGATCTCGTGGCCGGGCACCATCGGGAAGGTGCCGGGCCGCCAGCCGTCGCGGACCTGGTGGATGTCGGAGTGGCAGATACCGGCGAACTTGATGTCGATCAGGACGTCGAACTCGCCGACCGCGCGCCGCTCGATGGTCGTCCGCTCCAGCGGGGCCTTCGCGGCGGGCGCGGCGTACGCAGCAACAGTGGTCATGCCAGGGTTCTCCTAGAGGGTGTCTCGCGCCCGGCCGCCTTCGGCCGGGCACCGTCCCAGAGTGCCCCATCCGCCGCCGTCCACCCAGGTCACGGTCCTGCGTACGACCGGTGTGCGTACTACTGGCGGGGTCAGGATGACGTGCGTACCACCAGGAATACTGGAGGCATGGAGCACAGCGACGCACAGGGCGGGTACGGCGGGCAGGCGCAGGACACGGCCGCGGCCGGTCCGGGGCACGCCCTGGACCGGCGCGCCGAGCTGAGCGAGTTCCTGCGCAGCAGGCGGGCCCGGCTGAAGCCGGAGGACGTGGGACTGCCGGATTTCGGCCGGCACCGCCGGGTGCCGGGGCTGCGCCGCGAGGAGCTGGCGCAGCTGGCCGGGGTGTCGGTGGCGTACTACACGCGGCTGGAGCAGGGCAACGGCCGGAACGTCTCGGCGGAGGTGCTGGACGCGATCGCCCGCGCCCTGCGGCTGTCGGACGCCGAGCACGCCCACCTCACCCATCTGGCGAAGCCGGCGGCGCTCAAGAAGAAGCCGGCGGCGCGCCAGCAGCAGGTGCGGCCGGCGCTGCGGCAGCTGCTGGACACGATGGAGGGCGTGCCGGCGTACATCGCCGGGCGGCGCTCGGAGATCCTCGCGTGGAACCGGATGGCGGCGGCGCTCTTCGGCGACTGGGCGGAGCTGGCGCCGCACGAGCGGAACTGGGCGCGGCTGGTCTTCCTGCGGCCCGAGTACCGCGAGTTGTTCGTGGACTGGCAGCAGAAGGCGATCGACATCGTGTGCTCGCTGCGCATGGACGCCGGCTGCCACCCCGACGACCCGCGGCTGTCGGCGCTGGTGGGCGAACTCTCGGTCAAGAGCGAGGAGTTCCGGCGGCTGTGGGCCACCCACGACGTCAAGGAGAAGAGCCACGGCGTCAAGCAGCTGCACCATCCGCTGGTCGGGGACCTGGCCCTGAACTTCGAGTCCTTCCGGCTGGCGGACGGCTCCGAGCAGTCCCTGATCACCTACCACGCCGAGCCGGGCTCCGTCTCCGCCGACTCCCTGCGGCTGCTGGCCAGCTGGGGCACGGACGCGACGCGCCCGGCCCCGTCCGTGCCGTGACTCAACTGCCCCCGTACGCGTCCCAGACGGTGATGTCCGAGGTGTTGCCCTGTCTGTCGGCGATCCTGGCGCGCAGGGAGAGGAACCTGCCCTTCGCGGGATTCCTCAGGGTGATCCTCCCGGCGCGGACGTCGACCTTCGTGAAGGTCCTGCCGTCGTAGGAGACGTAGACCGTCAGGGACTTCAGGTTCCGGCCCGCGGCCGCGCCCTCGACGGTGACCGGGAAGGTGACCGTCCGGCCGGCGGGGACGCTGCTGTCCAGGCCGGTCCGGACGCCGTAGCGCAGGGCGGAGGCCGGCAGTTCGGCGAAGTCGCCGGACGGCTCGCGGGAGCGGAAGGTCCAGGTCGCGTCGATCCGGGAGGAGGCGCGCGCGACCCGCGCCGAGCGCGCGACCGAGGTGGTCAGCCGGTAGGCGGCGTCACCGGCCGGCACCGTGAAGGCCTTCTCGCCGAGCAGCGGGTCGTCGTTGGAGCCGACCACGGTGCCGTCGCGGTACAGGGTCGTCTTCACCGAGGTGAAGTCGGAGTACCCGGCGTGTCTGCCGGAGTCGGCGAACAGCGGCAGCGAGCCGTAGATCTTGTCGCCGTCGCGGAACAGCCCCAGGCCGGCTCCGACGTGCGGGGCGAAGACGGCGGTGTTGACGGTCTTGGTGTAGGTGCGGCCGGCCTTGAACGTGAACTCGCCGATCTGGTAGTCCGTGTCGGGGACCGCGCCCGGTCCGGCGCCGTCGTTCTGGGTGAAGTGCAGCTGCCAGTTCACCCCGCCCGTGGCGGACAGGTGCAGGGTCCGGGTGCCGGGCAGCTTCTGCTGGAAGCTGATGGAGGTGGCGCCGTCCGCGCCGGGCAGCCAGCCGACGGCGCTGAGCGAGCCGGTCTTGCCGCTCGCGGCGGCACCGAGCCGGGCCTTGACGGTGGCCAGCTCGCCCGCCGTGAAGTGCTTGGTGTAGCCCGTGGCGAGCTGACTGACCGGGGCGCCGGTCGTGATGTCGTACTCCTCGCTCGCGCCCTTGGTCCAGTGGCCGTCCCACTGCTGGTACAGCGACCCGGCGGGCAGCGGCGGGCCCAGGTGGGCGCTGCGGAAGTTCCGGTACGAGTCCAGGAAGGCGCCGTAGCCGTACTGGCCGCTGCCGAGCGTGACGGCGTACCCGGGGTAGGCGAACCGTGACGTGACGCCCTTGGCCGGGACGGTGATGTCGACCGGCTTCGTGGTGCGCGCGTCGAGGGTGATCGTCTGCTTCCTGGTGACGGTCAGCCTGGGCTGGGCGATCCAGTCGGTGCCCCCGGTGCCGTCCTTGTCCCGGTAGACGTAGGAGTTGAGGATGTAGGTGCCCTTGGGCACGCGCACCCTCACCGTGCCGGACGGGTCGTACGGGCTCTGCTGCGTGCCCTCCGCGAGACCGGCGACGCCGTCGAGGCCCGCGCTGTAGTACTTCGCGGGCTTGCCGTCGCGTCCGATGACCTTCAGCGTGACGTCGTACGACTCCACCTCGCGCGTGACCGCCGCGGCCGTGCGTACGCTCTGGCCGTCGCCGGTCGCGGTCACGTACGCGGAGTAGGCGCCGTCGACGGCGCCGCCCGGCCGGGTGTCGGCGGTGAGGCCGACGGAGGCCGTGCCGTGTGCCGGGACCGTCACGCGTGAGGCGCCGAGCGTGAAGAGGCCCGCCGGGGCGGGCTTGCCGCGGGGGTCGGTGGCGGTGCTGCTCAGGGTGAGGGTGACGGGCTGGTCGCCGAGGTTGCGGTACGTCACCTTCCTGGTGACCGGCCTGTCGTCGGTGTGCGGCCACTGCTGGACGCCGAAGTTCACCGAGACGGGGTCGGCGATGACCGTCTGGGCGATGGCCCTGTCGACGGCGACACGGCCGGCGCCCTGCTGGAACGGCGTGTAGGCGCCGCCCTTGGCGGAGCCGGTCAGCGCGCTCTTCAGCTCGGCGTAGCCCCAGTCGGGGTGCTCCTGCTTCAGGATCGCGGCGGCGCCCGCGACATGCGGGGTGGCCATCGAGGTGCCGGACAGGGACAGGTAGCCCTCGGGCTTCTCGCCGACCTCGTGGCCGAGGACGCTGTCCCGCGCCGCGGCGGCGGTGATGTCCACGCCGGGCGCGGTCACGTCCGGTTTGATCGCGCCGTCGCCGGCGCGCGGGCCGGTGGCGGAGAAGTCGGCGAGCCGGTCCTTGTCGTCGACGGCGCCGACGGTGAGCGCGGCGTCCGCGCTGCCCGGTGAGCCGAGCGAGTGGGGACCGTCGTTGCCCGCGGCGACCGCGAACAGGATGCCCCTGGTCCCGGACAGTTTGTTCACCTCGGCTTCGAGGGGGTCAACGCCGGGGCTGTCGTAGCCGCCGAGGCTGAGGTTGACGACCTGGGCGCCCTGGGCGGCTGCCCACTCCATGCCGGCGAGGATGCCGGAGTCCTCACCGGAGCCGGTGTCGTCCAGGACCTTGCCGTTGAGGATCTCGGCGTCCGGTGCGACGCCCTTGTACCTGCCGCCGGACTCGGCGCCGGTGCCCGCGACGATGGAGGCGACGTGGGTGCCGTGCCCGAAGTGGTCGTCGGCGTCCTTGGCGCCGGTGAAGTTCCTGGACGCGATCACCTGGCCCGTCAGGTCCTCGACACCGGTGTCGACGCCGGTGTCGAGGACGGCGACCTTCACGCCCTTGCCGGTGTAGCCGGTGCGCCACGCGGCGGGGGCGCCGATCTGCGGCACGGACCGGTCCAGGGAGGCCTTGCGGACGCCGTCGAGCCAGACGTGCGCGATGCCGGGGGCCGCGCTGTCGCCGCTGGTGACGGCGTGCCACAGCGCCGTGGTGTCGCCTACCGGGGTCTGTACGGCGTCGGCGTCGAGCGCGGTCAGGCTGCGCCGCAGCCGCCCCGCGTCACGGACGTCCGCCTTCGCGGTCGCGGCGCCGTCGCGGTAGCCGACGATGACCTTCAGGCCGTTCTTCTGGGCCTTGCGGGTGGCGGCCTTGTTCAGCTCGGTGATGTCGAACAGCCGCTGGTCCAGCGTGCCGGAGGCCAGCAGCCGGGCCGCGTCGGCGGGGACGACGAGCGTGTGACCGCCGGTCCTGCGGACCTGGAACGGTATGTGCTCGCGGCCCTCGGCCCGCTCCAGCCCGACGATCCGGCCCTTGGCGTCCAGGGTGACCCGGTCCCCGGTGATGAGGGCGACCCGGGTCGTCGCGGTGAGCGCGGTGGCGGCGGTCGGCGGACGCTGGGTGGGGCGCGCCGGCGCCGGGCTGGTCATACCCGTGGCGAGGGCGACGACCGCCGCCGCGGCCGCACCGGCCGCGGCGGCGCTTTTCACCTGTCTGCGCAAGTTCTCCCCCTGGAGACGTCAGTGCCGGGTGAATTCCCCGTCCACCCGGGCCGGGGGCGGTCGTGCACGCATGGGTCACCCCCCGGATCACGCAGTATGCCGGGGGGTCGTCAAACGCCTCAACGATTGAGAGGGCGGTAAGAGAAAGGCCGGGAAACTGTTACCCGGCAGGCGGGTCACCGTTACACGACCGCGAAGTTCCCCAGGAAAACGCGGTGTTGCGCCGCCGCCGGGGCTGCGGTCGGGTCCCGGCGTTCTCCCTTACCGTGATCTTTCCCTTGCGGATGGCGGCCGGCCGCGGCGCCTTCTTCGCGCTCGTTCGCGCCTCAGGTAGGTGAACAACACGGCCCGCCCCCAGGGAGGCCCAAAGACACTGATGCCGCCCCTGGGGGCGGCATCAGAAACCGTGGGGAACGGGACGTCAGACGGCCGAACCGGCCTTCCACTGCGCCCAGTTCATGTTCCAGCCGTTGAGGCCGTTGTCCGGCTGGACCGTCTTGTCGCCGGTGTTCTGCACGACCACGACGTCACCGATCAGCGAGTTGCTGTAGAACCACGCGGCCGGCATGTTGGGGTCGCCCGCGCCCTTCACGTCCTGCAGGCCGACGCAGCCGTGGCTGGTGTTGACGTTGCCGAAGACCGACGGCCCGCCCCAGTAGTTGCCGTGGATGAACGTGCCGGAGCTGGTCAGGCGCATGGCGTGGGGCACGTCCTTGATGTCGTACTCGCCCTTGCCGTCGGAGTCGGTGAAGCCGACCGTCGCGCCGTTCATCCGGGTCTGGGTGAACTTCTCCGAGATCACCATCTGGCCCTCGTAGGTGGTGTGCTGGGGCGAACCGGCGGAGATCGGGATGGTCTTGACGACCTTGCCGTCCTGGGTGACCTTCATCTGCTTGGTCTTGGCGTCGACGTACGACACCCGGTTGCGGCCGATGTGGAAGGTGACCGTCTTCTGCTGGACGCCGTAGACGCCCTTGGCGCCCTCGACGCCGTCGAGCGCGAGCTTCACCGTGACGGTGGAGCCCTCCTTCCAGTACTGCTCGGGCCGGAAGTCCAGGCGGTTGGCGCCGAACCAGTGGCCGACGACCTCCTGGCCGCTGCTGGAGGTGACGGTGATGCCCTTCTGGACGGCCGCCTTGTTGGTGATCGCCTTGTCGAAGTTCAACGACACGGGCATGCCCACACCGACCGTGGAGCCGTCGTCCGGGGTGTAGCTGCCTATGAAGCTGTTGGCCGGCGAGACCGTGGTGAAGGACGCGTTCTCGTGCGCCACACGGCCCTGGGAGTCCTTGGCCTCGGCGGCGACCTTGTACGTGGTGGAACGGTCCAGCTGGACGGTCGGCTTCCAGCTGTGCTTGTCGGCGGAGAGCTGACCGGCGACGGCCTTGCCGTCCTGCGTGGTCATCTGCACTCCGGTGAGGGTGCCCTTGGCGACGGTGACGGCGGCGGAGTTGTTGATGGAGGCGTTGTCGGAGCCGTCCTTGGGCGTGATCGTGATCTGCGCCTCGGACGACTTCTGCGCGGCGGCCGCGTCGGCCTTGGCCTGCGAGCTGTCGCCGCTGGCGGAGGCCTTGCCACCGCCGGAACAGGCCGAGAGCATCAGCACACTGCCGAGCAGGGCGGACGCGGTCATCAGACCCTTGCGCCGCTTACTGTCCGTCATCACAAGCTTCTCCATCGTTGCCGAGTCGCGAATCCCCGAGAGTCCCCGTAAGACCTTCAAACGTCCAACGCTACGGCCGTGCCGTCCCGTTCCGCACCCACTGGATCTGTGGGGCACACCACGTTCCGCGGGGGTGCGGCTGTGGTGCGGGAGGCGGCCCGTGCGCTCCGTGAGACGACGAAACCCCGGACGGCGGTTGCCGTCCGGGGTCGAATCTGCCCCCGGGACGCTCAGCCCATGCCGTCCGCTTCGCCCTCGTCGTCGCCCTCCCCATCATCCTCGTCCAGGTCCCACTCGGGCGAATCGGGGTCGTACTCGATCCGCTCGCTCGACCAGGACGCCTGCTGCAGCTCGATTCCGGGCACCTCGCTGACCAGGTCGAACGGGTCCACGAGATAGGCGAGGGCCTCGGCGGTGTCTTCCGTCACAGCGCCCTCGGCGTGCGTGCGCTCGGCCTGCGGCAGCTCCGAGTCCTGCGCGACGCGGCGCAGGGCGGCCTTGGTCACCTCGTCCTCGTCCTGCACTTCGAGGACCAGCTCCACCCGAAGGCGTACAAACCGTGATGTCTCTTCAGCGTTCATGGCGCGAGCGTACGACCGAAAGCTTCCGTGACTTTCCTGTGACCCGCGACTTTCACTAACATCGCCCCACACGGCCAATTCGCCAGCGTCACAAGGGGATCGATATTCCGTGTCATCCGCTCGCCGTCCGCTGCTGACCGCCACCGCCGCGGGCACTCTGCTCTGCGCGCTGTGGTTCGTCCCGTCCGCGAACGCCTCGCAGGACTCCTCGGCGGACACCAAGGCCAGAGCGGCGGTGTCCGAGTACTCGACGACGCAGCTCACCCAGCAGGCCCGCGCCGTGTCGCAGGTGACCTCGGAGACCGCGCGGAACGCGGCGGACGCCACCGAACTCGCCGACACCGGCAGCCCCGACACCACGCCGTACGTCGTCGGCGGCACCCTCTTCCTCGCCGTGGGCGCCGGCTTCGTGGTGTATTCGGTGCGCCGCGAGCGGCTGGGCTTCTGACCTGCTTCGCCTGTGCAGAGGGGGCCCCGCACGACGGCGGGGCCCCCTCTGCGCCTCCTATCGCAGCGGGCCGGTGACCGACTCCGCCGCGGTGACGAGGTGGCCGCCGCGCACGAAGGCGTCGGCCGCGGCCAGGTCGGGCGCGAGGAACCGGTCCGGGCCCGGACCCGCCACCCCGGCGGCGCGCGCGGCCTCGATGACCGCCCGGGACGCCGGCGCCGGCGTCAGACCCGTGCGCAGTTCTATGGCGCGGGTGGCCGCGTACAGCTCGATCGCGATGATCCGGGTGAGGTTGTCGACGGCGGTGCGCAGCTTGCGCGCGGCCGACCAGCCCATGGACACGTGGTCCTCCTGCATGGCGGAGGACGGGATGGAGTCGGCGGAGGCCGGTACGGCGAGCCGCTTCATCTCGCTCACGAGCGCGGCCTGCGTGTACTGGGCGATCATCAGCCCGGAGTCGACGCCCGCGTCGTCCGCGAGGAACGGCGGCAGCCCGTGGCTGCGGTTCTTGTCGAGCAGCCGGTCGGTGCGGCGCTCGGCGATCGAGCCGAGGTCGGCGGCGGCGACGGCCAGGAAGTCCAGGACGTAGGCGACCGGGGCGCCGTGGAAGTTGCCGTTGGACTCCACGCGCCCGTCGGGCAGGACGACCGGGTTGTCGACGGCGGAGGCCAGCTCGCGCTCGGCGACCAGCCGGGCGTGCGCCATCGTGTCCCGGCCGGCGCCGGCGACCTGCGGGGCGCAGCGCACGGAGTAGGCGTCCTGGACGCGGGGCGCGTCGTCCTGGTGGTGCCCGGTGAGCCCGGAGCCCTTCAGCACGGCCAGCATGTTGGCGGCCGAGGCGCCCTGCCCCGGATGCGGCCGGATGGCGTGCAGTTCGGGCGCGAGCACCTTGTCGGTGCCGAGCAGCGCCTCCAGGCTGAGGGCGGCGGTGATGTCGGCGGACGTGTAGAGGGTGCCGAGGTCGGCGAGGGCCATGATCAGCATGCCGAGCATGCCGTCGGTGCCGTTGAGCAGGGCGAGGCCCTCCTTCTCGCGCAGCTCGACGGGCTCGATCCCGTGCTCGGCGAGCAGCTCGCCCGCCGGCCGCACGACCCCGTCGGGCCCCTCGGCGTCCCCTTCCCCCATGAGTGCGAGGGCGCAGTGGGACAGGGGCGCGAGGTCGCCGGAGCAGCCGAGGGAGCCGTACTCGTGCACGACGGGGGTGATGCCGGCGTTCAGCACGTCGGCCATGGTCTGCGCGACCTCGGGGCGCACACCGGTGTGGCCGGAGCAGACGGTCTTCAGGCGCAGGAACATCAGGGCCCGTACGACTTCCCGCTCGACCCGCGGCCCCATGCCGGCGGCGTGCGAGCGGACGATGTTGCGCTGCAGCTGGGCGCGCAGTTCGGGGCTGATGTGCCGGGTCGCCAGGGCTCCGAAGCCGGTGGAGACGCCGTAGACCGGGTCCGGCTTGGCCGCCAGCGCGTCCACGATCTCCCGGGCCGCGGCCAGGGCCGCCACCGCCTCCGTCGACAGCTCGACGCGGGCGCCGCCGCGCGCCACGGCGAGAACGTCGGACGCCGTGACACCGGACGTCCCCACCACCACAGTGTGCATATCCATATTCAGGAGCGTACGCATTGAATGCGGGGATGTCACTAGTGGGGAACGGGTGTGCCCCTTACCGAATCATGTGGCCTTCGCCTCACGGTCGGCGCCCCCGGAACCGGCGCCGCTCGGCGGGCGCGATGTGCGGCGGCTCGTCGGCCAGCCGTACGACCGGGTCCTGCGGGCCCTCCCGGCCCGCCACCACCGGCCGGTCGGCGCGCAGCGCCTTGGCCCGGTACTGGGCGGCGTCGGCGAGCCGGAACAGCCGCCGCGCGTCCCCCACCTCCCCGATGGGGTCGGCGGTCGACGCGACCCCGCACGCCACCCCCTCCCCCAGCTCCAACTCCCTGGCCCTGCGGCACAGTTCGTCGGCGGCCTTGACGACCTCGTCGGCGGGCGGCCCGACGGCCAGAAGACAGAACTCGTCCCCGCCGAGCCGTGCGACCAGCGCGCCCGGCACCATCGCCCCGCAGAGCGACAGCACCGAGCCGAACCGTTCCAGCAGGCGGTCGCCGACGGCGTGCCCCTGTGTGTCGTTGACCCGCTTGAGCCCGTTGAGATCGCAGACCACGAGACTGACGACGACGCCCTCGGCGCGGTGCCGCTCGACGGCCCGCTCCAGACGGACGTCCACGGCACGGCGGTTGGCCAGTCCGGTGAGGGAGTCGGTGAACGCGAGCCGGCGGGCCTCCTCCAGCCGCTCACTCTGCGCGAGACCCGCGGCGACGACGGCGGCGAGGACGGTGGCGAACTCGGCGTCGCCGGGATCGAACACGGGGGCCCGCACGGCGCGGGCGACGTACAACTCGCCCCAGGCCCGGCCGTGCAGCACGACAGGGGCGACGACACAGCACCCGCGCCCCCGGCGACGCAGGGCGGCGACCCGCTGGTGGAAGTACCCCGGCGTCCCAGCGGCCGTCCCCTCGGCGGTCTCCACCCAGGCATTGGGCCCGCCCCCGCCGGCCCACCGCTCGTGCAGGAACTCGGTGATCTCGGGGAACTGGTGCACCGGATAGGTCTCGGACTCCGGGAACTCCTCCTCGTCCGGCCGCCGGTCCCCCACGTTCACCAGCACCCGCAACCGCCCCATCCCCCGCTCCCACACCGACAGCGCGGCGAAGCTGCCGTCCAGCGCCCGGCACGCCCCGGCCGCGGCGGCCTGCCACGACTCCGGAGGAGTGCGCGCCGCCGCCATCCCCTGCGCCAGCGCGACGACGGCCGCGAGCCGCTTGTCCTCACCCATTACTCCAGGTTAGGGATGATTTGATGCATTCGGGACATTGGCGGGGCGAACAGGTGGAGGGACAAGGCGGCTACGGCACGTCACTCACCGGGCCACTCGGGCCTGCGCTTCTCGTTGAAGGCGGCGACCCCCTCCGCCCGGTCGCCCGAGAACGCCACCGAGCGCCAGGCCGCGTCCTCGACCTCCAGCCCGGCCCGCAGATCCAGCCCGTGTCCGAGCCGCAGGGCACGCTTGGCTGCGCGCAGCCCGACCGGCGAGTTCCCGGCGATCCGCTCCCCCAGCGCCAGCGCCGCCTCCCGGTCGCGCCCCTCGTCCACCAGCTGGTCGACCAGCCCCAACTCGGCGGCCTCGGCGGCCTCCACGCGCCGCGCCGAGAAGATCAGCTCGGCCGCGCGCGCCGCCCCGACCCGCCGCGGCAGCAGCTGCGTGCCGCCACCGCCCGGGATCACGCCCACGGACACCTCCGGCAGCCCCACCACCGCAGTACGGTCGGCCACGATCAGGTCGCAGGACAGGGCCAGCTCGAAGCCGCCGCCCAGCGCGAACCCGTGCACCGCCGCGACCGTCGGCATCGGCAGCTCCAGCACCCCGGTGTACGCCCCGCGCGTCACCGGCCGCTGCCGCAGCAGATCGGCGTCGCTGAAGGAGTTCCGCTCCTTCAGGTCGGCTCCGACGCAGAACGCCCGCTCGTGCGAGGAGGTCAGCACCACCACCCGTACGTCCCGGTCGGCACCCAGCGCCGCACACGCACCGCCGATCGAGCGGGCCATCCCGGTGGAGACGGCGTTCATGGCCTTGGGCCGGTCCAGCACCAGCTCCGCGACATGCCCGTGCCGCCGCACCAGCACGAACTCGCCGAACCGCTCCTCGCTCATGGCACCCTCCGACTCACGTGTTAACGCGGGTTAACGCTCTGTCGGCCCGATCATCGCAGCCGTACCCGACCTCGGGAAACCCCAGGGGCCTACGCCCGTTCGAGTGACATCCCGCCCGACTCCCCGCACATCACCCACAGGACCGCATAGCGTGCGTCCGCCACGGCGCACCGGGGGCGCGGGCGGGGAGGGGAAGCCATGACACCGATACGTTCCGCGACGGAAGCGGCACCGGACGCCGACCCCGCTTCCGCCGGCGTCCGCCGGGGACGGCACCGCAAACCGCGCCCCCGCAAGATCCTGTTCGCCGCCGGAGGCCTGGCCCTGGCCGCCGGCGTCCTGAGCCTGGTCCGGGTGGCCGCCGACTCCGGCGTGGGCTCCGCCGGCACGGCGGAGGCCGAGCCCCGGGCGGCGGCGACGGCGGACGACCCGGTCACCCCCACCGTCTCCGCCATCCCGCTCCCCTCGGCGACCTCGGCCATGGGCGGCAGAAGCCCGGCCGCGACGAACCCGCCGACGCCCCGCCACGCCCCGCCGGCATCCACCTCCCCGACGGCCACCGGCGCGGCCCCGACCACCGCGACCGCACCACGGCCCTCACCACCGGCGACCCCACGGCCGACCCGCACCACCCCCGCGCCCACACCCACGCCCACGGCCGACCCCAGCACGGCATCCCCGGCACCGACCGCGCACCCGACCCCGGCCCCGGGCGGCGGGCTGTGCGTACCGGTGATCGGCCTGTGCGTGGACGCCCTGGACGGCACATAAAGAGGGGAAGGGGGGTCAGGTGCGGGCGTCCCGGCGGGTCAGCAGCCACGGCTCGACCACGCCGAGCCCGCGGACCGGGCGCTGCCACATCGGCTGGAGCGCGAAGCGGTACTCCGGCGGCTCCTCGCCCTCCTTCTCGGCGGCGGCCGCGGCCTCGGCCGCCTCCGCCTCGGAGGCGGGCGCCTCACCGGTCCGGATCAGCTCCTCGGCGAAGGCACTGTCCACCAGCACGGCGTCCCGGGGCGCTATGGAGGTCAGCCGCGAGGCGAGGTTCACGGTCGTACCGAAGACATCGCCCATCCGGGTGGTGACCGTGCCGAACGCCATCCCCACCCGCAGCTCGGGCATCGTCTCGTCGTTCGCCAGCGTCTCGACCAGCCGCAACGCGATGTCCGCGGCCGTACCGGCGTCGTCGGCCGCGTACAGCACCTCGTCGCCGAGGGTCTTGATCAGCCGCCCGCCACGCGCGGCCACCAGATCGGCGGCCGTCGTCTCGAAGGCCTCGACCAGCTCCCCCAGCTCCTCCTCCTCCATCCGGCGGGTCAGCCGCGTGAACCCCACCAGATCGGCGAACGCGACGGCCAGCCGCCGGTCGACCATCTCCTCGTCGTCACCGGTCTGCACCACCCGCCCGGCCGAGGCGGCGAGCTGCCGCCGCCACACGTAGACCAGGAACTCCTCCAGTTCGGGCAGGAGCAGTTCGACGATCGGGTACGTCACCTCGGTGCGGGTCATGCCCGGCTCGGGAGGCTCGGTCAGGCCCTCCAGGAAGGAGTCCATCTGCCATTCGGCCAACCGGGCGGTGGTCTGCCCCGTGGACCGGGCCACCTGCACCGCCATGGCCTCGCTCAGCAGCCCCGCCTCCACGAGGCCGGCGAGGCGGCGCAGGGCCAGCACGTCGGCCTCGGTCAGCGCCTTGGCCTGCCCGATGTCGGCGAACCCCATGGCCCGCCAGAACCGTGACGCCAGCTCCATGGAGACGCCGGCGCTGCGGGCCGCCTGGAAGGGGGTGTAGCGGCGCTCCGCACCCAGGATGAGGTGTTCGAGACGCAGCGCGAGCGGGTCCTCGCCGGAGTCGTCGGCCTGCGGTTCCGCTCCGGAGCCCGTGTCGTCGACGGTCACGCCTGCTGCCCTTCCGATCTGTCACGGTCAGATATCGACCGGCCTCAACTCTACGGCAGGTGTGCGCCAGCTCACTCCGCCGGTCTCGGCCCGGGGGGTATGCGCTCGGCACCGGGTACGTGCTCCTCGGTCACATGGCTCAGCTGCCGAGGCGCGGGGGACTGATCGCCATGGCGGACTGCGCCTCCATCGTGGCCGATCCCGCGGTTCCCCGCGCCCCTTGACGGCGCCGACGCGGCGCAGGCCGCCGCGGGCACACGCGACGCTCACACCGGCCGCACGTGCACCACGTCCCCGGCACCCACCGGCTCCTGCACACCCTCCGCCGTCGCGATGACCAGCCGCCCGTCGCCGTCGACCGCCACCGCCTCCCCCACCACGGTCCGGTCGCCGGGCAGCGACGCGCGCACACTGCGCCCCAACGTCGCGCACCCGGCGGCGTACGTCTCCTGCAGCCCGCACGCGGCCGGATCGCCGCCGGCCGACCGCCACCGCCCGTACCAGTCCTCCAGCGCCCGCAGCACCGCCCGCAGCAGCGGGTCCCGGTCCGTGCCCACCGCCCCGGCCAGCGCGAGCGATCCCGCCTGCGGGACCGGGAGTTCGTCCGCCCGCAGCGAGACGTTGATGCCGACGCCGATGACGACACCGTCCTCGCCCGCCCGCTCCAGCAGGATCCCGCCCGCCTTGCGTTCCTCGCCGCCCACCGTCACCAGCAGGTCGTTCGGCCACTTCAGCGCCGTGTCCACCCCCGCGGCGCGGGACAACCCCGTCGCCACGGCGACCCCGGTGAGCAGCGGCAGCCACCCCCACCGCGCCACCGGCACCTCGGCCGGCCGCAGCAGCACGGAGAAGAACAGCCCGGAGCGGGGCGGCGCCGTCCACCGCCGGTCCAGCCGGCCGCGCGCGGCGGTCTGCTCCTCCGCCACCAGTACCACCCCCTCCGGCACCTCGCCCGCCGCGGCCCGCGCCACGAGGTCGTTGTTGGTGGACCCGGTGCGCTGCACCACCTCCACCTCCGACCACAGGCCCCCCTCACGCACCAGGGCCCGCCGCAGCGCCGCGGCGTTCAGAGGGGGACGGTCCAGATCGGACCAACGGCTGCCGTTGTCACGTGCGTCACGACCGTCATCTGCTGCATCTCGGGGCGTCATGCAAGCCACCCTAGGTGTGGGAAACGCCGCACTGCTGATCGGTAGGCACGCCACTACGCTACGGATGAGTAATCGTCCCCCCTTTTGAGCAGGCAGGGAGCCGCGATCCCGATGTCCGAGCCGGAACAGCGCCAAGAGAGCGACATCCACACGACCGCGGGCAAGCTCGCGGATCTCCAGCGCCGTATTGACGAGGCGACGCACGCCGGCTCGGCACGTGCCGTCGAAAAGCAGCACGCCAAGGGCAAGCTGACGGCCCGTGAGCGGATCGCCCTCCTCCTCGACGAGGGCTCCTTCGTCGAGCTCGACGAGTTCGCCCGCCACCGCTCCACCAACTTCGGCCTGGAGAAGAACCGCCCCTACGGCGACGGCGTCGTCACCGGCTACGGAACCGTGGACGGCCGCCCCGTGGCGGTGTTCTCGCAGGACTTCACGGTCTTCGGCGGCGCCCTCGGCGAGGTCTACGGCCAGAAGATCGTCAAGGTCATGGACTTCGCGCTGAAGACCGGCTGCCCGGTCATCGGCATCAACGACTCCGGCGGCGCCCGCATCCAGGAAGGCGTCGCCTCCCTCGGCGCGTACGGCGAGATCTTCCGCCGCAACACCCACGCCTCCGGCGTCATCCCGCAGATCAGCCTGGTCGTCGGCCCCTGCGCGGGCGGCGCGGTCTACTCCCCGGCGATCACCGACTTCACGGTGATGGTCGACCAGACGTCCCACATGTTCATCACCGGCCCCGACGTCATCAAGACCGTCACCGGCGAGGACGTCGGCTTCGAGGAACTGGGCGGCGCCCGCACCCACAACACCGCCTCCGGCGTGGCCCACCACATGGCGGGCGACGAGAAGGACGCCATCGAGTACGTCAAGCAGCTGCTGTCGTACCTGCCGTCCAACAACCTCTCCGAGCCCCCGGTCTTCCCGGAGGAGGCGGACCTCGCCGTCAGCGCCGAGGACCGCGAGCTGGACACCGTCGTCCCCGACAGCGCGAACCAGCCGTACGACATGCACATGGTGATCGAACACGTCCTGGACGACGGCGAGTTCTTCGAGACCCAGGCGCTCTTCGCACCGAACATCCTCACCGGCTTCGGCCGGGTCGAGGGCCACCCGGTCGGCATCGTCGCCAACCAGCCGATGCAGTTCGCCGGCTGCCTGGACATCGCCGCCTCGGAGAAGGGCGCCCGCTTCGTCCGCACCTGCGACGCCTTCAACATCCCGGTGCTGACCTTCGTGGACGTCCCCGGCTTCCTGCCCGGCGTCGGCCAGGAGCACGAGGGCATCATCCGCCGGGGCGCCAAGCTGATCTTCGCCTACGCGGAGGCCACGGTCCCGCTCATCACGGTGATCACGCGCAAGGCCTTCGGCGGCGCCTACGACGTCATGGGCTCCAAGCACCTGGGCGCCGACCTCAACCTCGCCTGGCCCACCGCCCAGATCGCCGTCATGGGCGCCCAGGGCGCCGTCAACATCCTGCACCGGCGCACGATCGCGGAGGCGGAGGCGAACGGCGAGGATCTGGAGGCGGTCCGCGCGCGCCTGATCCAGGAGTACGAGGACACCCTCCTCAACCCCTACGTCGCGGCCGAGCGCGGCTACATCGACGCGGTGATCATGCCGTCCGACACCCGCGCCCACATCGTCCGCGGCCTGCGTCAGCTGCGGACGAAGCGGGAATCCCTGCCTCCGAAGAAGCACGGCAACATCCCCCTGTAAGGCCCCGCGGACCCTGGGAGCGGTCATGAACATCAAGGTCGTACGAGGCAACCCGACCCCGGAGGAGCTGGCCGCCGCCCTGGCGGTGGTCCGCGTCCGCGCCGCGGCGGCTGCGGCCGTCCCGCCCGGCGCGCAGGGCCCGAGGGCCGCGTGGTCCGACCCGTCCCGGATCGCGGCGGCCCGCCTCCCCCAGCCGGGCCCGGCGTCCTGGACCCGCACGTACTGGCCGGCGTGAGCTTCCCGGCACGGCACCGGGCGGGCACCGGGCGCCAACTTGAGTAGCGGTACTCAGGCGCCCGCCCCGTCCGAGGCCGCAGTCTGGACGAGTGCTGTGGTCCGACCCGAAAGACGAGCCGCCGGAGGAACTGCGCGAGACGCAGGAGATGCTCCGGCGGCTCGGCCTCTTCATGGCCGTTGCGATGGTCCTGACCATGCTGGTCATCGGCCTGAGATGAGCCCGCGGCACCGCATGACTAACCTGACCGCATGACAGCTACGCGCCGCAGGCGACTCGTGCTCGCCTCCCAGTCCCCCGCCCGCCTGGGCCTGCTGCGGCAGGCCGGCCTCGCGCCCGAGGTGATCGTCAGCGGGGTCGACGAGGACGCCGTCACCGCCCCCACCCCGGCGGAGCTGGCGCTCGCCCTGGCCGAGGCGAAGGCCTCCGTCGTCGCGGCGAAGCCGGAGGTGCAGGGCGCCCTGGTGATCGGCTGCGACTCGGTGCTGGAGCTGGACGGGCGGCCCCTCGGCAAGCCCGCCGACGCCGAGGAGGCGACCGCCCGCTGGAAGGCGATGCGCGGGCGGGCCGGGATCCTCCAGACGGGGCACTGCGTCTGGGACACGGAGGCCAAGCGGTACGTGTCCGCGACCGCCTCCACCGTGGTCCGCTTCGGCGAGCCCAGCGACGAGGAGATCGCCGCGTACGTCGCCTCCGGCGAGCCCCTCTACGTCGCCGGGGCCTTCACCCTGGACGGCCGTTCGGCGCCGTTCATCGAGGGCATCGACGGCGACCACGGCAACGTGATCGGCATCAGCCTGCCCCTGGTGCGCAAGCTCCTGGCCGAACTGGGCGTCGGCATCACGGAGTTGTGGGCGCCGGCCGAGTGACCGCCTGAGCGGGCACGGAGCCCCGCGGCCCGCCGTCCGCGTCCTGCGGCCGGCCCCCGTCCCGCGGCTCGTCCGCGGGACGGGACGCCGGCACGGCCGCCACGCCCGGAGCCGTCCCTTCGGCCGCCGCGCCCGGCTCGACGGCGGTACCGGGCTCCCCGTCCTGCCCCGCCCCGCCGCCGGAGTCGGCCCCGCGCGCCCCGCCGTCACGGTCGTAGGTCATCAGCAGCAGCACGATGAGTCCGAGCACGACCACCATGAACAGGAACGCCGTCCAGCCGACCAGGCCCCAGGCGAAGGCGCCCAGCAGGCCGTGCACGACCGCGGCGCTGATCAGCAGGACCCGGCCGAAGCCCGCGGGGGCGCGGTCGCGCAGCGCGACCAGGACGGCCACCAGGGCGCACAGGGCGAAGTAGAGACCGAAGACGACGCCGCCGACCTTCGAGGACGTCGCCATCACCGAGGGGTCGAGGCCGGCCAGGGACATGTCCTGCCGGTCGACGACGACCCCGAGGAACCAGTTCAGCGCCGCGATGAAGACCGCCTCCGCCAGAAGGACGACCGCCACGACCCACGCCACAGGCCTGCGCACCACCGCGGATCCACCCACTCTCGTGCCAGCGTTCGAGTTGCCCCGGGTCCCGTCGAGCCCCCGCGAACGCTACTAACGGGTAAACCGGGGGACAAGGGTTTGGGCCGCAGCAAAGAATCATTGGGCCATTCGTAGGGACTCGACAAAGAAACCGAGTGGGCCGCAGCACGCTCTCACAGAGACCTTGACCACATGACAGGGCTAGGGTTTCCCGCAGGAGTCCTGCGTACTGAGGTGCGACAAGGGCTTTCGCGGGTCGAGCGAGCCTCGAATCACGCTCCGTGTGGGCAAGCTCACCATTGGGGACGGGTCGAAGTGCCGTGTCGGCAGTCCCTAAACTCGGCTTGTTTCAAGGAGGGAGCCTCAATCGTGCGCAAGGTGCTCATCGCCAACCGTGGCGAAATCGCTGTCCGCGTGGCCCGGGCGTGCCGGGACGCCGGGATCGCGAGCGTGGCCGTCTACG